>JAFUSC010000005.1 GCA_017467705.1 Prevotella sp. | reverse complement strand
GGCATCACGTGTTCAACGCCTACGGAAATCTGCATGAAGACCAAGAGTGTGGGTAATCTTGACGTGCCCGACACGCTCAGTTGGGTTGACGAAGAGCGCGACGTCAGCTGCTGGCTCGGTAATGCCATGCAGCGTGAGGCGTTCAACAAGCTCTACAGCGTGGCTGACCGTCTGCGCATTGCCAACGACCCGCGCATCAATCAGGACTGGGACTACCTGCAGGCCAGCAACAACTTCCGCTTCATGACCACCAAGCCCTCGAACGTAGGTCTGGACCGTGGCATCTATAGCGGCGCGTTCGATGCGTTCACCAACTATATGAACATTCTCGGCGACTTCATCAACCGCGTCAATGCACTCTATCCTTCTGAGATTGACAATTAGGAGTTTAATAGCCTCTAGACAACCATCCGTAATCAGGGTGACGAAATCGAGATGAAGGACAAGGAGATTACACGTCTGAAGGCTCGTCTGGAGAAGCTGGAACCGGCTGAGAAGAAAACGAAGGCCGTGAAGAAGGCTGCTGAGAAGAAACCTGCCGAAAAGAAGCCGGCAGCTAAGAAACCGGCGAAGAAGGCAGAGCCAAAGGCATAGAAACACGCAGAACATTCAATAAGGACGGCTCGCAAAAACCTTGCGGGCCGTCTTTTGTTATTATTAATGGAAAAAGCAATGAAAGTAAAGACCATTTTCCTTTTTGCTGCCGCACTCTTGGCCGCACTCCCTTCCGTAGCTGCTGACCGCTTCATCCAGTTCACGCAGGGCGACGTGCTGCTTCATGGTGGCGGTAATTATCTCGGCGGCGTGCCTGCCACCATCTATGTTGATAACGGTGATGAGCGGGGAGTGCTGCGGGCTGCCAAGACGCTTTGCACTGATTTCGGCCGGGTGACGGGAGTAGAGGCGCTGTTGACCACTGACACGCATGCCCGCATCCTTGTCGGCACCATCGGCCACTCTGCGGCTATCGATCAGCTGGTACGCCAGAAGCAGATAGACCTCTCTGCCTTGAAGAACAAGCGGGAGACGTATGTCATTCAGCTCGTCGGACAGCAACTCGTCATTGCCGGTAGCGACCGCCGTGGCACCATCTTCGGCATCTATGAGCTGTCGAGGCAGATTGGTGTGTCGCCGTGGTACTACTGGGCAGACGTGCCCATCGAGAAGCATGAGGAGATATATGCCTTGCGTGGCACCTATACGGACGGCGAGCCGGCTGTGCGCTATCGGGGCATCTTCCTCAACGACGAGGCACCGTGCCTGACGTCGTGGGTGAAAAACACGTTCGGCACCAACTATGGCGGTCATGAGTTCTACGAGAAAGTGTTTGAGCTGATACTGCGCCTGAAAGGAAACTTCCTTTGGCCGGCCATGTGGGGCTGGGCGTTCTATGCCGACGACCCGCAGAACTCACCCCTTGCTGACGAGATGGGCGTCATCATCGGCACCAGTCACCACGAGCCCATGGCCCGCAACCATCAGGAGTGGGCGCGTCACCGTGCAGAGTACGGCGCATGGAACTATCAGACTAATCAGGCGATGATTGATCAGTTCTTCCGCGAGGGTATTGAGCGTGCGAAGAACACCGACGACATCATCACCATCGGCATGCGTGGCGACGGCGATGAGGCCATGAGTGAAGATGCTGACACCCGTCTGTTGCAGAAGATTGTCGACAACCAGCGTCGCATCATCAAGGAGGTGACGGGCAAGAACCCGAAGAACGTGCCGCAGGTGTGGGCGCTTTACAAAGAGGTGCTCGACTATTACGACAAGGGCATGACCGTGCCCGACGACGTGTTGATGCTGCTCTGCGACGACAACTGGGGCAACGTGCGCCGTGTGCCCAATGCCAAGGAACGTAAGCATCCGGGCGGCTGGGGACTCTATTATCATGTTGACTACGTCGGTGCACCGCGCAACTCGAAGTGGCTCAACGTCACGCCCACCCAGAATATGTGGGAGCAGCTGACGCTGGCCTACACCCACGGCATTGACCGCATGTGGATTCTCAACGTCGGCGACCTGAAGCCCATGGAGTACCCCATCACGCTCTTCATGGACATGGCGTGGAATCCATCCCTCTCCGCCGCCTCCGGTCATTCCGCCGCCTCCGGTCATTCCGCCGCCTCCGGTCTTTCCGGCGCCTCCAGTCTTTCCGGCGCTCCCGGCCCTTCTGGTCTGGTATGCCGCGACATTGTCGCGGCCCACACCGTCCCCTTCTGCGCCTCCGTCTTCGGTGAGGCTCATGCCGTTGAAGCAGCCCGCATCCTGAACCTCTGCTGTAAGTACGCAGGCCGCTCCACCGCTGAGATGCTTGACTGCACCACCTATAACCTGCAGACAGGCGAATGGGCACAGGTAGTCGGCCAGTATCAGCAGCTGGAGCGTGACGCCCTGCGGCTTTACACCGAGCTGCCTGCCGACCGTCGGGATGCTTACCGCGAACTGATACTTTTCCCCGTGCAGGCCATGGCTAACGTTTATGAAATGTACTACGCGCAGGCTATGAACCGCCAGCTCTTCAGCGCTGATGACCCTGACTGCAACGAGTGGGCCGACAGGGTGGAGCAGTGCTTCCGTCGTGACTCCGTGCTCTGTGCGCAGTATAACCACGACATTGCCGGCGGCAAGTGGAACGGCATGATGACGCAGAAGCACATCGGTTACCGCAGTTGGAATGATGACTTCGGCCCTGCTGACGTCATGCCAGAGGTGAAGCGCATTGACAATCTTCCCTCCTTAGGGGGGGCAGAGGGAGGCTCCGTCTTCACCGCCAAAGACGGCTATGTGGCCATGGAGGCAGAGCACTTCTACACGAAGACCGACGCTGTTCAGGCTCAGTGGACCGTGATTCCCTTCATGGGGCGCACGCTGAGTGGTGTTACGCTCATGCCTTACGATGCCGCTGTCGACGGAGCAGAGCTTACCTATGCCTTCAAGGGCGAACTGCCTCCGCGCGACATCATCGTCAGCCCGGCTGGAGTGAACGAAGTGGTGCCGCTCCCCACGGTCAAGATTCATATTGTCGTAAAGTCCACGCTCGACTATCTGAACATCGGCGGACTGTGCTATGAGGTTTCCCTTGATGGCTGCGAGCCTGTTGCGGTCAACTTCAATGCTGACCTCAACGAAAAGCCCGAGAACATCTACAGCATCTATTACCCCACCGTTGCCCGCCGCGTGGTGGAGAAAGAGGTGGAGCTGCCCTTAGGCGCAGCTGATGTCCACAAGCTCACGTTGCGTCCGCTGCATCCGGCCATCGTCTTTGAGAAAGTCGTGGTTGACCTCGGCGGCTATCAGCCCTCGTTCCTCTTCGGTGGCGAAAGTCCCAAGAAGCAAGGGCAGCACCGTGCGCGGTGACGTACTTTAATAGCTGCTCAGGTGCAGAACCGATATTTCTGCGGAGTAGAACGCACCGTTTCTGGGTACAATACTATTCATTCCGGAGCGTCCAGCTCGGGCTGCGCGACCGTCCACCTCCAGCTGCGCGATCGCGCACCTCGGGCTGGACGGTCGCAAATTTACGCTTCTGTACCTCGGAACAGTGCGTGCTGTACCGCGAAATGCTCGTCGCTGTACTGCTCGCCTTCGTTGAAATTAGGAAATTTTAACGCACGACGGTGCAAGATTTCCGGCTTTCGGCGTTTAATAAAGTAGAATACATTAAAATTGTAACGCAAATGAAAACAATGAAGATTTGGAGAAGCATCCTTGTGATGGTAGTCGCTGTTCTCGCCTTTAATTCTTGCAGCGATGATGATGGAGATTGGGACGCGATGGTTTGGAAAGCGGAAGTGCCAGTACAGATGACCGATGGCGTGTATAATGTTTCTGCAAATGGAGCTGAATTTACTTTTTCTTGCCGGAACTATTCATCACCGTGGATAGTGAATGTCACGTCGAGCGGAGAATACTTTTATCCTCCCCGCGAATCGAATGATTATCATGCAATAACGACGGATTGGTTCAAAGCAGAGATCAGCGGCAATAAACTCAAGGTCGTTTTCGAGGCCAATGACACAGCGGAAGAAAGACCACTGCAACTGACCGTTACAGCGGGCGACATTTTCCACACGTTCAAATTCAAACAGTTTGCAAATAGATAACATAACAATGAAAACATTGAAGATTTGGAGAATCCTGTTTGCGATGCTTGCCGCCATCTCCCTCACCTCTTGCGACAAGGACGACCCTTTCGCGGAAACGGACACAGGCAAAAACACTCTGGGCTTTTTGCTTAATGGAAAGAAAGTGGAATACGCCTGGGAGCCGATACTTCCATTCGTCGATTATGGATATAAAGTATATGCGGTGGAGGATTATATGGGAAATGACACGCTTTACATAAATGCGGCATTGGAGCCCATCGAAGAATTGAGAGGCTCAAATTACATTTCCATCAAACTGCCCATTACGAAACTGTCGCCCGGTGCTGTTTTAGAGAATGTGGCAGATATAGAACTGCCCTACCTTGCCGGGTCGGAACAGGAAGGGGGAATCACCCATAATTACGGACAGAACCTTGCCATCACTTCTTCGCGTGTTGGCATCCGCACCTGTAAAAGAGGCGAAGTGCTCTCTGGTACCTTTGACTTCGAGGGTGATGCCCATTTCATGGATGGCACAGACAAGCACTGCAAAATAACCGACGGGCATTTTGACGTGGAATGGCATAGGTAAATAGTGAAGAAATAACAATGATATGCAAACTGCCGGTTCTCGACGTTGGGAACCGGCAGTTTACGTTATGCTATCTTGTGACTTTGATCCAGTCGGCGTCAATCCAGCCGCGGTCAGTCTTGGGCTGGGTGTCGACGGCCACGAAACCGAACTTAGCACCTATCCACTTGCCTTGGCGCATGGGAAACACCTCGCCGCACGCTGTGTAGGTCTTGCCGTCAAGACTGTAGTAGAAACGTACGGTGGGGGAGGGCAGCTCGCTGGGCAGCTGATAGTGGCCCGTGGTGTTGACCGGTGGCGTGACCGTCAGCCGCAGGTAGATGTCCTCGTGGATGCTCGGCTTGTAGTCAATCTCGTCCTTCGCCGTCGGCTGGAGCGTGGCGAGGAGCTGTTCCGTCTGTTCTTTGCCTTTGTCGGCCTGATGGCACGTGACCTGTAGCAGTTGGAACTCGTCACCCACGCGCCTCACGACGAGGGCGGAGTAGTCGAGCCCCATCATGATGAGTCCGCCCGTCTGTCCGTCGGCCTTCGCCGTCAGGCGCAGCTTCGTGGTGACGGTGAAGCGGTCGGCCGGTGTCTTCTGCAGCAGCATGTTAGGAACGAGCCACCAGTTCTTGGCGTCGTCAGGCAGCTTGTGGGTGTAGATGCGCATGGTGCCGAAGGCCGTCGGCATGCCGAAGACCTGCTGATAGTTGGCCTGCCACTGCCACTGCAAGCCGAGACGGGGCGTGTTGAACTCGTCGGACTCGACGGGGTTTGAGATTTGAGATTTAAGATTTGAGATTTTAGGTTTTCTGTAGGTGGTCACAGGCTCGCCCAAGGCTCCTCCCCCTTGTGGGGAGGTTGGGAGGGGGCGTCCCATGACGGGCCAGCCCGTTGACCAGTCTACGGGTTGCAGGTGTACCACGCGGCCATAGGCTTCCTTGTCCTGAAAGTGCAGGAACCAGTCTTCACCCGTTCCCGGCGCTCCTGCCTGAGGGGGTATGTGCACCCAGCCGCCCTGATGGGGGCCGTTGATGTCGGTGCTGCCCTGTGCCATGACTATTTTGTGCTCGTAGGGGCCGTAGGGTGACTTGCTGCGCATGGCGAGCTGGAAGCCGGTGGGCACGCCGCCCGCGGGACACATGATCCAGTACCAGCCGTCGCGCTTGTAGAACTTCGGTCCCTCGCAGGTGCGGTTCTCGGTGCCGTTGCCGTCGAAGACGATGACCGGTTCGCTGATGGGCCGTGTGCCGTCAGCAGACAGCTCGCGCACCGTCAGCACGCTGGCGAACTGCGCCCGTGAGTTGGCCCAGCCGTTCACGAGGTAGCAACGACCGTCGTCGTCCCAGAGTGGGGTGGTGTCAATCATGCCTTTGTCCTTGATGACGCACAGGGGCTGCTCCCACTCGCCGGCGGGATTGCCGCCACGGGTCTTCACCATGAAGACGCCGAAGTCGGGGTCACCCCAGTAGATGTAGTACTCGCCGTCGTGATAGCGGATGGAGGGAGCCCACACGCCGTTGCCGTGCTGCACGGTGTTGAAGTGCTCGGTCAGCTCGTCGTCGCCCTCATAAAGTGACTTCAGCGCGTAGCCGATGATCTCCCAGTTCACCAAGTCGTTGGAGTGCAGGATAGGCAGTCCGGGGACGCACTGGAACGACGAGGCCGTCATGTAGAAGTCGCCAGTTCCCCCTCCTTGGGAGGGGGGTAGGGGGAGGCTTCCCCCCACGCAGACGTCGGGGTCGCTGTAGTCAGCATTGATGACGGGGTTGGTGTAGGTGCCGTCGCCATTGTCGGGGCACCACACCTGTGAGCGGTATTGTGCCTGCAAGGACAAGGGAAGCAGGGCGATGGCCAAAGCAATCAGTTTTCTCATTGTGTCAGTAGTGTTAGTAATCATGATGCAAAGTTAGTTATTCTTTCTGTTTTCTCCAAATTTTCAGGCATTTATTGCAAAGAGTGATCCCTGTGCAAGTACAGACTGCCGATTCCCGCCGCGAGAACTGCCGATTACCGCCGCGAGAACTGCCGATTCTCACTGCGAGAACTGGCGATTCTCGCGTCGAGAATCGCCAGTTCTCAACGAGCAAAAAGAAGGGACGTGCTCAATGCACGTCCCTCCCATTGCTTATTCAATAGTAGTTTGTTTGTTCAGGAACCTTATTGTGCTGTTCTCCAACGCGGGTCACCAGCTTCGCCCTTATAAGCAGCGCCGTCAACGTTCAGCGTGAAGTCGCCTTTGTCAGGATCAGCAAAGCCAGGATCACCGATGGTGCCATTCTCGTCGAACCACTGGATGGTTGCATCAGCACCCGTGCCGGCAGATGTCAGGTTCTGGCAGTTGAAGTAGTAGTTGTTCTGCAGCGTGGGCTCCTGGTCAGAAGATGACTGGTTGGTGAAGCCGCGCTTGTAGGTAGTGCCTACTACGATGTTGTTGGTGAACGTCAGCTTGTTGCCTGCAAAGCGGACATAGAGCAGACGATAGTTGGCAGCACCTGAGCTGGAACCTGCACCTACGTTATACAGCGTGCAGTGGTCAACCTTGACCTGAGGACCGGCTACACCGGCGAAGTTGCCTGATGCATCGTCGACACGGATGAAGTCACGTGTGCTGGCCACGGTGTAGAACGTGCTCTCAATGAGGTTGATCTGCTTGGGATAGCCCGTGCGGCTGTCAATGAAGTCACCGCCAGAGCACTCAATGCCATGAACAATGCTGTTCTTGACGTTGATGCTTTCTACGGCAGCCTGTACGTTCAGGTAGATAAGACCCTTGCCGTCAGAACGGCCGAAGATCTCACAGTTCTGAATGTCGAGTGCACCGAACGTTGTACCGGCAGCAGCCTGATCGAGCTTGTAGTTGAAAATCTGGTCAGTCGTACCGTTGTCCAGACCATTGATGATTACCTGGCTCAGGCTCAGACCTGCACCGTCGTAAAGCTCGAAACGACCCTTGATGATGGGCTGGTCAGTCGGATAGATACCCTTGATGGTGATGTTCTTGTAGACCTTGGCAGCACCGGTGGAAAGCAGTTCGCCTGTTTCCTCGTCGTAAGTGGCGTTGAGTCTGTAAGTACCGCCATAGAGTGCGAATACTGTACCATCCTGCAAGTTTTCATCCTCAATCAGCTTCTTCAGGTCATCTTCGGGATGAACGAGCGTAGCACCAGCCAGGTCAGCGATGGTCGTGAAGTTGCGGTTTCCACACTGCTTGCCGTTGTAATAGAGGTAAGCGGTGTAAGTCGTCTCAGGAGTCAGACCGTCGATGGTTGCCTGTCCGGCAGCCTTCTCTTCGGCTGTAATCTCATGAGTGATGGAACCGATGACGATGGTTGACACGTCAAAGCCCTCTTCCACTTCCCAGCTCAGCGTGACGCTGCGGTCGGAAATCTCGGCGGGTTTCGGGTTCTTCAGGAACTGCTTGGTGCTGGTCTTGAAGTAAGCACCGTTCCACGTTGAGGTGCGAGAGTCGTTACCATCGGTGATTGCCTGAACATATACAGTGTACTGCGTGTCGAAGAACAGGCCGTCAACCGTAACGGGAATCTGGTCGGGGGTGATGCCGTTGACTTCCTTTACAGCGTTGCCATCCATGTTGTACGACAGACTGTCATCTGCATAAATCTTCAGATTATAGCTGGTGGCGTTCAGTGACTGAGTCCAACGGAAACTGGCCGTTGTCTCACCTACACCCGTTGCTTCCAGACCGATAGGAGACAAGTTGCGGTTGAGCAGGATGCTTGTTATCTCCTCACTTTGGTCGCTGCAAGCGGTCAGGGCTGCTGTTGCAAGCCCTAACGCGCATAATGTGAATATCTTAAACTTTTTCATTGTTAATCTTGTTTTTGATTAGTCAGACAATTGACCGTAAATGCCATCGTTATTCAGCAAACCATTGCTGACGCCGATGAAGTAGGTCCAGATGGGCCACAGGCAGTTCATGCTGGGCTGCTGAACATAGAGACCGTTGATGATGTCGTCTGTGATGCGGGGCTCTCCGTTGCTCAGGAACCAGCCTTTGCTTTCGAAACCGTCATCCTTCATGTTCTTACCCTGATCGTCAGTGTCACCATGGTTGAGACCGTAGATGATCAGTGTCTCACCTTCCTTCGGTGTGTCGAACAGCTCTGCATCGCTGGGGATGATGTCATCCTTTGCATAGAGCTTTACATAGACCTTCTCGGGCAGGTCAGCATATTCACCTTCGCGGTTAGCCAGACGGGTGAGCTTCTGCTTAGCCTCTGCCATCTTCTCGTCGATGATACCCCAACGCACGAGGTCGGGCTTGCGGAGCACTTCACCGGCAAACTCAAAGGCACGCTGGTCAACGATGCCGTTGAAGAAGGCGGTCTTGTTGGCTGTGTACTTAGCTTGCAGGGCAGAAACCTTGGCAGCAGGCAGAGCACGGTCGAGGATGGGCTTCATGTAAGGCCATGCAGCTGAGGGACCGTCAATCTCGTTAATAGCTTCAGCTGCCATCAGGTAGACGTCAGCCAGACGCATATACTGCCAGTTGATACCGTCGTCGTTCGTGGAAGTGACAAAGCGGTCCATCCATTCATAGCGGAGCTTGCCGAAGTACATGGCAGTGGGGTTGCTCATCACTTGAGGAACCTGATAGACGTTGTAGTTCTGGCCATTGTGGTTGACTGCCGTTGCCTCACCGTCATCTTTTGCGCCCCAACGATAGGGAACACAGGTGATGTTACGGCGGCTGTCGTCTACGTCATAGTCATAGAACAGGGTGGGAAGCGGACCGTTGACACCACCTCTTGGCTGATAGGTGTACTGGTCTTCTATCTGGTGGCGTACGCCCCATGTGTAGAGCACGCGGCCACGACCCTCAGAGAAAGGAATCTCCCAGAGGCTTTCACCACCTGCTGTGATGTCGTCGGTGCACAGCTTGGTAAAGTTCTCTTCGAACGAACCCAGTGTATTGCGGCCACTGTTGATGATGTCCAGACATTCCTCCTTGGCAATCTGATACATCTTGTCAGGAGCCAGTTCAGGGTCCTTAGAACGGCGATAACCGTCGCCGCGGAGTCCGTAACCACCGGCATAGAGAGCCAAGCGGGCGCGCAGTCCCTTCACGAATGACTTGCTGACGCGCTCAGTGTTGCGTGTGATGGCGTTCTCATTGGGCCAGTAGCAGTAGTCTTCAGCCTCCTTCAGGTCAGCGAGCAGTACCTTGTAGATAGAGTCGCGGTTGGTGCGGGGCTTGTAAAGGTTTTCTGCATTGTTCGGCTCAAAACGTGCGGGAACGTCACCCCATGCCTTGATGAGGTCATTGTAGATGACGGCACGTAGGGTCAGAGCCTCGCCTAACAGCTGAGCCATTTCGGGGCGGTTCTCCACGTCACCGAATTCGCGCAGGCCCTTGATGGCCAGATTAGCACGCTCAATGCCCTCGTAGAACTTGGCATAGGCATTATTGTCAGTGTTCATCTGTCCGTTACCGGGCTGAGTAGCATAGTTTGCCAATGCGTATTTGTCAGTGAGTCGGTCGCTATAGGTCGGGGTGATGATCCATTCTACGTCAGAGTTGATACCATAGTAGGGAAGGAAACGTCCGCGATAAGAGTTGGTCTCACCGAAAGAAACGTGGATTGACATGATCTCTGCCTCTGCCAGTGAATAGGTAGCAAATACCGATGACTCGTCAAGAGAAGAGATGGACGGTGCGTCCATGTCGCAAGAGGAAAGTCCTGCAAGCGACAGAGCCATTATTGATAATTTGATATAGTTCTTCATTTTCTTATTCCTCCTTCATTTTAGAAATTCAAGTTCAGACCCACAACAAACTGACGGCTACGGGGATAACCAGAGTAGTCAACATTCGGGGTGAGGTTAGTTTTGCGGATACAGTCTGCTTCGGGGTCAGAGCCGGAATAGCCTGTGATGCAGAATACGTTGTATGCCGTAACATAGAAGCGCAGGTTAGAGATGCCGGCGCGCTTGGTCAGCGACTCAGGCAGGGTGTAACCTAAGGTCAGAGTGTTCAGGCGCAGGAATGAGGCATCCTCAATAGCCCAGTCAGTCAGGACGAAGCGTGACATGTAGGGGCTCCACATGGTGGTGTTGGCGTTCAGGGCTTCCAACTCAACAGGATCAGTTACGAACTGACCGGCATCATTGACATAAGTCCAGCGCTTGCCGTCAGCCATGTCAGTGCTGAGGTTACGATACTGAGAGAACTTCGTGTAAGAAGCTGTTGTGTACTCAATCTTGTTGGCGTTGTAAACCTTGTTGCCGAGGCTGTAGTTGAAGCTGGCAGCGAGGTCGAAGCCGTAAGCACGTGCGTTCAGTGCGAAACCACCGTAAACCTTCGGATAGACATTGCCGATGTCGGTAATATCGTTCTCGTCAATCACACCGTCAGGTGTTCCTTCGGGACCACTGATGTCCTTGATCTTCATAGAACCCGGACGGATGGTGCCGATGACGGTTGCAGAGTTTACTACGCCCTCCTTGAGGGTCCACTCATTCGTTGTGGCGTTGTAGCCCTCGAAGTCAGAAACTTCGTAACGGCCGTCGTTCACATAACCGATGACTTCACCCAGTGAGTGACCTACTGCTACGCGGTAGTCGTTACCGATTTCAGTTGAGCCCCAGTTGGTGTTGGTGGCAAAGTCTTCCATACCCAGTTCCTTGACCTTGTTCTTGTTGTAGCCGATGTTGCCAGACAAGTCAATGCCCCAGTCCTTCTGATTCACGATGTGATATGTGAAGGTGAACTCGATACCGCTGTTCTGCGTCTTACCGAGGTTGCGGTACTGGTTGTCGTAACCGGAACCGGCTGTCGGGAACTGAATGAGCAGGTCTTTCGTCGTATTGATATAGGCATCAATGCTACCGTTGAACTTACCGTTCCACAGTGTGAAGTCCAGACCGACGTTACGGGTAATGGTGGTTTCCCACTTCAGGTCGGGGTTAGCCATAGTCTTTGACGGTGCCCAGTAGTTGGTGATGCCGTCAACCCATGTCGTAGCCTTGGGGCTGTACTCCTGTACCAGCTGTCCGACGGGGATGTTGTTGTTACCGGCTGTACCGTAGCTCAGACGGAGCTTCAAGTCTGTCAGCCAGCTCTGTGTGGCAGCCATGAAAGGCTCGCCTGTGATGCGCCATGCCAGTGCCACTGAGGGGAAGTAACCCCAACGGTTTTCCTTCGAGAACTTCGAGCTGCCGTCAGCACGGAATGTAGCACTGACCAGATACTTGTCCTTGAAGTTATAGTTAGTACGACCGAACCACGAGAGCAGCTTGTCGTCTGCGCTGTAGAAGTCCTCAATGGTATAGGGAGTTCCCTGTGCGGTCAGTTTCCATGCAGTTGTTGCATCATAGTCCACGGGGAAGCCGTGTACCTCGTCGGTAATGGCGTGCTTCTTGGTAATCACGTACTCGTGACCCACCAGGACGTTCAGCGAGTGGTCGCTGTCTTTTCCGAACAGAGACTTGAAGTCATAGTTGACAGTGTTTGTGTTGCGGAAGCGGTGACGCATGGTCGACACGTTGCGGATAGCGGGCTTACCTTGGTTGTCGCCTGTGGGGACGTTCTTGATGTAGTATGCAGAAAGACCCCAGAAACGCTGGCTGTACTCGTCGTATGTGTCGTAACCGAACTCAGTCTTCAGTTTCAGGTTCTTGTAAACCTCCCAACCAAATGCACCGGCCAGGTTGAGGTTGCGGCGCTGCTTCTTCTGATCGTTGTCATAAGCAGTGGTGATAGGATCGTAGAAGCTTGAACCTTCCAATTCGTCGGTGCCGTCAATACCCTTCATGGGGATGGGCGTGTAAAGCACGGCGTAACGCAGACGGCGGTCAGTGTCGTAAGAACCGGTAGCCTCGTTAGCACCACCACCGTTGATCGTGGTGTTGGCATAGCGTGCCTGGAAGTCCAACGTGGTCGTCTTGCTCGGCTTGGTGTTCAGTTTCAGCGAGAAGTTGTCACGCTTGAAGCTTGAACCGACCATGATGGCCTTATCGTTCATGTGAGCATAGCTGAATGCATACTTGATGTTGTCTGCACCGCCGTTGATGCTGATGTTGTGGTTGAAGGTATGGCCTGTACGTCCGTAAGCCAGGTCCTGCCAGTCGTTGCCCTCTACGCTTCTGTAGAGATCCATGTCCTGATAGTTACCGAACTTATCTGTGTAATGGCTGATCTTAGTTGCATCACCACCGTTGTAGAGCAATGCATACTCATACTGCCACTTGGCATAGTCATAAACGTCCAGCACGTCGTAGGTCTTGGCAATCTTCTTCCAGCTGTAGTAAGCGTTGTAGCTCACCTTCACCTTACCTGCCTGACCGCTCTTGGTGGTAACGAGGATAACACCGTTAGCACCACGGCTACCGTAGATGGCTGTTGACGAGGCGTCCTTCAGCACGGTGATGTCTTCAATGTCGCTGGCGGGAATGTCGCTAATACCGTCAACGGGGAAACCGTCCACGATGTAGAGCGGGTCATTCGACTGGGTGATAGAACCACCGCCACGCACGCGAATCTTGACCTCGGCGTCGGGAGAACCTTCAGTTGTCGTTACTTGCACACCGGCCAGCTTACCAGTCAGGGCTTCCGAGGCGTTAGCTACCGGGACAGCTGTCAGTGTCTCGCTGTTGACCGTAGCCACAGAACCTGTGATGTCCTTACGGCGGACTGAACCGTAACCGATGACGACGACCTCTTCAAGACCAGTGGCATCGTCTTCGAGAACCACACTTACAGCACTCTTGCCTTTGACGTCGATGGTCTGTGTCTTCATACCGATGTATGAAATGACAACCTGACTGCTGCCTTTCGGCGTAATGCTGAATTCACCGTCAAGATTGGTTATACCACCGTTCTGGGTTCCCTTCTCCAGCACGCTTGCGCCGATGATGGGTTCACCCGTTGCGTCAGTAACAGTGACCTTGACAGTCTGTGCTGTTATGCTGCCTACCACGAACAGGAAGGCGAACAACAGCGCCATTTTAATACTCTTAAAATTACCAGACATAAATTAGTAGTTTTATTAATTAAACAAAATATTTGTGCAAAGTTATGAAAATTAATTTAAATCAAGAAAACATATCTCGTTTTTTTCTTCGTAAGCGTTTACGTAAATGTTAAATCTCTCGCGCGTACATTATATATATAAAGAAACAGAGACGCCACACGTTGCGGCGTCTCTGTTTGTGTTAGAAGATGAAATGCCTGATGCTTACTTCATCATGACCTTCTTACCATCGACGATGTAAATCTGTCCGCTGGTCGGGGTCAGCACGCGGCGGCCCTGCAGGTCATAGACAGTCTTACCGCTGAAGTCGGTCGTTGCCTTGACGGTGTTGATGCCGGTAGCAACGGTTACAGTCTTCGGCTCGCCGAATCCACCGCGTCCGTTAGCTGCACGGATGGTGTAGACATCCGGCTCGCTTTCTGCACGGCGTGCTTCGGTTTCAGTAGACTGCTCAAGTGCGTAAGTCGTTCCGGTTACGATGGTCAGCAGTTCGCCGTTGACGAAGATGGCGTAAGCCGTTGCGCCGTCTACGGCTGACCAGCTGATGGTACCGTCCTTCAGCTCTGCCGTCGGAGCAACCACCTGCTCAGCAGTTGCCTGAGCTTCGGTAGCCCAGTCACCCAGCACGTATTCCATGGTGTAGGTGGCTGCCTGCTCTTCGGTCAGGATGGTGTTCATCGAGGTGTTCTCCTTGGTGAAGGTGACGTTGTTCGATGCAGGCGTGATGTCGTTGCCATCAGCGTCCATCGTGCCCCATTCACCGGCCAGGCTGTAGTCGCAGTTGATACCTGTCAGGTTCCAACGTGTAGAAGCCAGCTTGCTGGGATCCTCCAGCGTGGTGTTCAGCCAGATGCAGACGGGGTTGTCGCTCCATGCACGTCCGAAGTTGTAAGTGTCGGCATTGTTCTTCACTACGCAGTTGTTGAACACGTAGAGCTCAGAGTTAGCCGTCATCGTGGCAGAGCTGCGCTGCTCGTTGACGAGCGTCACGCCGTTGAAGTAGGCGCGACCGTTACCGCACATGTAGTCAACCGTTCCGTGAATCTCACCGCCTTCGAAGTAGTAGACGCCGCCTACCTTATGAGAATAGTAGGTATCCTGATATGACAGGTGACGCACGTTCTTGTTGATGGTCTTCGTACCCTTGTCGTGCAGGGTGACGGCACGTCCGGCGCTGCCGGCTGCATAGTAGTCGAGTGCGTTCTGCAGCGTCAGGTCTTGCAGGTAGAGGCCCTCGCCGGTGTTCACCAGCAGGTCGGCAGAACCCAGGCCCTCGAGCTTGACGTCGGGAGCAGTCTTGATGATAACGCCCTCCATCGACTCACCGACGATGGACACGTTCTTACCGCTGACGGTGGTCAGCACGGTCTCGCCGAGGTCGTAAGTGCCGTTGGGCAGGAATATCTTGCTGTTCTCTTCCGAGCTGGCGTTGTTGAGTGCCAAGACGAAGCTGGCTGCGTCGCCTGCGGGTATGATGTAGTAGCCCGACTCCTCGTCCTTCTCCACGAAGTCATTGACGTTGTAGACGGTCACGCTGTGCAGATAAGCCTGTTCAGCGAAGGTGAAGGTCAGCATGCCTGCGCCGCCCTCGTAGTTAACGGTGGTCGTACCGCCGTCAGCCTCGGCCTTGGCAGGCACGTCGTCGCGGATGACGTTGCCTTGAGCGTCGGTCACAGTGATGGTGGTGCCGTTTCCGTACTGGCAGAGCGCGAGCACAATCTGTGCCTTGCCGCCTACGGCTACTTCGAACTTACCGCCGGCTGCGAACGTGAAGCCGTGGTTGTTGTAGTAAGAACCACCCTCAACGTTGAAGTTCTCGTGATCCTCGGGATAGAATGTTTCCTTGGTCAGGTCGTACGTCTGCACGCTGCCAACCTCAGGCGTGGTCTCGATGGCTGTTACCTTGGCGCTGATGGTCATGTTACCATTAACGATGTCAGTAGCCTTGACCTTGATGTCGCTGGCATAAACCCAACCGCGGAACTTATTGCCGTCCTCGATGGTCAGGTCATCCTCGGTGTAAGGAATCTCGCCCACGGGGTCGCCCTCATAGACGGTCTTCGTGCCGAGCGTGTTGCCGTTCTGGTCCTTATAGGTGATGACAGCTTCCTGTACCTCCGTAGCCTCGGCCTTGAAGTAAGGCAGGTAAGCAATGTTGCTGAAGGTCAGCGTGGTGGGCTCACCTACGTAGAAGTAATTGACGACGGTGCCGTCCTGATGGTAGCACTTCGCTGTCTTCAGGTTCGGAGTAGCCAGAACCTCGCCGGCAGCATTGGTAACCGTGCAGTTAGCAGGATTAGCATACTGGCAGCCGCCGATGCTGAACTTCACGGTGCCGTCGACGGGAACCACGATGGTGACGTTGCCATAGCCGTGGCTGTCGTTGCGCTGTGTGCCGGTGAAAGTGACGCCTGCGGGCAGGGTCGACGGGTCAAACTCGCCGCTCAGCTCTTCGTTGGTAATCTCGAAGTCAACGAACGAGCGGGGTACGAACTCCTTGAAGACAATCTTCGACAGCACGCCCTCAGCAGAGGTCTTGCGCTCAATCCAGATGCCGGTCACGTCAGCAGGAATGTCGAGCGTGCCGGAACCGGGGCCTTCCTCAATGGCAATCTCGCCGATGAGCTCGCCCTTGGTGGGTGTGCCGTCGGTCAGTGTGCCGGTGTAGACGTTGACTGCATAGGCAGCATTGGTCTTACGGTTGCTGAAGGTCAGCGTCAGCGTGCCTTCCACGGCAGGCTTCTCAAAGAATGCCCAGCCCGAGCTGTTCAGCTTCACACCGTGCAGACCTAAGTTCGTGCCGGTAGCGTCGTTGACGTAAGAAGCATAGTACAGACCGTTGTCCGGACCAGCGGTTGGGATCGGATGGTCGGCATCATAGCTCCAGATCAGGCTCACGGGGTCGTGCGGCTGCGGCTGGTCAGACGTGACGAAGATGACGTTGTAGAACCAGTCGTCACCGCCGTCAGCGTTGGGACGGAAGTAGATGGTGTATTCGCCGTCGGCGGTAATCTCACCATTCTCACCGTAGTTGTTGCCCATGCCGTCGGGATACCATGTCTGGTTGTCGCCTTCTTTCTTCACCACCTTGAACTGTGAGTTGACAGTCAGCTCCATGCTGAACTGATATTCCTCGGTGTCAGCAGCTTCGTTCAGGCTCATCTTGTAGTCTTTGTTGATGGCCCAGTCGGTCATGTTGCCGACAACGTAGTAGCCGTCTTCAATGACAGTCTCCTCACCGGCGACGGTCAGCTTCATGTCTTTCGTGACGCTCAGCTTGTAGGTGCCGGGAGCGTTCAGTACGATTGTGCCGTTGGCCTTCACCAGCTGTACCTCAGTGTTAAGCTCTACAGTCTGGTTACCCTCGGCGATGGCATAGCGATATTCGCTGTTGAATGTCTCCCAGTTCGGGTCAGCCTCAGCCTCTTCTGCTGTCTGCTGGTAGGTTGCAATTGCAAAGTAGGTCTTGCCATTGCCGTCTCCGTTGGTGTTGAGCTCATATTCGTATGCCTCTGTCTCAGCCTTGTAGGTCATCTCCGTCATGGCTGAACGGTTCCAGCTGTTCATGTCGCCGATGATGTAGAGCGGAGCCACCTCTTCCTGAATCTCGGGCAGGGTGATGGTCAGCTTGTTCCAGTAGCCCTGAGCTGTTTGCTCAATGACCAGCGTTTCGGCGTTGTTTTCTGCTGTGTAAGTGGCGGGGTCAGTGCCTGCTGTTGCTGCGGTCTCGCCAAACTTGAGTGTATTAGCATCCTGATAAGTCTTCACGGCGATGGTTGCACCCTTGGCTGAAGGAACAGTCACCTTCGTGCCTGCGTTCACCTGATGCCAGCCGCTGCCATTGTGAGCGAACTTGCCGCTGGTGGCGTCAACGTCCACCTTCACGTCAATGCTCTTGCCGTTGATGGTGGCCTGCGTGACGATGATACCCGTATTGCCTTCAAACTTATGCTTCGGATTGTCGTTGTAGCCGCTCAGCTCGTAGCTGAAGGTCACTGCAGCCGTGCGGTCAGCCAGTGACACTTCGTTCTGGGTGAATACCGGAGTCAGCGTGACGTTTGCCTCGGGAGTAATCTGCTCGCCGACAGCGTGCACGCTGGTGTCAGCCCATCCGGTCAGCGTGTAGCCTTCCTTGTAGAGCGTATAGTTCTTCGGCAGGGTCACTGCGTCGCCTGCGTTGACCTCGATGTCGGCAGGAGCCACGCCCTCAGCGTCACCCTTGTCGAACTTCACCGTGTAGACGGTCACCTCTGCGGGCAGGTCAGCGGGGTCAATAGCCTCTACAGCGAAGTAGGGGTTGTAGTTAGCCTTGCTGAAGTGCAGCGTGGTGGGCTCGTTCACGCGGTAGTAGGCAACTGCCACGTTGTCGTGGTTGCTCATCCACTTAGCACCCTGTGTATTCAGCTTAGCCACCTGATTTCCGACGTCGTCAGTCACAACGATGTCGTTGCCGTAGTCGTGCGTAGCGTAGGTAATCTTCACGGTTCCCTCCACAGGCACACTGGCGGTGAAGTTTGAACTGCCATAGCTGCTGTGAACTTTACCCTTAATAGTGGCAGCAGCAGCGTCGGCATTGTTGGTTGTGCCGATGGTGCCGTCTTCGGCTACTGTGATGTAGACATCACTTTCTGTCAGTACCTCAGGATGCTCCATCAGGTTGAGCTTGATGTCGCGGAAGCCTGCGGGCTCAGGTTCAGCGGCGGCTTCATATTCTACCTCGATAGATTTGATGTAGATAGCCTTGGGTGAGCTGTTGGCATAGTTCAGACTGATAGCACCTGTTGCAGAGCCTTCGAACTCATAGTCAGTTGCATCTTTGGTCAGGCTGACAGAGGTGGCACTTTCAGTTGTGGTGAAAGTTGCATCACCAACCTTTACGGTGAGCGTTGCCTCGATGCTTGATGCACCACTGGTGTTTACTTTCACCTTTTTAATGGTTCCCTCAATGTCAGATGTTGTCAGTGTCATGGCCGTTGCAGGATCAGCTGCTTTGCCAAACTGCTGGCCTTTTGTTGTGTCATAGCCCAAATAGCTGTCACCCTCAGCTGTCAGGTCAAGTGTCCAGTTAGCGCCAGCCAATTCCTTGGTTTGCTGCTTAGCATCGAAAACCTTTGCTGTGAATGTGTAGACATAAGGATTTGCAATGCCACCTTCCTCTCCGCCAGGCTCGTCGCCACCTCCAGGCTCGTCACCGCCTCCGGGTTCTTCACCGCCGCCTGGTTCTTCGCCTGACGTGGAGTCAATGACGTAGTGGACAGTAATCACCCTAACAGTTGTTTTACCACCAGATGCGTTGCTGACGGTGAGTGAAGTCTTGTCCGTTGCATCGGTTGTGAATACTTCAGTCTCGCTGGAGGTAAACTTGGCATCTGTGTCGTTAGAGAATTCTGATGTCCATCCTTCGGGTTTCTGGAAGTGATAGTTGCTCACCGTCAGTTCCACCTTGGTGATGTGAGCATTGATGCCAGACTTGAAGCCGATAGTCATGCTGCCATTCTTGTAAACGGTCATTTCATGATTTTTGATGTAGCCTAAGTCCGAGGTAACAACAATGTCACCTTTCGAAATCTCAAGAGCACTTCCTGTACTGCTTGTTCCGGCATTGGTCACAGTCAGTTCTGCGTAGCCTGATGTTGTGCTGGGTGTCAACGTCTCAGTCTGCTCATCTCCTTGGAGATGCAGAATCCCTGCTATTGACAGTCCGCCGCATAACATGACAAGCGCACTCAGAAGCGAGAAACGTAATAGTTTGTACTTCATAATAATTTGTTTTAGTTAATAATATAGATGAATTGTTTTAAATTTGTAGCTTGACAATACTCTGCAAAAGTACGAAAAAAAACTGAAACAAACAGCATGCTTCGGCAACTTTTTACGTAATCGTTTGCGGTTTGTGGTGTTTTCTGCATCCTCTGCATGAGAAATGAACCCAGCAAAAAGGAGTCACCTCTGGTGAGAAATCCGACAAATCGTTGCAAATCGAACAAATCTTTTCTCTCACGCAGAGGCGCAGAGGATGCAGAGGATACGCGGAGGGATTGTCTCTCCGTACTCTGTTTTTACTCAATAATCGTATTCTCTGTGTGTTCTCTGCATCCTCTGCGCCTCTGCGTGAGAAATGAACCCAGCAAAAAGGAGTCACCTCTGGTGAGAAATGGATGCAGAGAGTATTTAACCAAATTTCTGTTAATTGTGTTAAATTTTCGGGCTAAATTTTTCTGGGATTTTTGGTGTAACCTCAATTCAACAGTGGGCTAAAACGGTATAGTTTGAGCGAGAGGCGGCGGCTCTCGGGGCGTGAACTGGCGGCTCCCAACGTGCAAAACGGCATGTTTCACCTCGCAAAACGCCGCGTTTCGCATCGTGAAACGGCACGTTTCAGCCCCTGAAACGGTGCGTTTGGCAACCTAAAACGGCCTGTTTTGCAAGGCCGAAACGCGTGATTTTTCTCTTGGTGCTGATTATCAGCGACTTACAAAGTGGCTCATATTTCGCGTATTTTCGACCGAGGGCAAACTTTTTTGAAAAGTGCCCCGTTTTCGTGTTAATAGATTTTGATCGATTGTTAAACTTTGTTTATTTTGTTTATCCCTAATCGGTCTTTTGACCGATTCTGTTGTCTATGTTGTCGTTAAAAAACACCCATATTGTAGTTAAACGACAACTTGGACAACTTAGACAACTTTATAATAATAATGTTCGCGTGTGTGCGCGTGAAAACGTTTGCGTGAAAAAAATGCCGTTTTGTTTTGTCATGAAGCAGAAAAACAATATCTTTGCAACGAAAATAAAAACCAAAACAAATTCATTTCAAAACAAACAAAGCTTATGAAGAAAATTTTTACTCTTATTGCAGTGGCCATGATGGCACTGGGTGCTCAGGCACAGAAAATCACTTTTGATGCAACAGAGGGCCTGAAGGCTGAGTACGATGTAGACGGTTTTAAGCTCACTTACGTTGACACAGACGGCAAGATGGCTGTGGATGCTAACAGTCAGTATTTCGGAACAGCTGAGGAGTATGAGAACCTCGGTGCACGTTTCAAGACGGGCGGAAAGTCAAGTGAGAAGAATAATATCACCTTGACACTTCCCACAGCAGGCACGCTGAAGGTTTATGTCCGTACAGCCAGTAGTGGTGCTACAGACCGTAACCTCGTTTTGACGCAGTCTGATAATAAACTCTTTGATCAGGTTATCAAGGAGAATGAAGCAACGGATTATGCTACAGCCGAAATTGAGGGCGAGTCGAAAAAGGTGTTCCCCATTATCAGTGTTGGTGTAAATGCCGGAACTGTTGAGGTTACATACCCCACAGGCTCACTGAACTTCTATGCCTTCGAACTGGTAGCTGGTGATGCTCCTGACACTCCCGATCCCGAGCCCGCAGCAGGCCTGATTGACTATCCTACTTCTAAAGATGGTATCACACTCGGCGGAACAACCGCATACGACAACAGCCAGAAGTATCATGCTAATGCTGATGCTGTCAGCAACATCTCGTTTGCCAACGGTTATACTACTGAGGGCGTGATTAATGCAAATGCTGCAACGCTCACGGTTGAGGGTGGCTTCAAGGCTGGCGACGTTGTTTCTGTGGCAGGTTATTTCAATAACACTGATGAGGAGAAGCAGGCTGCTGTGACGCTCTTTGTCGGTGAAGAGGGCGAAGCTCCCACTGACCTGTGGACTTCTGGCCTGTTCATCAACGGTCGTACCAATGCTGCTGACCCCACTGTCGAGACTTACACGCTGGAGGCTGACTACGCTTCACTGAAGCTGGGTCGTGCTAACGGTCTGACAGGTGCTACACGTACCAACGTAACTCTGCTGAAGGTTGTCCGCGGCACTGAGACCGGTATTGTTGAGCTGCCTGTCACCATCAAGACTAACGATGCTGTCTACAACCTGCAGGGTCAGCGCGTTGACGCTAACTATCGCGGCATCGTCATCAAGAACGGCAAGAAGATTGTTCAGTAACAATTGGTTCCTACAGAAAAACAAACTACTAAACAATTATAAATCAGTCGCAAGGGGCGGACCGCTGAAGGCCCGCCCCTTCGTTTCTTTTTGACAGAAATGTTTGGAAGGAAACGAAAAAATGTTTATCTTTGCACATGATTACTTGTAAAGCAACAAAGAAGTTATGGAACAACAAATGAAAATTACCCCTGCACAGTATGAATTGCTTAATGTCTTGTCTTGTGTGCAGAAAGATGAGGATGTGGTTGCATTGAAGTCTGTTATTGTGCAATTCCTTAATTCGCGTCTTCAAAACGAGATTGACAGATTGTGGGATAATGGTACTTTGACGGAGGAAAAAGTGTCGGCTTGGAGTAATGAACATATGCGTACTCCTTATAAGTAAAGTTGTAAGATGAACAACCCGGATTGAAGTTAAGCGCCTTCAGGATTTTTATGATGAATTAATGGAATAAGGTGATGAATATGAAAAAGCATTTACTTTTGGGGATTCTGCTTGGGGTCGGTGCGACCGTGCAGGCTAAGGACTACTACGTTTCGCCGACGGGCAGCGGCTCCAGCTACACGCAGAGTGCTCCCGGTGCGCTGACGGCTGCGGTGGGCAAACTGGCGGCGGGCGACGTGCTCTACCTGATGGGTGGGCAGTACGACCTGACCACGACGCTGAAGATCAGCAAGTCTGGAACGGCTGACAACATGATCACCATCTGCGCCTACGATGCAGAGCGTCCCGTTCTCGACTTCCGCAATCAGGCAAACGGCAATGGAAACAACGGCGTGCAGGTGAGCGGCAACTATCTGCACATCAAGGACCTCACCATCCGCTATGCGGGCTACAAGGGCATCTGGCTGGAGAAGGCGAAATACTGCATCGTGGAGAATCTTGACGTCTACGGCTGCTGCAACGCCGGCATACAGCTGCGCAGCGGCGGGTACAATATGGTGATCAATTGTGACTCGCACGAGAACTTCGACTATCAGGATGCCGGAGGCAATGCCGACGGCTTCGCTGACAAGCAGGGTGATGCCTGCGCCGGAAACATCTACATCGGCTGCCGTGCATGGGGAAACTCTGACGACGGTTGGGATTCGTTCCAGCGCGTGACCAGTGGCACGCCCACGGTCTACATCAACTGCATCACATGGAACAACGGCCCCGCCACGTTTGACCTGACGGATCATCCGCGTGCGACGGGCGTCGACAAGAACCTGAGCTGTTTCGCAGGCAGAGACCTCGCCAACTTCCCGAACAACGGTAACCCCAACGGCTTCAAGCTGGGTGGCAAGGGCACCAAGCACAACACGGAACTGTATCGCTGTCTGGCTGCTGACCACCGTAGCAAGGGCTTCGACCAGAACAACAATGCCGGCAGCATGAAGGTCATCAACTGCACGGCCTACCGCAATGACATCAACTACGGCTTCGGCAACGACTATGCGTTCACGCTGGCCGCCTATAACAACATCGGCCTGTCGGCCATCAGCCGCGAGTGGGTGCGCAGTGATGCCGGCACGACGACGCAGGGGCACAACACGTGGAACACGGGCTACGCCGCCAGTGAGAGTGACTTCGAGGGACTTGACGCGCAGAGCCTTGTCCTGGCACCGCGCAATGCCGACGGCACGTTGCCCGAAAGCGTGCAGTTCCACCTGAAGGCAACGGCCACGAACCTCATTGACAAGGGCGTCGTCTATACGGACTTCAGCGGCGATGAGATCAGCAGCCATGTCGCTTACAAAGGCACTGCCCCTGATCTCGGCTGTTATGAATACGACGATGCCACCGCCATCAGCACCTTATCCATCGACGCCGGTACGCCCCATCCCCATGCGCCGCGTTACAACCTGAACGGTCAGCGCGTAGACAATACCTACAAGGGCATCGTCATTCAGGGCGGAAGGAAGTACTTGGTTAAGTGAAGAATGAAGAATAAAGAATGAAGAATTTGCTACCGCCAAAGTTGTTCTGATGATAGTCAGGAGAGCGGTAGCAAATTCTTCATTCTTTATTCTTCATTCTTCATTTTTTAAGAACGATTTTCGTCGTTCTGACGCTGCCGTCGGACATGTGCTGTCGTTGTATGCAGACACCGTGTGGCTGCGCCATGCGCCGTCCTTGCAGGTCGTAGTACACGGTGCTGATCACGTCCTTCATGTCGGTCGGCGCGTTGATGGCCGTCACTTCCGTCTCGGGCACCTCGTCCATGATGGCGAAGTTAAAACGCCGGGTGAGCGTCGCGCCCGTCACGTTGTCAGTTGCCGTCACATACTCTGACCACAGCATGGGGAAGCTGCCCGTGAACTGCATCTGGTGGTCAGCGCTGATGTAGCAGAACGTGCCGTTCGTCGGACGCTCATCGCTTTGCCACGTGCTGTAGTCGGTGTAACCGGCAAAGTAGTCGTTCAGGTTAATGTCGATAGGCTCGTTGGCCTTGACGATGAAGTGCGGCTCGGCTAACCAGTTCAGATACTCCTCTAAGTTCGTGTAGTGCTCAAAGCTATAGAGCCTCACGTCGTTGTTGTTGGCGCTCGTGGTGCTCCATCCGTTCAGCTCCTCATACCAGTCAGGTATGCCGTCGCCGTCCGTGTCGAAACCCTCGGGGCGCTTGGCGTTCGTGATGTTCAGCCCGTCGAAGCCCTCACTGTCCGTCTCGCGGTCAATGAGTCCCTTCTTGTTGCTGATACTGCCCGTCGTCGACGTGGTGCCATGAAGCGTCTCGCTGATTATACGCTGGTCGTGATTGTCCAGTGCGGGCTGATTGCAACCCACGTCCGACAGCACATTGCGGAAAGCCGCTGTTGCCGACTCCATGTCAGCGTGGCTCGGGAAGAACGGTTCGCCGACAAAGACATCCCACGTCAGCTGCTGTCCGCCTGATAACGTATATTTATAGGTATCGCCCTCAGCGTCGGCCACCGCCGTGCCGTCGGTCTCTTCACGCACGTTGCCGTTGACGTAGTAAGCCTGCGAGCCCGTGCCCGTGCCTTCTATCTGCGCGTTGAGCAGGTACTTCTGCGTGGTCGACGGCCCCATCTTGTAGTAGTTGTTCACGAAGTTGCCCTCGTGCGTGCCGCCGTCAGTGGCGCGTGAGCCCCAGTTGTAACACACGTTGTTGAACATGTCGTGATGTCCGGCGTAAGCACCGCTGCCGTCGAGTCCGCCCGCCATGCTCCAGTTGCGGCCCTCGTTGTGAGCCAGCAGGTTATGATGGTAGCTGCCCGTGTCGCCACCGATGGTGGCGGCATAGCCGTGTCCCTTGCCCGGGTCGTAGTTCGGATGGTCGGCAATGTTGAGCGCCTCACTGATGAGCGTGCGCTGCAAGGTGATGTTCTTCGACCCGCGGCTGGAGAACGCCTCGTCGATGGTCCAGCCGATGGAGCAGTGGTCCATGATGGTGTAGTCGCCGTTGATGCCCATGCCGTCGCGTCCGCTGGGGTCGTTACGCTCCTTGTAGCCTAAGCGCATGCGGAGGAAACGCACGATGGCATCGTTGCTGAAGCCGAGCGGGTTGCCACGGAACATGATGCCGCGTCCGGGGGCCGTCTGTCCGGCCACGGTCACGTACGGGTCGGAACACGTCAAACGGTCCTTCAGGGTGATGACGCCTGCCACGTCGAACACGATGGTGCGCGGTCCCGTGACCTTCGTCAGTCCGTAACGGAACGTGCCCGGTTGCGGATTCGTCGCGTCATCGTCGAGTGAGGTGACGTGATAGACCGTGCCGCCGCGTCCGCCGATGGCGTAGCGTCCGTAGCCCTCAGCGCCGGGGAACGCCAGATAAGCGTTGCGATAGGCCCAGACGTCGCCCTGATAGATGTTGCCGTCGGCATCCTCCTCGTCCACACGCCAGTAGTAGGTCGTCATCGCGTTCGTGCCATCGGCCATGTCGAATTCGGGCTCCGTCGTCGTGCCCATTTCGGTCAGCGCATCAGGGGCGGTACCCCAGTAGAAGTGATGCTTCACGGCAGTGGTGGCCGGTGTCCAGCTGTGCTTCGTGCCGTCGAAGTGGAAATCAAGGTTGGCGGGCGACGGATCGGCAGCCGTCGTCTTCGGGTTCGGACGGTCGAGCACCAGCGCGTTGACGTAGAGTGACGTGGTGTTGTAGCCCTGCGTGTAGTCCACGTCGGTGTCGGGCACCGTCTGATAGACTACCGTGACGGGCTGTCCCTCGGTGGCCGTGAACTTCACGTACGACATGCCGCTGGTCGTCGGTGTCTGTTCGCGGGTGGTCTGTGCAATGCCTTCGGCCACGACGTCACCATTGACCAGCACCTTCAGCGGCGCACCGCTGAAGCCTGCCGGGTTGTTATGGTAGGCCATGAGCGAGTGTTCGCCTGTCGCCAGTCCTTCTATGACCACTTTCAACGCAACCGCTCCTTCACGCAAGGTGTATTTCTCGTCGCCTGCCTTGCCTGAGACGGTGATGCCGTCGCTGGTCAGCTTCGAGTATCTGTTGACACCGTCCTTCCACCATTCACCCATCAGGTGGGTGCCGATGGAGCCCTCGCCGCGCGAGAGGGTGAACGTGATGCCGTCGACCGTCTGGCTGATGCTGCCGGCCTCTAAGCCTACCACCCACGACGTGTAGCCGTCCTCAGTGCGGTTCTGGTTGTTGTTGAAGTCAATCTTCTGTGCCTGCATGACTGTGGTGAACAGCAGCACGGCGCTGATGGCTGTCAGTCTTTTCATCTTACTATGGTTTTGTGTGTTATTGTCTGTCCGTCAGGCATGCGGTCTATGCGGATGACCAGTCCGTGCGGGTTGGTCACGCGGCGGCCCTGCATGTCGTAGTACTCAGTGCTGAGAGGTTGTGTGTTGAGCGTTGAACGTGGAGCGTCGATGCCGCTGCTGTTCTCCGTGGGCAGCTTTACGCAGGTGGGATAATACTCTTCCACCGCAGTCTGTGCGTTAGTATTGCCTTTCTGCATGATGTCCTCGACGAGCGAGTTAAGGTAAACCTCCAGATTCGTGTACCATCCGCGTGTGTCGAGCGTGTAGGCATTGGGGGCGAGGTCGCCGCCGTTCAACTGTTCCCACTCGTCAGCCATACCGTCGTTGTCAGCGTCGAAGTCAGCCGCGCGGCTGCCCGTTCCGAAGTTCGCCTCGGTGTAGCCGTTGACGTCGCTGACCAGGTCAATGCGTCCGGCCTTGCCCGTCACCGAGCCTTTATACGTAGCCGTGCCCGTGCGGGTCTCCGTGGCGTAGCGCTTGTCCACGTCATCGCGCAGCAGCGAGGCACCGGCGTAGTCGATGACTTGGTCGAAGGCTGCGGAGGCGGTGTGCGTCGTTACCTCACCGAAGGCGGTGGGCTCGTCGAGCTTCATGCTGACGCAGTCAACGCCGTCGATGGTCTCGTAAGTGACGGCTGAACCGTAGTAGTGATTGGGGTCGGGCGTGTAGTGCACGCCGTTCTTGGTCTTGGTGCCGTCGTCGTAGCTCACCTTGTCCCAGTCGGCATTGGCCGTGTTGTTCAGCTGGTTGCCGCTGATGTAGTAACGGCTGAACATGGTCCAATAAGTGGAATAGCCGCTGGCGCTGGTGCTGTTGGCCACTGATGCCTGAGTGATGTGAGAGGTGCCTGCGGCAGGACCGGTCTTGTAATAGTTGTTCACCATGTTGATCTGTCCACCGCCGGGGCCGCCGTAGCAGCCGTTGCCGCAGTTGTAGACGACGCAGTTGCGGAAGTCCACGTTCTCTGACTGCACGGCGTTCTGCCAGTTGTACTGGCTGTAAAGCTTGTTGTTGGTGTAGCCCGACCAGTTGTAGCGTGCGCCGTTGAAGCGCGGCGAGCGGTTACCCACATGCAGGATGAGGTTGTGGTGGAACGAAGCCAGCTTGCCGCCCCAGATGCCACCGTAGCCGTGAGCTCCCTTGCCGTGACCGGCATTGTTGAGGCTCTCGCCGATGGTGCACCATTGCATGGTGAAGTTATTGTTGTCGTAGAACGATGCCACCTCGTCAATCGACCATGAGAACGAGCAGTGGTCGATGATGATGCCCGTCTTCTGGCGCTCCCAGATGGCGTCGGCTCCGTCGTTGACGTCCTTTTCCTGTCCGCGTCGGCTGCGAATGAAACGGATGATGACGTTGTTGCCGATGCTGTGAATGGTGTAGTAACGCAGGGTGATGCCGGGGTAGGGGGCTGTCTGTCCGGCAATGGTGGTGTTGGCGGGGATGCTCAGGGCATCAGTCAATGCGATGACGCCGCCCACGTCGAAGACAATGGTGCGGGGGCCTGACTGCTTGAGTGCCCAGCGCAGACTACCTTGAATAGTTCCGTTCTTGTCGTCATTGAGGTTAGTGACATGATAGACCTTGGTTGAACCGTCGGCAGCACGTCCGCCCGTTACGTAGCGTCCGTGGCCCTCAGCTCCCGGAAAAGCCGGCACATTCTGTGCAGCCACGCTGCTAAATGCTGAGTGACAAATAATAAAGGATAAACCTAATAATAGTCGTTTCATTGTTATTGTTGTTTTATTGGTTTTTATTTTAGGAGTGTAGGAGTGTAGGAGTAAAAAGGAGTGTAGACATTACTTTGGTGGCAGAAAGATGACCTCCCTGCACAAGAAGTAATGTCTACACTCCTTTTTACTCCTACACTACTACACTCCATCATGGAATTTTCAATCTTCAATCTTCAATCTTCCGTCGTGTATCCCAATGCTTCCATTTCGAGTGATGCCCAGATGAAGGGACCGACGCCCTTGGCGTCATTGTCACGGATGGGCTCGCTCAGGTAGTACTCAAACGAACCGTCACGCTTCTTGTTCTCCTTCACCTTCGGTGCTGCCTTCAGCACTTTGTCGCTCAGGCCCGGGCCCAGACCGGCCACGGCGCAGCATTGGGTCAGCGAGATGGTCTTGTCGTTGTTCACCTTGATGAAGTTCTTGATGATGCCCTCGTAGGCGCAGATGCCGGCTTGACGGTATTCCTCGCCGACGTAGCCCTTGCGTGCAGCCTTCAGCAGTGCGTAGGCGAACATGCAGGAGCAGGTGCTCTCCAAGTAGTTGCCTTCGCGTCCGGGGCTGTCCATCACCTGATACCACACGCCCGACTCCTTGTCCTGCCACTTCAGGATGGCGTCAAAGTCTTTCTTCAGCAGCTCTATGAGCTCGCCGCGCCGGGCGTAGTCCTCGGGCAGTGCGTCCAAGAGCTCGATGAGTGCCATGGTGTACCAGCCTTGGGCGCGTCCCCAGCAGTGCTGGCTGAGGCCCGTCTGCTTGTCGGCCCAGAACATTTCGCGCGTCTCGTCGTAGGCGTGGCGGTTCAGTCCCGTCGCGGGGTCGAGCGTGCGCAGATAGGTCACCGTAATCTGACTGACGGCGTCGTCGTAAATCTTCTTCGCCTGCTTCGGCTTCAGCAGGTCGCGGGCGGTGAGCGTGTAGAACGGCAGTCCCATGAAGATGCCGTCAAGCCACACCTGATAGCTGTAGATGGCCTTGTGCCAGTAGACCTTGTCCCTGACGGTGCGCGGCTGTTCTTGCAGCTGCTGCATCATGAGCCTGATGGCTTGCAGGTTCTTCTCTTCGGGATAGAGCTCCTGCATGCGTGCCACGAAGTGGCCCGTGCGGATGTTGTCAAGGTTATAGTCCTCCAGTTTGTAGCCGCGTATGCTGCCGTCGGCATAGATCATCGTGTCGGTGTACTCCTTGCAATACTGCCGAATGGTCTCGCCGCCATACTTCAGATACGTGTCGAGCATGGCTTCCAGCTCGATGCCCATGACGTAGCTCCAGCGGGGCTTCTGCGCGAAGTCTAGCATGTACGACTTCGGCGTGCGCTGCATCTCGCTGTAGGTGAGCCACTCCGAATAGTGCTTGTAGGGTTTCTCCTGCATGACGATGGTGCCGTTGATGAACAGCTCGTCGAACTTCACGTTGCGCGTCAGTCCCTTGATGCTGTTGCCTGACTTCACGCCGTTGAACTGACAGTTCTTCACGTTGATGTCGTAGACGTTGCACGTGGTGTCCAGTGCAATGATCTGCACGCCGTATTGGGACTTCTCGCAGGTGATGTTCTCTATGTTGACATTGCGCACCGTCGGCACGTAACCACGGCAGCACACCTCGCGCGGCTCGTAGTCGAGATTGATTTTCAGCACCGACTCCTTGCATTGGCCCACCTTGATGTTGCGGGCGTAGATGTTCTCAATCACTCCGCCGCGGCAGGTGTTCGTCTTGATGCGGATGACGCGCTCCAGTTCGGGCGAGTCCATCACGTTGTCGTGAGCAAACACATTGCGGCAGCCGCCCGAGATTTCCGAGCCGATGACCACGCCGCCGTGACCGTTGTGCATTTCGCAGTTGCGAACGATGATGTTCTGCGAAGGACGTGCCCACAGCCGGCCGTCGTTGTTGCGTCCGCTCTTGATGGCAATGCAGTCGTCGCCCGTGTTGAAGAAGCAGTCTTCTATCAGCACGCCGTCGCACGACTCCGGGTCGCAGCCGTCGCCGTTCGGGCCGTCGTTGGTGATGTTGACGCCGCGCACGGTGACGTTCTTGCACAGCAGCGGGTGAATGACCCAGAACGGCGAGCGCAGCAGCGTGACGTTCTCAATGAGCAGGTTGTCACATTGGTTGAAGTTGATGAGCTGCGGGCGCAGACCGTCGTTCTTGTCGAAGCGGCGCTGGTCCATGGGCACGCCGTCCTCTGCCTGTTGCAACAGCCGGGCGCGCGAACCGCCGCGCTGGTTGATCATGCCCTCCTTGTAGCCGAAGCGTGGATGTCCCACCCACGGCCACCAGGTCTCCGTCGTGCCGCCGCCGTCAATGGTGCCCTCGCCCGTGATGGCAACATTCTGCTGCTTGTAGGCGTAGATGCAGGGGCTCAGGTTCCGGCAGTCAATGCCTTCCCAGCGTGTGGGCACGATGGGGTAGAGGTCAGGCTCGAACACGAATTGCAGCACGGCGTCCTTCTCGACGACGAGGTTGACGTTGCTGCGCAGTTCGATGGCACCCGTCAGGAACGTGCCGGCCGGCACGATGACACGCCCGCCGCCCTTCTTCGAACAGGCTTGAATGGCTTTGTTGATGGCCTTCTGGTTTTTCTTTGCCGTGTTGGTCGTCTTGGCGCCGTACTTGGTGATCACGAAGTCGCGCTCGGCAAATGTCGGAGCTTGGATGCTCTGCTCTATCTGCCGGTAGGTGGTGTCCCACTCGTCGGCCATGGCCACAAACGGGCACAGCAGACACAGAATCAAAAGTTGTAGCTGTTTCATTATTTTCGATTAGTTTCTATTTTTTGCTTGATGGATAGTATTTTTGCTTGACGGATAGCCTTTTTGATAGATTGTCGTAGCTTTGCGTACAAAGGTACGAAGAATCTCCAAGACGACAAACGAATCGGTATTAAAAAAAACGAAAACGTTTACTTATGTTTGCATCAAGCCCTTTCCCGCCTGCCAAAATGCTGCTTTCCGCTTGCCAATACGTCATATCCTGATGGACAATGTGCCTCTTTCCGCTTGTCAATGCGCCCTGATTGATTTGTAATATAGTCTATATTACGTTGTAATTTAATCTATTTTACATTGTAATATAGACTATATTACATTGTGATTTAATCTATATTACAATTCAATATAGACTATATTACAAATCAATTAGGGCGCATTGTCCATTGAAATACAGCACTTTGTCTATTGAGAAGAGGCGTTTTGTCCATTGAAACACAATGCTTTAGCCTTCATGAAGCGGCTGTTGTCCGTTCATGAAGGCAAGTTCGAGGCAGGCAAAAAAAGAAAGGGAATGTGAGCCGACAGGCACATTCCCTTCTTCTGTAAGTTTTGCTAAAGTCGTGTAGGTTATTTTTCCAGCGCTTCGAAGAGCTGGTCAAGTGCTTGGTCGGCATGGCCTCCGGCCTCGCTGAGCAGGGTGACGAACTTCGACCCGATGATGGCACCGACGGCGTTGGCGTTGGCGGCGGCCAGTGTCTGCCGGTTGCTGATGCCGAAGCCGATCATGCGCGGGTTGCGCAGCTGCATGGCGTCGATGCGACGGAAGTATTCCTGCTTCTGCTCGTCGAAACTCTTTTGGGCACCCGTGATGGCCGCTGACGACACCATGTAGATGAAACCGTCCGTGTGCTGGTCAATGAAGCGGATGCGCTCCTCGCTCGTTTCGGGCGTGATGAGCATGATGACTCTCAGGTCATACTTGTCGGCCAAGGGCTTCACGGTTTCCTGATAGTCCTTGAACGGCAGGTCGGGGATGATGAGTCCTGACACGCCCGCAGCAGCGGCATCAGCGCAGAAGCGTTCCATGCCGTAGTGCAGCATGGGGTTGAGGTAGCCCATGAGAATCAGCGGAATGTTCACTTGCTCCTTGATGGCGCTCAGCTGACTGAGCAACAGGCTGACCGTCATGCCGTTCTTGAGGGCTTGCGTGGCGGCAGTCTGTATGACAGGACCGTCAGCAAGCGGGTCGCTGAAGGGGATGCCGACCTCAATGAAGTCGATGCCGCGGCGTTGCATGGTCAAGATGACGTCTGCCGTGCCGTCAAGCGTAGGGCAGCCGGCGCAGAAGTAGAGGGAGAGCAGCTTCCGCTCGCCACGGTTAGCGAAGAGGGTGTTGATTTTGTTCATTTTTTTTCTTTTCTTTTGTGTTGGGTCTTATGGGTCTTATAGGTCTTATAAGTCTTATGGGCCGGGCCTTATGTAATTGCTGAGAGGAAACGGCGCAGGGCTTCGGTGTCTTTGAGACCGGGGGAGAGTTCGAAGCGTGAGTTGAGGTCGATGCCGATGCAGCGGGGATGGTGGAACTGCTGTAGGCGGCTGCTGTCAGCCGGACCGATGCCGCCGCTGAGCAGGAACGGTGTCTGGCCGTCGTAGGCCGCAAGCACACTCCAGTCGAACTGTCGCCCGTTGCCGCCGGGCAGGGCGGCGCGGGTGTCGAACAAGAAATAGTCAGCCACGCCGTCGTAGGCACGGCACGCCTCAAGGTCAGCCTTGGTTGCTATGGGGAAGGCTTTGATGAGCTTCGGTGGGGCGGCTTGTCCGCGTACCGGCGGCAGCGTGTCGCGCAGGGTGCGCAGAAAGTCGGGGCTTTCCTGTCCGTGCAGCTGTATGATGTCAAGCCCGTAGGCTTCGGCCTTCGCCTTGATGTCAGCCGCCGATGCATCAACGAAGACCCCGACACGCTTCGCCCGCACGGGCAGATAGTCGGGCACAGCATCCACGTAGCGGCTGCTCTTCGGCCAGAAGATGAAGCCCAGCCAGTCAACGCCAAGTGCTTCGACGGCGCGGATGTTCGCGGCCTCGCGCATGCCACACACTTTCCTTAACATCATCTGGCCGGCAAATGGGGTGGGGCTACAGTTTTGCAATGAAGTCAGCCAAAGCCTGTCCCGGGTCCTTCGTCTTCATGAAGTGCTCGCCGATGAGGAATCCGCTGAAACCGGCCTCGCGCAGCTCGCGCACGATGTGCGGGTCACTGATGCCGCTCTCGCTCACCTTGACGGCGTCGGCAGGCAGCAGCTCACCCAGACGGAACGATGTCTCCACGTTGGTGGTCATGGTGCGCAGGTCGCGGTTATTGATGCCATACAGGTCAGGCTGTAGCTCGGCATAGTCCAGCTCGTCCTCGTTGTGCATCTCCAGTAGCACCTCCAGTCCCAGACCGTGAGCAGCCTCCAGCAGCTCCTTGCAGCGGCTGATGGGCATGCAGGCGGCAATGAGCAGCACCGTGGCAGCTCCGGCCAGCCGGGCCTGCAACAGCTGATACTCGTCAATGACGAAGTTCTTATACAGCATGGGGATGCGCACACCACTCATGCGGGCTTCTTTCATGAACTCATCGCTGCCGTCGAAGTAGCGGTTGTCAGTCAGTATGCTGATGGCGGCGGCACCGTTCTGCTGATAGCTGTACGGAATGTCCGACGCCTTGGCGTCCTGACTGAACCAACCGTGTGAGGGTGACTTGCGTTTGAACTCTGCAATGATGCCTGTCGTCGACTCCTTCAGGGCATCGGCAATGGGCGGACGCTTGTAAAACGTCTGCTCATTGATGATGCGACGCAGGTTGCGCTCAGGGGTTAAGCCCTTCATGAGCTCCACTTCACGTTGTTTCCATGCGATGATTTCTTCTAATATGTTTGCCATGTCTTTTTGTATGTTTATGTCAAAGAGTTGACAAAAGTACAAATAATTTCTGACATATCCCGCATTTTAAGTAAAATTTACACGTTTTTCTTAACTGTTATACTCCACGAATCTCTTGAATGTCCGCAGCGCAGCACCGCTGTCGATGGACTCACGTGCCTTGGCTATGCTGTCGTCGAGGCTGATGTTGCCGCGTTCCAGCACCTGAATGGCAAAGGCAGCGTTGGCCAGCACGATGTTCTTCTGGGCTTCCAGTGCGCGGTTTTCCAGCACGGCGTCAAAGATTTCCTTGGCCTCCTGCTCGGTGGCACCGGCCACAAGCTCCTCAGGACGTGCAACGGCAAAACCGAGATCGGCAGGCTGGAAGATGCGCTCGTATTGGTTGGTCGTCACCTTGAACGCTCCGGTGAGTGAGATTTCGTCGTAGCCGTCAATGCTGTTCACGATGCCGTAGTCAATGCCGAGTTTCTGATATACATTATTATATAAGCGCATCTGGTCGAGGTTGGCAACGCCTAACAGCTGACACTGCGGCTGGCTGGGGTTGACCAGCGGACCCAACAGGTTGAAGATGGTGGGAAACTGCAGCGCCTTGCGTATGGGGCCGACGAACTTCATGGCCTTGGCGAAGAGCTGGGCGTGCAGATAGACGATGCCGACGTCGTTCATGCAGCGGTTCAGCTGGTCAATGTCGTCCGTGAACTTCACGCCGTGCTGGGCGATGACATTACTTGCGCCGCTGGTGCTCGTGGCGGCGTAGTTGCCGTGCTTGGCCACCTTGTAGCCTGCACCGGCAATGACGAAGCACGAGGTGGTTGAAATGTTAAAGGTGTTCTTCCGGTCGCCGCCTGTGCCCACGACGTCGATGTAACGGTCACACTCCAGCGGAACGGGGACGCCGGTCTCCAGTATGCCGTCGCGGAAGCCTAACAGCTCGTCAACGGTGACGCCGCGCATTTGCAGGGCGGTGAGCAGAGCCGTGATCTGTTCGGTGGGGTATTCACTTTTAGTGATGCCAATCAAGATTTGTTTCATCTCCTCGCGGGAGAGCTCCTCGTGGTTGAGAAGCTTGGTGAGAATCTCTTTCATAAAGCTATAAAGTTTTTAATGATGATTTTTCCTTCGGGTGTCAATACTGACTCGGGGTGAAACTGTATGCCGTAGATGGCATATTGTTGATGCTGCAAGGCCATGATCTGCCCTTCGTCGCTGACGGCCGTCATCTCCAGACAGTCAGGGAAACCGTCCCTGCTGACCACCCACGAGTGGTAACGGCCCACGGTGATGTCGGCAGGAAGGCCGGCGAAGAGCGGTGAACGGGCGGCGGCACTGCCGCCGCGTACCGGGCCGTGAGGGGCTACTGCTGTATCCTGAATGATGTGGCAGGGCGTGGCCACGCCGTGAAACACGTCGCTGAGGTTCTCCAGCCGGCCGCCAAACGCCTCGCCGATGGCCTGATGACCCAGACAGACACCCAGCATGGGCTTGCGGCCGGCGTAGGTCTTGATGACGTCGAGCAGAAGTCCGGCCTCTGACGGGATGCCCGGGCCTGGCGACAGGATAATCTTATCGTAAGCCTCTATTTCGTCGAGGGCGAACTGGTCGTTGCGCAGCACCGTCACGTCGGCGCCCGACTCTTTTACCAAGTGACTCAGGTTGTACGTGAATGAGTCGTAGTTATCAATGATGACGAGTCTCATAACGTGATTACATTTTTTCAGCGATTAATATGGCACGGCGCAGTGCACCGAGCTTGTTGTTTACTTCCTGCAGTTCGTATTCCTCATTGCTCTTGGCCACGATGCCGCCGCCGGCTTGGAACCACAGCTCACCGTTGCGGCTGACGAAGGTGCGGATGGTGATGGCCTGATTGAGCGAGCCGTCAAAACCGATGAATCCAATGCAACCGCCGTAGGCACCGCGGTTGTGCGGCTCATACTCGCTGATGAGTTGCATGGCGCGAACCTTCGGGGCACCGCTCAGCGTGCCGGCGGGGAAGGTGTCAATAAATGTCTTGATGGGGTCGGCATCTTCATCGAGCTCGCCGGAAACGCGGCTCACCAGATGAATGACGTGGCTGTAGTACTGGATGTCCTTGTAATAATCAACATGGACGTCGTGGCAGTTGCGCGACAGGTCGTTGCGGGCCAGGTCGACCAG
>JAFUSC010000076.1 GCA_017467705.1 Prevotella sp. | reverse complement strand
CTTCACCTCGTTCACGAACTGCAAGCCGCCGTTCTCCTTGATGTCCCAGTCTGCGTCAACCGGACCGACATTCACGATGATGTCAGCGAACTTACCACGACCACCGGACTGCTTCTTGTAGACTTCACGGTGACCCATGACGGTGTTCATGATGGCTTCCTTGTAGTTCACCTGAGGCTTACCCTGGTTGCACTCCACCTTGAACTCACGCTTCAGGCGGTCGATGATGATGTCGAGGTGCAGTTCACCCATACCGGAGATAATGGTCTGGCCACTCTGCTCGTCAGTACGGACGGTGAACGTCGGGTCTTCCTCGGCCAACTTAGCCAGACCGTTGTCCAGCTTGGCCACGTCAGCCTGAGACTTCGGCTCAACGGCGATAGAAATCACCGTGTCAGGGAAGGTCATTGACTCCAGTACGATGGGATGTTCCTCGTCGCAGAGGGTATCACCAGTACGGATGTCCTTGAAACCAACACCTGCACCGATGTCACCGGCATCAATTGACTCCATGGGAATTTCCTTGTTGGAGTTCATCTGGAACAGACGGCTGATGCGTTCCTTCTTACCGGAACGGGGGTTGAAGACGTAACTTCCGGCTGTGATCTTACCAGAGTAGACGCGGAAGAACACCAGACGGCCCATGTAGGGGTCAGTGGCAATCTTAAATGCGAGTGCTGCGGTGGGTTCATTCTCACTGGGTTTGCGGCCTTCCTCTTCCTCTGTGTTGGGATTGGTACCCATCACCACCTCCACATCAACGGGAGCAGGCAGGAAAGCGCAGACATAGTCGAGCAACGGCTGAACGCCCTTGTTCTTATAAGAAGAACCACAAATCATCGGTGTGCAAGCCATCGAGATGGTTCCCTTGCGGATAGCAGCGATAATCTCGTCCTCAGTGATGGACTCAGGATCATCAAAATACTTCTCCATCAGGGCCTCATCATACTCGGCAGCAGCCTCCAGCAGCTTGTTACGCCACTCGTCGCACTCCTCCTTCAGGTCAGCGGGGATTTCCTCAATGTCATATTCAGCACCCATGGTCTCATCGTGCCACAGGATAGCCTTCATCTTAATGAGGTCAACCACGCCCTTGAAGTTCTCCTCGGCACCGATGGGCACCTGAATGACAACAGGATTAGCACCCAGAATGTCACGCATCTGCTGAACGGTCTCGAAGAAGTCAGCACCCGAACGGTCCATCTTGTTCACGTAACCGATGCGGGGGACATTGTACTTATCAGCCTGACGCCACACGGTTTCCGACTGGGGCTGGACGCCGTCAGCAGCCGAATAGGTAGCAACGGCACCGTCCAACACACGCAGTGAGCGCTCCACCTCGGCGGTGAAGTCAACGTGTCCCGGAGTGTCAATCAGGTTAATCTTGAACTGCTTGCCCTGCCATGTCCAGTTACAGGTGGTAGCAGCCGAGGTGATGGTGATACCACGCTCCTGCTCCTGGGCCATCCAGTCCATGGTAGCAGCACCGTCGTGCACCTCACCGATCTTATGCGTCTTACCCGTATAGAAGAGGATACGTTCCGACGTGGTAGTCTTACCGGCGTCGATGTGTGCCATAATGCCTATATTACGGGTCAAATGTAAATCGCGGTTTGCCATTATCTGTTTATCCTTTTATCTTTTTACTTTTTTACTTCTTAACCTTTTTACCTTATCTTAGAAACGGAAGTGTGCGAATGCACGGTTAGCCTCAGCCATACGGTGCATATCCTCCTTACGTTTGAAGGCGCCGCCCTGATTGTTGAAGGCGTCCATGATCTCAGCAGCCAGTTTGTCGGCCATCGACTTACCGCTGCGCTTACGGGCGAAGCTGATCATGTTCTTCATTGAAATGCTCTCCTTGCGGTCAGCACGGATTTCGGTAGGAACCTGGAACGTAGCACCACCAATACGGCGGCTCTTCACCTCCACCTGCGGAGTGATGTTGTCCAGTGCCTGCTTCCAAATCTCAAGGGCAGACTTCTCTTCATCCTTCATACGAGCCTTGACGGTCTCAAGGGCATGATAGAAAATCTCGTACGAAATGGACTTCTTGCCATCGTACATCAGGTGGTTCACAAACTTCGACACTTTTTTGTCGTTGAAAACGGGATCGGGCAGGATCACACGCTTCTTGGGTTTTGCTTTTCTCATTTTCTGTTATTTGATTTTAATGTCTGCGTGGGGTTGTCTTTTCTGTTCTTCAACGCTCGCTCCCGGGCATTTACTCAACCTGTCTTAACAAATCTCCAGCAAAACGGTTTTCTTTTCTTTTTTTGAGTTTCTGAGTTTTGAAGTTTCTGAGTCTTTGAGTTTCTTCTGTTCCGGAGCTCTTGGTTCTGAGTACCGCTCCTCTCCGAGCAACTCTCGAACCCAAAAACTCACAAACTCATGCAGCTCAGCTTTTACTTCTTCTGCTTCGGACGCTTAGCTCCGTACTTTGAACGGCGCTGCAGGCGGTTAGCCACGCCAGCGGTATCAAGCGTTCCGCGCACGATGTGATAGCGTACACCGGGCAGGTCCTTCACACGACCACCGCGAACCAGCACGATAGAGTGCTCCTGCAGGTTGTGTCCCTCACCGGGGATGTACGAGTTAACTTCCTTCTGATTAGTCAGACGAACACGGGCTACCTTACGCATAGCCGAATTAGGCTTCTTGGGGGTCGTTGTGTAGACGCGAACACAGACGCCACGACGCTGCGGACATGAGTCCAGCGCGGGTGACTTGCTCTTGTCAACGAGCACCTTTCTGCCTTTTCTTACCAATTGTGAAATTGTAGGCATAATTGTTTAATTTTTAATTTATTATATGTTATTTCGTTTATATTCAATAGTTTACGAACACAATCCACCTTTTACAAAGGCGTTTCGGGCTGCAAAGGTACAACTTTTTCCCCAATCTACCTAATATATAAAACGGAAAAAGAACCCGCAAAACGAAGATTTAACGTAATATAACGTTTTTAACAATCATTCAAGCCGTCCGTTTCAGCACCATCTTCTGCGTGTAAGCGGCTGAAGCGGCCTTGAGGAAATCGGCCAGTTGCGGGTACTGCTCGCGCGGATAAAGACCGGCCTTGACCAACAGGCGGCGGGCGACGCGGACCGTATGACCGTTGACGGTCAGCTGCATCGTGAACGTGCCGAACGGAGTCTCAACGCTGACCGGCGCAGGCATGGCCTCAATCTCGTAACCGTCAGGCAGTGCGAAGGTCACATCATCCTCATCCTGATAGCCGTAACCGACATGCACATCCGCAACACGCACGCCGTCAACCTTCGGAACGCTGAAGCCCGGCAAGACAGGTCCCAGCGGAACAAACAGCCGCTGGCCGTTGGCCGATGCGTATTTCTGGCTTTGAACCGTCGCATTGATTGTCAGCGACAGCCCTTCTGACTGCACGCGCGTCTCGCTGACAGCACTCTGCGGCACCCGCATCATGCGCTGCAACGCCTGACGCAGCTCAGCATCACTCCTGTGAATCAGCGCCAACCGGTCTTCCATCTGCCGGCAACACGCTTCCTGCTGCAATTGCAGCGTGGCAGCGCCCGACGCTTCAAGCGTTACGTGCAACGTGTTTTTCAGCACATTGGCAGTGTCAGCATAGACTGGCAGACGCACCAACCGGCCCCCGTCGGCACTGACCGTGACGGCATCGTGACCGGCAATGCCTGCGTGCACATAGCCAAAGGG
>JAFUSC010000075.1 GCA_017467705.1 Prevotella sp. | reverse complement strand
TGTCCATGGCCGTCATTGCCCTCATGTTCACATTCTTCCTGCCCTTTGTGCGCAGCTTCTTCCCCACGTATGAGCTGCACTGGTATGCCAACGCCATCTGCGGCGTGCTCACCGTGCTGTTCATCTCGCCTTTCCTGCGCTCCATGGTGATGAAGAAAAACCACTCCGAAGAGTTCAAGGCGCTGTGGGGCGAGAGCCGTTTTAATCAGCTCATGCTCGTTTTCACCATTCTGGTGCGCATTGTCATTGCCTGTTCGTTCGTGTTCTATATTGCCAACTACCTGTCGCGCTTCTCTAATGCGCTGCTCATCAGCATTGCCATTGCCGCCGTCTTCGCCATGATGTCGTCGCGCCGTCTGAAGAAGAACTCCATCAAGCTGGAACGTCTGTTCGTCCTCAACCTGCGTTCGCGCGATATTGCAGCACAGGTGGCCGGCCATAAGCGTCCGCTCTACGAGGGCCGTCTGCTTGACCGTGATGTCCACATGGCCGACTTCGACATCCCCATGAACACCCGTTGGATGGGGCAGACGCTCAGGAGTCTTGACTTGGGACGTAAGTTCGGCGTGCACGTCAGCAGCATCCTGCGGGCTAACCATCGGCTGAACATCCCCGACGGCGATTCGCTCATCTTCCCCGGCGACCGTATTCAGGTCATCGGCAGCGACGAGCAGCTGGCCGCTTTCGGTCAGGCCGTGCAGAGCGAGGTCTACGGCGAAGACCTTGATGTGGAACACCGGGAAATGAAGTTGCGGCAACTGATCATCACGGCGCGCAGCCCGTTTGTCGGCAAGACGCTTGAACAGAGCGGCATCCGTTCGCATTACAGCTGCATGGTCGTCGGCATTGAGGAGGGCAAGGAGAACCTTTCGCCCGTCAAACCCACGCGCAAGTTCTTGGAAGGCGACGTCATCTGGGTCGTCGGTGAAGAGAAATCACTGGACGCGCTTGTCAAGGGATAAGCACGCCCAGTCCGTCTTACAATCTCTCGAAAAGCCTTTATTTGCCTACTGTCAACGTGGTTTGACAGTGTTTACTGTCAAGCAAGGTTGACAGTAAACACTGTCATCATGCTTTGACGGACTTTCCGTCACAGGCTGACGGCGCCACCGTCAACCCGTGACGCTCGCGCCGTCAGCGCGTGACGGCTTCACTGTCAACAAGTGACGGCGGTTCCGTCATCAAAGAACGCAACCGCCGTCATGAGTAGCAGACAATGTTTAGGCTATTCTAATCGTTGTATTGAGCCGTTAGTTCACAGATCTTAACAATGACCTGCATGGCCTTTTCCATGGACTGTATGCTGACAAACTCATAGGGGCCATGGAAGTTAACGCCGCCGGCGAAGATGTTGGGGCAGGGCAGACCCTTGAACGACAGCTGGGCGCCGTCCGTGCCGCCGCGGATGGGACGCACCTTCGGCGCAACGCCCGTCTCCTGCATGGCGCGCAGCACGAGGTCGATGACGTGCATCTGCGGGTCAATCTTCTCCTTCATATTATAATATTAGTCCTTCACGTCGACAACCACAGTGCCCTCGCCGTACTTCCCGTTCATCTGTTCGGCACACTTCACGATGAAACGCTTGCGGTCCTCGAAGCGATCGCGGTCGTGGTCGCGGATGATGTAGCTGAGCTTGGCCAGCTCAATGTTCGACTGGATGCCCAGCAGGTGGTAGAATCCCTGATAGCCTTCCGTCGTCTCAGGCGTCTCATCCTCGGGCAGCATCTTGGCAAACTCGGCAGCCAGGGCGTTGGCATTGATCATCTTGCCCTTGGCGTAGCCCGGATGCACGCTGACGCCCTTGATGCTGACCTTGGCCGAGGCAGCGTTGAAGTTCTCGAACTCCAGCTCGCCCACGTCGCCGCCGTCCATGGTGTAGGCCCACTCACAGCCGAACTTCTCGACGTCGAAGTGGTGGGCACCCATGCCAATCTCCGCGTCGGGGTTGAACGCTACGCGAATCTGTCCGTGCTTGATTTCCTGATGGTCGCGCAGGTAGCACATGGCCTGCATGATTTCGGCAATGCCCGCCTTGTCGTCGGCGCCCAGCAGCGTGTGGCCGTCGGTGACAATGAGGTCCTCGCCCACGTGTTGCAACAGCTCGGGGAACTTCTTGGGCGAGCTGACAATGCCTTCAGAGAGCAGGATGTCCGAACCGTCGTAGTTGCGCACAATCTGCGGTTTGATGTCAGCACCCGAACAGTCGGGGCTGGTGTCATAGTGCGAGATGAAGCCGATGACGGGCACTTGCTCCTTGCCCCTTGCCCCCTTCAGGTTAGCCGGCAGCGTGGCGTAGAGGTAGCCCTTCTCGTCGAGCTCCACATCCTCCAGCCCTTCGCGTTCCAGTTCCTGCTTCAGGTATTCTGCAAAAATAAGTTGTTTCGATGTACTGGGCACGCTGTCGCTCTCTTCCGACGACTGCGTGTCAAACTTCGTGTAATGAAGGAATCTTTCAGTAATATCCATATTTTGTCAGTGTATTGATTTTCGCATACAAAAGTACAAAATAATACTGACTTAGCAAAACTATTTGGGAAGATTAACGAAATAAAGGAAAATGATATGATGGATATTATTGATGTCATTATGGATTTTATGAAGAAATTACTTGATTTCTTGGATATTTCCAATAATAGTTGTATTTTTGCAAGGAAATAAAAACCATAAGACGATAAAAATGAAAGATACTACAAAACTTGATGTATAATGAACAGAAAACTTTTTCGCAGATTGCTTGTGTGCGTGCTTTGTCTGTGCGGCGCGGGGGCTGCCTCGGCGCAGCGGTATGATTTTCAGGATACTCGTCTTGCTGACGACGAGCGCATTGACCTGCTGCTTGGTCAGCTGACGCTCGACGAGAAGATTCATCTGCTCACGACCGACCTCGGCGTCGAACGCCTTGGCATACCGTCGCTTGACACTTATGAGGGACTGCACGGTCTGGCGTTGGGCGGTCCGGCGTTTAACAACGGCAAGCGCACGGAGCATGGTGTTGAAGTGCCCGACGACCTGCCGACGACCATGTTCCCGCAGTCTTACGGTCTTGGCTGCACGTGGGACCCCACGCTCTTGCAGCGCATCGGCGACATAGAGGCTGAGGAGGCCCGCTACTACGTGCAGCAACCGGCGGCGCGGCGCAAGGGGCTGGTGCTTTATGCACCCAATGCCGACTTGGGGCGTGACCCGCGCTGGGGGCGGACGGAAGAGTGTTTCGGCGAGGACCCCTGCCTGACGGCGCAGCTCACCGTGGCCATGGTGCGCGGACTGCAGGGCAACGACCCGCGTTACTGGAAGACGGCAGCACTGATGAAGCATTTTCTGGCTAACAGCAATGAGGACGGGCGCGATTCCACGTCGAGCAATTTCGATGAGCGGCTGTTCCGCGAATATTACTCCTTCCCGTTCTATCAAGGCATCACCCGTGGCGGCAGCCGTGCCATGATGGCCTCCTACAACGCTTGGAACGGCACGCCCATGTGCCTGCATCCGTGCTTGCAGCAGGTGGTGCGCGACGAGTGGGGCAACAATGGCATTATTTGTACCGACGGTTTTGCGCTGACGTTGCTCGTCGAGGCGCATCAGGCTGTGCCGACGCGCGCCGAGGGCGTGGCCGCCATCGTGAAGAACCGCGTGGGGCAGATTCTCGACCGCAGTGCTGACGAGGCCCGCGAAGCACTGGCCAAGGGGCTGTTGACCGAGGCTGACATTGACCGCGCCATACGGGGTAATCTCTATGTCGCGCTGAAGCTCGGCCTGCTCGACGGCCCTGACTCGGCCAATCCATACAGTCGCATAGGCCGTGACAGCACCGTCACGCCGCCATTCGAGCGGCAGGACGTGCATGAGTTCGTGCGCGAAGTGACGGCCAAGTCGGTGGTGCTGCTGAAAAACGAAAGCCTCTCGCAAGGTGAGGGGGCATTGTTGCCGCTCGATGCGACGAAGCTGAAGACGGTAGCCGTCATCGGTCCCTATGCTGGCCACATCATTCAGGACTGGTACAGCGGCACGCCTCCCTACGAAGTCACCATCTTGCAGGCGCTGCGTGAGGAAGGGCAGCGTGCAGGCTTCAACGTTCTCTACGCTCCCAACAACCGCATGGGTGAGGCAGAGGATATTGCCCGCCGTGCTGATGTGGCCATTGTCTGCACGGGTAATCATCCCTTCGGCACAAAGGCTGACTGGAAGTTCTGCCCCGTGCCCAGCGACGGCCGCGAGGCCGTTGACCGCCAGTCGCTCACGTTGCCCGACGAGGACCTTGTCCGGCTGGTTCGTCGTGCTAATCCGCGCACTGTGCTGGCCTTGGTCAGCAGCTTTCCTTATGCCATCACGTGGAGTCAGGAGCATCTGCCTGCCATCGTTCACCTCACCCATTGCAGTCAGGAACAGGGTCACGGACTGGCTGACGTGCTCTTCGGACGTGTGAGTCCCGCAGGCCGTACCACGCAGACGTGGGTCAGCGACATCACGGAACTGCCGCCGATGATGGACTACGATATCCGCCACGGGCGCACCTACATGTATTACGGCGGTACACCGCTCTATCCCTTCGGTCATGGACTTAGCTACACCACGTTCGCGTATGGTCAGGCCCGTCTGTTGAAGTGTGATGACCGCCAGTTGCAGGTGGTCGTTCCCGTCACCAACACCGGCGCTTGCGATGGTGATGAGGTGGTGCAGCTCTACGTCAGCTACCCCTCACCGGCCGTCGAACAGCCTGCCCGTCAGCTCAAGGCTTTCGAGCGTGTGCACATCAGACGGGGGCAGACGGTGGACGTCGTGCTGACCGTTGACCGCGAGACGTTGTCGCACTGGGACGTTGCCCTTCACCGTTTCGTGCAGGAGCGCGGTCCCGTGCGTTTGCTCATGGGTGCCTCGTCGGCCGACATCCGCACGCAGCTGGACGTGCAGCCGTAGGCGTCAAAAATAGCGGGAACATTGAAATAAAAAAAGCGGGAATCATTCCCGCTTTTTTTGTGTAGGGACGCCCGGGTTCGAACCGGGGACCTCTTCAATGTGACTGAAGCGCTCTAAACCAGCTGAGCTACGCCCCTTTGTAATGCTTAATGCTTAATTCTTAATGCTTAATGTTTTTTCTTAACCCTCACTTCTTGTGTTGTGAACCCGTTGGGATTCAAACCCAAGACCTTCAGAACCGGAATCTGACGCTCTATTCAGCTAAGCTACGGGTCCGTTGTTTGCTCTAAGCGGGTGCAAAGATAGTGCAAATTTTTGACATGACAAAACTTTTACCATTTATTTGCAAAGTTTTTTTTGCCTTTCCGCTGTTTTTTCTTTTTCTCATTCGGAATTTACGGCATTTTAGGACACGATATGATGGTGCACTCCACGTCTTCCTTGTTGGTGGCGTAGACCACGTAGAGCCGTCCGCGCCACACGAGCGACTTCGGATAGCTGTAGCCCAAGGTCTTGTAACGGCCCGTCCACCGTTGAGGCTGCAAGCCCTCGGGACGGGTGGGGGAGGCCGCCGCACCTGAACGCAGCAGCACGCCGCGGTCGAAGCAGACACCGTCGGCAGAGAACAGCACGGCTAACGGATAACGCTGCTTGCCCGCCGACGGACAGCCAGCCAGAAATGCCGTGCCGTCGGGCAGATTGCCCGCGCTCTGCTTGACGCGGGCATCGGGAATGTTGGTGATGGCGGTGTCTGTCCACGTCTCGCCGTGGTCATGACTCAGGGCTGCCATCTTGCGGAAGCTGCCGCCTTGGTCGCGGAATACCATGACCAGCGTGCTGTCACGCTGCACGTACTGGCTCGGCTCCAGCTCCTGCGACTGCTTGCCACGGTCGTGTGCACGGAACTGCGCCCGTCGCCAGCCGCTGTGCCCTGTCGGTGAGTCCGTGACGACGGGCATGACGTGCAGCCCCGGACTGAAATGTACGGCTCCGACGATGCGTCCGTCGGCCAACGTGCAGGGGTCTTGCTCCATGATGCCGTTCATCGGGCTGCCGTCAGCCATGGTGACGGGCTGCGGTGCTGACCATGTGCGGCCGTCGGTCGTCGTCACGTAGCGCACGACGGGCACGGCGCCCCATGTGTTGATGAAGGCCGTCAGCGTGTCGCGTGCGGTAAGCCAGCCGCCCGAGGTGCAGAAAGCGGAGTCGGTGGCTGCCGCCAGCAGCCTCGGCGTGCTCCATGTCGCCCCTTCGTCGCCGCTCGTGCTGTAGAGCACGCACGTCTCGGGCGCATCCTCGTCGGTGAGCGAGCTCTGCCACATGCAGTAGAGCGTGTCCCTGAACACCGTCATGACGGCACCGTTGGCGTAGTGCGGGTCTTCGTCAGTGGGGCTGAAGATGGTCATGGTCACCGACGTGCCGCATCGGGGCAGCCCGAGCGTAGCCACCTGCGTCGTGTCAAGCAGCCCGTCGGCGATGTAAGGCATGCGGTCCTGTGCCAGCAGCTGGCAAGGAGCTATCAGTGTCGTCAGCAAGGCTAACAACATCCTGATCGTCGCCTGATGTCGTTGTCTGTGAAGCTTCATTTCGGCAAAGTTACGAAAAGTTGAGCGAAGAACAAAAGAAATTCATTTCTTTTTTCTTCCGAGACGTAGTAAGTTCGTCATCTTGATGACAAAGTTGCGAAAAAATGAGAGAAATGCAAAGAAAAACTCGCTTTTCTTTGCATTTCTGAGTGCCAAGTAAGTTCGGCGAAGCCAAAGTTACGAAATAATGAGAGAAGCAAGATTATTGCATAATTACTTTCACAGAGTTATCGCCAATCTTGACAATAGCCATCTCACCTTTCCTGAGAGAGGTGATGACCGTAGCTTGATTGCTGCTGGATGTAGTTGCACCTGCCATGCGCCCATCAACAGCATAGACAGCAATATTCGTTCCGTCATCGACACCAGAAACCGAGACAACTCCGTCATTGACTTGAATCATCACGGCATTAGCTCGGACCTGTGCCACGCCGTTCTCTATGCCCTCTGTCTTTGGCTCTACGTCTATCCAGCAAAGTGTAGCTGTCGCTGTCTCGGAATTTTCATACCCCAGTTTTGTTGCATATACACTGATGTTGTAGGTAACATTCAGCTCCACCTCGTCGTCACTATACGACTTGATATCCGTATTCGTGATTGTCGAATGACAGACTGCTCCATCCGTCTCACAGCTGAACGTCAGCTTGCCGTTTTGGTAACTGATAGTTGGCTTCTCGCATTTCTGGGGTGTAGGTGGAGTAGTACCTCCTGTTCCTTCCTCAATAAATAGAAACTCTTTCCATCCTCCCGTTGTCTTGTACTTTTCAATAGCTCCCACAGGCACATACAGCGTGGCGTTTTTGAATGTGTTTAATGAGAATGTACTTGTGTATATAGGAAAAAGGTTCTCTATCAGTGAAACAATGGTTGGAATATTACAATTTTGGAACGCAGCATTGCCGATGGATGTGACGCTGTTGCCAATAGTCACCGATGTCAGTACGCTTCAACCATTGAACGCGTGTTCACTGATGGATG
>JAFUSC010000074.1 GCA_017467705.1 Prevotella sp. | reverse complement strand
CGGGCAACGACAAGCTCGATCGCATGGTCAACATCTGGAACCAGTACCAGTGCATGGTGACGTTCAACTTCTCGCGTTCGGCCTCGTTCTTCGAGAGCGGCATCGGGCGCGGCATGGGCTTCCGCGACTCCAATCAGGACCTCGTGGGCTTCGTCCACCAGATTCCGAGCCGTGCCCGCCAGCGCATCATCGACATTGCTTCGACGCAGTTCCCCGACGGCGGCTGCTACCATCAGTATCAGCCCCTGACCAAGCGCGGCAACAACGACATCGGCGGCGGTTTCAATGACGACCCCTGCTGGCTCATCTTCGGCACCGTGGCCTATATCAAGGAGACGGGCGACTTCTCGATACTCGACGAGATGGTGCCCTTCGACAACCAGCCCGGCAGCGAGGTGACGCTCTTCGAGCATCTGAAAGTCTCGATGAACCACGTCATCAACAACCTCGGCCCGCACATGCTGCCGCTCATCGGCCGTGCAGACTGGAACGACTGCCTGAACCTCAACTGTTTCTCGTGGGACCCCAACGAGAGTTTCCAGACCACCGAGAACAAGAGCGAGGGAAGCAAAGCCGAGTCACTGATGATTGCCGGTCTCTTCGTCGTCACAGGCAAGGAGTACGTGGAGCTGTGCCGTCACTTGGCCGGTTCCGTAAGCCGAGGCAATGCCTCGGCCTACCAGACGGAGGCTGACCGCATGCAGCAGGCCGTTGACGCCATGATTGCTGCCGTGAAGAAGGACGGCTGGGACGGTGAGTGGTACCTGCGTGCCTACGACTACTTCGGCAACAAGATTGGTTCCAACGAGTGCGACGAGGCTAAGATATTCATTGAGTCGCAAGGTTGGTGCACCATGGCTGAAATCGGTGCAGAGGACGGGCTGGTGGCCAAGTCGCTCGACTCGTGCAAGAAGTACTTGGAGTGCGAGCACGGCATGGTGCTCAACAACCCCGCTTTCACCAAGTACGTCTATGAGTACGGCGAAATCAGCAGCTATCCCGAGGGTTACAAGGAGAACGCCGGCATCTTCTGCCACAACAATCCGTGGGTCATCATCGGCGAGACGCTGGCCGGACGTGGCAACGACGCCTGGGCACACTACGCCAAGATTCTGCCTTCATACGTCGAAGAGAAGTATCAGACGCTGCACAAGGTGGAACCATACGTGAACTGTCAGATGGTGGCCGGTAAGGATGCTGCCCGTCCCGGTGAGGGTAAGAACTCATGGCTCACGGGTACGGCTGCATGGATGTGGCTGACGGTCAGCCAGTACATCCTCGGCATCAAGCCGCAGTACGACGGTTTGCAGATTGATCCCTGTCTGCCCGAGACGGCCACTGACTACACCGTCCGCCGTAAGTTCCGCGACGCTGACTATACCATCACCATTCATCCCAACGGCTCGCAGAAGGGCGTGAAGCAGGTGGCGCTCGATGGGAAAGCCATCGAGGGCACGGTCATTCCCTACGCCGCAGGCAGCCACACGGTGGAGGTGACCATGTAAGGAAAAAGAAGATGAGGGTTGAGCATGAGCTCAACCCTCCATCTTTTTTGTTTCAGTGTCAATTACTTCATTGCCAGTGAGCGGCGATAGTTGAACACAAAGTAGAGGCAGACTGCCAGCGCGAAGAACACCACGAAGAGTGATGCGTAGAGCAGCATTGTGCTGTCGTCGCTTGCATTGTTTCCCACGTCTGACATGATGCCCTGCACCTGAGCCAGCGAGTCACCGACGGTGTTGTTGATGGTGTCAGTAGCACCGTCAGGCGTCGTGGCTGTAGAGTCAACGACCGTCTCTGGCTCAACAGGCTTGAGCACGCGCGGATGCCTGACGTACGGTCTGCCCGGATAGGCAATGTCTAATAACATTCTAAGCATTTTCTTCTTTTTTAATGGGTTAATACTATTTTGTTTGCTCTTTTTTTCTTCTATTGCATGATGATGATGGCTAACAGCTGCAGCAGCTCTCCCGTCAGGAAACTGACGCCGTTGCACAGGATGCTATAGATGGCTGCCTGCTTCGTCGTGCGGACGACGCAGCGGTAGGCTGCTGCCTCCACCACCACAATGATTGCCTCGGCCAGCAAAATGTGCACCAATGCTGCGTCATACCAGCTGAGCCACAGGTTGAGCGACAGGTTCGTCACCACGTTGGCTGCCACCGACATGCCCAGCACCGTTACCCGCCGTTCGCGGAGTGTGAGCAGTACGCCCAGCTCTATCAGCACCGTCAGCACCAAGGCCGTCATGAGTCGTAACGCCATAGTTCATTCCTTTTTCTTTTTTTCTTCTACATCACTGCCAGCAGATAGCCCGGAATGAGCGCCGCAGCCAGCAGACCGAACGCCAGCCCCTCACGTCCCGGCAGCACCGCATTGGCCAGCCAGAGCGTCACCGGCATGGTGCAGTTGACGAAGAACAGCCCCGTCAGTGGACGCAATAGGCCCGTCGGCAGGAAGCAGGCACCCACGGTGCCCGCCAGCATCAGCGTCACGCCGACTGCCAGTCCTGTCCAGCGGCAGAGCCAGCCGCCTGCTGCCTTGCCCGCCATGGCCGCAACGCCCGTGAGCAACACCACGCTGTCCGTGCGCTCCAGCCCTGCCGTGAAGCCCGTGCCCACCGCCGAGCGCAACGCCACGCAGAGCATGACGAGCAACACCAGCAGCAGGGCATGTTCTTTTCGAGCTGCGAGGTGCGAGGTACGAGGTGCG
>JAFUSC010000073.1 GCA_017467705.1 Prevotella sp. | reverse complement strand
CGGGACGAAGTAGAACCGCACCACGTTCTTGTCGCAGTAACGCGACAGACGCCTCACCGTATCACGGTCACGGCGCGACAGGCAGACGTACATCTCATCGCCGACCTGCAGCTCCTCACCGGACTCCATCAGCGACAGCAGGTCTGCTACCGAACCCTTATATTCCGCCCGTCCGTCCGCATGGCCGTCCGGCCGGACTCCCTCTCCTCTCTGGGAGGTATCGGGAGAATTCTTCCACCAGCCCGTCAGCCGATAGCCCAGCGAGCTGTCCTTCATCAGCTTCTCATAGACATTCTCCAGCTCGGGGTCGTCGCCGACGAACGTCACCATACGTGTGTTACGCCCTGCACGGCGGTAGCGCTTCACCACCGTACGTTCAATGAAGCGTGCCAGCAGCACCAGCACGAAGAGGCAGGTACCGATCTCCAGCAGAAGCCACCCGACAGGCATGCGCAGGTCGATCACCTTCCATATCAGGTACGACAGCACCGTCTGCAGCAGCGTCAGCAGGACGATGCGGCGAAGCACGTCGGCGGAACTGACCAGACGCTCATGGATGATCGTGGAGAAACGGGCCTCGCTCATCACCATCGCCATGTTGCAGATCAGCACGAACAGGTTGAGCTTGTCCACGGCCCAGCCCTGCAGCTGGGGATGAAACTTCGTGAACGCATAGATAACGGCGTTCAGTATCACAAAGTCGGCCAGAATCACCAGCCACTTGATAATTGAATTGCTCTGATTGTTGGAACTCATAGTATAATAGGAATTAGATTTGTCATTAAGTAACTCATCTCAAGTATTCATTACTCCAACAGGATGTGTTCCAGTCTGCCCCAGAACTGTGAGAAGTCATCCGGACGCTCGCGGCGGAGCGTCTGCATCAGTTCCAGGAACTTGGCGAAGCTGATGCTGCTCAGTTCGCCTTTTTCAGTTGTGCAAACTTGGAGGTCCCGAAATGGCTGGCCATACGGACCGTCTCCGATTTCAAGCCATGCTGCTGCATGAAGCGCTGCACGGCACACCCTAACAGGGCCGTCTTCTCGGCGGTCAGTGAGGGTGTTTGCTGTTCAAATGCCATTTTTTTACTTGTTGGATGTTAATATGTTTGAAAAGTGTTACCCGCCTTGGGTAACTTGATTTTTATATGTGGTCAGATATGAGTATCTTTGGGAGAAGATTCTACTCCATCTATAAATGATTTGTGTTATATGAACGACTTGAAACTTTCTTTATTCAAGAGCCTCGATGCCTACGAAAGCCGGGCCGTAGGACTGCAAGAGGTGTTTCGGCTCATCGTCCACGATGATGACGTCAGGCAGAAGACGCAGCTGTATCGGGAGATGGCCCATAACGTGAGCCGTGAGAAGGCGAACACGGAAGTGAAGGTAAAGCGGATGCCCGCCTTCAGCGTCGGTGTGCTGTTCAAGGGCTCCGGACGTGGACCTGAGCAGATTGCACATGCCACGGGACTCGCCCTGTGCGACCTTGACCATCTGGAACCCATCCAGCTGGAGGTTGCCAGACAGCTGATCTGTCAGGACCCGCATACGCTGCTCTGTTACACGACCATCAGCGGTGCCGGGTTACGTGTCATCTATCGCTTTGTCCGTACACAGGCTTCCTCCTGTCAGACAGGAGAGCCCTGCGAGGCACCTGCCATCAACTGCGAAGCCTATCCTGCCGCTTTCCGGAAAGGTAATGAACACTATGCCCAACTGACTGGCAGCGACTATGACAAGGCTTGTGCTGACTATGGCCGGCTGTCAGGACTGGCCCATGATGCCGGAGCGTTCTTCCGTACGGACAGCGAACCCTTTGTCATCAGCGACGAGGAGATGGTGACGGTGAGCATGTCGGGCGGGCCTGCCGAACCCGGTAAGCCGCGCAAGACCTTCGATCCCGACTCGCAGCATGCCGTTCCTACCGTGGCATGGCCACGCGTGCAGCGGTTGCTGAGTCAGCGAAGTCTGGCCTATGCGCCAGGTCATCGCCACGATTATATCGTACATGCCGCCTTCCTCTTCAACCGTTTCGGCACTCCTTTAGACGACCTGCTGCACTGGGCTGCCGGTGAGTGGAGCGACATGCCTGTACGGGAGCGGGAAAGCATCATCCGGCACTGCTACAGGCTGACCGCAGAGCACGGGACGTGGCGCATACAACAGCCGGCAAAAGGCAAACGCCATGCACTGCTTTCCACCACGGAAATCCGTGCTTGGCTCCACGAGCGCTGTCGTGTGATTTATAACGTAGTGACCGACCAGACGATGTATCAGCCCTCCACCCTCAACCTTCCGCCCTCCACCCTCAACCTTCCACCCTCTTGGCAGCTTTTGGATGATCGTGTGGTGGAGTCTATGCGCTGTCAGATGGAGGCCGACACCGGCAAGCGTGTGTTGACACGTGATGTCAGCAGCGTGCTGACCAGCGACTTCTCCGAGCTGGTTCATCCCGTGCGTGATTACTTAGACGCACTGCCTGCGTGGGACGGTGAGGACCGTGTCAGTCAGTTAACGGCTCACCTGACAGCTGAGCCAGCCTTGTCCTGCCAGACGCCGGAGGAAGCGCAGGCGACGCTTGGCTGGGCGCTCCATAAGTGGCTTGTGGGCATGGTGGCCACGTGGATCAGTGACACGGAGTCAAACCACCAGATCCTGACCCTCATCGGTGAACAGGGCATCTATAAGACCACCTTCTTCCGTCATCTGCTGCCACCCGTCCTGCGCAGCTATTTCTGGGAGAACGCCCATAACTCGTTTGCCACAAAGGACGACAAGCTGGCGCTGGCCGAAAACTGTCTCGTAGAGATGGAAGAAGTAGAGGCCATTGCAGGCCGTGACATGTCTGAGCTGAAGGCACTGGTCACGTCATTGTCAGTAAAGGAGCGCCGTCCTTATGCACGTTTCCGCACGCAGAAGGCCCGGCTGGCCTCGTTCTGTGCATCAGGCAACGAGCAGCGTTTCCTGACGGACCTGACAGGCAACCGGCGTTGGCTCTGCTTCCGTGTAAGTCACATTGACGATCCGCGTTCATGGGCATTGGATTATGACCAGCTCTATGCACAGCTGCGTGAGGAATATCTTGGTGGTTTTCAGTTCTGGTTTGACAAGCAGGAAGAACGCCGTGTGGAGCGTCTCAACCAGCCATTCTGCATCGCCTCACCCGAAGAACAGCTCATCACCACCCGCCTGCGTAAGCCGGTGGGTAACGAGACAGCCAAATGGATGAACTCTACCATGATTGCCGTGTATCTCGGCGGAGGACATCTGTCAAACTCGCTCTCAGTCAGGAAAATCGGTAACATCATGCACAAGCTGGGATTCAGAGTTAAGCACAGACGTGACGGTGACTACTACCGTGTGGTCGAAATCCCTTGGAACGAAACGCAGACATATTTGGGTGCAGATGAAAAGAGTGAAAAAGAAGATAATCAAATGTCTGAAAATGAGCAGCTTGAACTTCCTTTTTAATATTCCCTGTGGTTTTGTGATAGTTACATGTGCGAGTTTACATATAGTTATTTATTTAGCCCACCGATAAATAAATGTTATATACGTAAGTTCACCCGTGTAATATCACCCAAACCACCTAACAAAGCAAAACTCACTCACTGACAATCAGTTATAGCGATATTTCAAAATTTACAATTTAAGAATTCAAATCAAATGTTTAAGATCAGAGCTTATGGCAAGTCAGAATTTGCCTATATGATGTTTCCCCAGATGCGTGACCCGAGGGCCGCTCAGGACAAGTTGCTGCGTTGGATTAAGAAAGACAAGCGTTTCCATCGTCGTCTGCTCCGACTGGCCTGTTCACCCAATGACAACTTCTATTCACCTCAGCAGATTCGCCTGATGGTTGAACGATTCGGAGAGCCGGGAGAGTATGAGGGATATTAAAAAT
>JAFUSC010000072.1 GCA_017467705.1 Prevotella sp. | reverse complement strand
GGTTGACGACGAGCGTGGTCAGTGCCTCAGAGTCAACGTCCTCGGCAATGACTAGCAACGGGCGTCCGCTCTCAGCAGCAGGCTGCAGGATGGGCAGGAAGTCCTTGATGTTCGAAATCTTCTTGTCGTAGATCAGGATGTAGGGGTTCTCCATCACGCACTCCATCTTGTCAGAGTCGGTCATGAAGTAAGCTGACAGATAGCCACGGTCGAACTGCATACCCTCGACCACACCGATGTGTGTGTCGCGGCTCTTCGACTCCTCGATGGTGATGACACCGTCCTTCGAGACCTTACGCATAGCGTCAGCCAGCAGCTTACCAATCTCGGCGTCGTTGTTAGCGCTGACAGTAGCCACCTGCTCAATCTTGTCGTAGTTGTCGTCCACCTTCTCGGCAGAGTCCTTGATGAAGTCAACCACAGCGCTGACAGCCTTGTCAATACCGCGCTTCAGGTCCATGGGGTTAGCACCGGCGGTGACGTTCTTCAGTCCCTCAGCAACGATGGCCTGTGCCAGAATGGTAGCCGTCGTCGTACCGTCACCAGCGTCGTCGCCAGTCTTGCTGGCCACGCTCTTCACAAGCTGTGCACCGGTGTTCTCGAAGTGGTCTTCCAATTCGATTTCCTTGGCAACGGTCACACCGTCCTTGGTAATCTGCGGAGCACCGAACTTCTTTTCAATCACTACGTTGCGTCCCTTCGGGCCTAACGTTACCTTCACTGCATTTGCCAACTGGTCGACACCGTTCTTCAACAGGTCGCGGGCATCCATATTATACTTAATTTCTTTTGCCATATTTGGAGCCCCCCTCTTATCCCCCCTTGGGGGGAAGACCAATACAGGGGCATTGGGTCTCTTGTTTCAATTTACTTAATGATTATAACTTGCTTGACAACCGCCTCCCCAATGGGGAGGTTGGGAGGGGGCTACTTCTCAATCACTGCCAGCACGTCGCTTTGGCGCATCATGAGATATTTCTCACCCTCGAACTCAAGCTCGGTGCCACTGTATTTGCCGTAAAGCACTTCGTCGCCGGCCTTGAGAACCATTTCCTCGTCCTTCGTTCCGTTGCCCGTAGCAACAATCTCGCCGTGAAGCGGCTTCTCCTTGGCGGTGTCAGGAATAATGATGCCGCCTACCTTCTCTTCTGCCGGTGCCGGCTTCACCAGCACGCGGTCTGCTAATGGTTTGATGTTCATAATACTTAAATTTTAATGTTTAATTGTATAATCTTTTGTCATTCTTCTGCCCTTATTCTGCCAAAACCGTGCCAAACCGTCACGACTGACACATTGGCAGTTTTCGCCCTTACAAAAGAAACGCGCGAAAAATTTTGGTTATTCGCCCACTTCTTTGTACCTTTGCACAATCAACTTATAACTATAATAGGCATGAAAGATTTTTTCAAGTACACCCTCGCCACCATCACCGGCATCATCATCTTTGCACTGGTGGTCGGCATCTTCTGTGTCATTTCGCTCATCGGCATGGCAGCCTCTGACACGGCAACGACACAAGTAAAAGACAATTCAGTATTCGTGCTCAAGCTGAGCGGCACCGTCGACGAGCGGGCTTCCGGCGACATGGGCATGCTCTCACTGCTGGCTGGCGGCGAGCTGGAGACCATGGGACTCGACGACATTCTGGGTTCCATCGAGAAAGCCAAGGCGAACGACGACATCAAAGGCATCTACATTGAAGCCGGAGCGGTGCAGTTCGACTCTTACGCCACGGTGCAGACCATCCGCGACGCACTCAAGGACTTCAAGAAGAGCGGCAAGTGGATTGTGGCCTACGGCGACGAATACCTGCAGATGAGCTACTGGCTGTCAACCGTGGCCGACGAGGTGTATCTGAACAAGACCGGCATGATTGACCTGAAGGGTCTGGGACGCAAGGCCGAATACTACACCGGGCTTTACGAGAAGCTGGGCATCAAGTATCAGGCCGTCCGCGTCGGCAAGTATAAGAGCTACGTGGAGTCGAACACGCGCAAGGACATGAGCCCCGAGGACCGCGAGCAGCGCATGGCCTACATGCAGGGCGCGTGGAACCACATGCTCAAGGACATTGCCGAGAGCCGCAAGCTGACGCCCGAGGGCATCAATCAGATGGTGAACGACAGCATCATGATGTTTGCCGATCCTGACTACTACGTCACGGCCAAGCTCGTTGACAAGCTGCTCTACCCCGATGAGTTCAAAGCCCTGATGAAAAAGAAGCTGCAACTCGACGAGAAAGACGACGTGGCCCAGCTGACACTGACTGACATGACAGCCGTGAGAAGCGAGAAGAAGGAAAAGGGCGACAAGATTGCTGTCTATTACGCCGTGGGCGAAATCAACGACGAGAGCCTAAGCAGCTTCACCGGCAGCGAGGGCATCGTGGGCAACAAGACCGTCAACGACCTGCGCCAGCTGGCTGACGACGAAGACATCAAGGCCGTTGTGCTGCGCGTCAACTCACCCGGCGGCAGCGCCGTTGCCTCCGAACAGATATGGCACGCCGTCAAACAGCTCAAGGAGAAGAAGCCCGTCGTGGTGTCCATGGGCGGTGTGGCAGCATCAGGCGGCTACATGATCAGTGCCGCAGCCAACTACATCTTTGCCGAGCCGACCACCATCACCGGCTCCATCGGCATCTTCGGACTCGTTCCCAACTTCAGCGGACTGGTGACCGACAAGCTCGGCGTGACCTTCGACGACGTGACCACCAACACCTACACCAACTACATGGAGAACATCACGCTCTCCAAGGAGAACAGCCGCGAGCTGGGCTTCATGCAGAGCTTTGTTGACCGTGGCTATGACACGTTCCTCACCATCGTGGCCGACGGACGTAAGATGAAGAAGGAACAGGTGAACGAGATAGCACAGGGCCGCGTGTGGCTGGCCACTGACGCACTGGGCATCAAACTGGTTGACAAGCTCGGTTCATTAGACGACGCCGTGAAGAAGGCAGCCGAACTGGCCAAGCTCGAAGAATACTACACGGCCAGCTATCCTGCCAAGGCCAGCTTCCTCGACCAGTTGCTGGAGCAGGAGAAGAAGGGCTCTTATCTTGACGCCGAGCTGCGCAACGTGCTGGGCGACGCTTACGACGAGTGGGTGTTCCTGCGCACCATCAACAAGCGCAACCGTCTGCAGGCACGCCTGCCCTTCTCAACACGGGTGAAGTGATTTTGGTGGAGCGTTGAGCGTATTTCTCGCGCGCGTATATATAATAAGGTATAGATGGAAGGCGACTTCATCAAGATTAACGAATGGCTGTTGCCGCTCAGCTGGCTCTACGGAGTGGGCGTGAAGCTGCGCAATCTGCTCTTCGAGACCGGTGTCTTGAAGAGCCGCAGCTTTCAGGTGCCTGTCATTTCGGTGGGTAACATCACCGTGGGCGGCACCGGCAAGACGCCACACGTGGAATACCTCATTGAACTGCTGCGCGATAAGTTCAAAGTGGCCGTGCTCAGTCGCGGCTACAAGCGTAAGAGCCGCGGCTACATACTGGCTGACGACAGTTCGACAGAGAGCGACATCGGCGACGAACCGTTCCAGATGAAGCAGAAATACGCCGACATCAGCATTGCCGTCGACAAGGACCGCTGCCACGGCATCGACCAACTGACGGACAATGACAAGAAGCTCGACGTCATTCTGCTTGATGATGCTTTTCAGCACCGCTACGTCAAGCCTGGCATCAACATCCTGCTCGTTGACTATCACCGGCTGATTATCTACGACCGGCTGTTGCCGGCAGGCCGTCTGCGCGAACCGCTGTCGGGCAAGAACCGCGCTGACATCGTCATCATCACCAAGTGCCCGCACGACCTGAAGCCCATGGAGTTCCGTGTCATTACGAAGGCCATGGACCTCTACCCCTACCAGCATCTCTTCTTCACGACATTGGAATACAAACCGCTGCGCCAGCTCTTCATTGATGCTGACGACGCGGCCGTGATGGCCGACAACGGACCGCTGTTTGCCAACGCCAAGCCTGAGCCGCGCCAGCGCCCGCTCAGCTCACTGCGTTCCGGTGAGCACGTGCTGCTGCTCACGGGCATTGCCTCACCGAAGCAGATGATTCACGACATCACGCCTTACACCACGCACATTCACCCGCTGACGTTCGCTGATCATCACCGCTTCACACCGAAGGACATCGACAGCATCAACAGCACGTTTGCCGCGTTGCCATCGCCCCGCATCATCATCACCACCGAGAAAGATGCCACGCGGCTGAACGACGTGGCCGAAGCCCTGAGCGACGACGTGCGCCGCAACATCTACGTGCTGCCGCTGAAGATCAAGTTCATGCAAGAACAAGACAATATGTTTAACGAAAATATTATAGGTTATGTACGCAAAAATTCAAGAAACAGCATCCTGGCTAAAAGAAAGGATGACCACAAACCCAAAGACAGCCATCGTTCTGGGAACCGGCCTCGGACAATTAGCTTCAGAAATAACTGACACCTACGAGTTCCCCTACTCAGAGATTCCCAACTTCCCCGTCTCCACCGTCGAAGGTCACAGCGGCAAGCTCATCTTCGGCAAGCTGGGCGGCAAGGACATCATGGCCATGCAGGGCCGCTTCCACTTTTACGAAGGCTACACAATGAAGGAAGTGACGTTCCCCGTGCGCGTCATGTACGAGCTGGGCATCAAGACGCTCTTCGTCAGCAACGCCTCCGGCGGCATGAACCCCGAGTTCCACATCGGCGACCTGATGATCATCACCGATCACATCAACTTCTTCCCTGAGCACCCGCTGCGCGGCAAGAACTTCCCCACCGGCCCGCGCTTCCCCGACATGCACGAGGCTTACGACCACGCGCTCATTGAGGAGGCAGACAAGATTGCCGCCGAGAAGGGCATCAAGGTGCAGCATGGCGTCTACGTCGGCACCCAAGGCCCGACGTTCGAGACTCCCGCTGAGTACCGCATGTATCGCATCTTGGGCGGCGACGCCGTCGGCATGAGCACCGTGCCCGAGGTCATCGTGGCTCACCACTGCGGCATCCGCACGTTCGGCGTCAGCGTCATCACCGACCTTGGCGGCTTCGACGTTCCCGTAGAAGTCAGCCACGAGGAAGTGCAGCAGGCAGCCAACATCGCTCAGCCGCTCATGACAGAAATCATGCGAGAAATGATCAAACGCTCATAAGACCCACAACACCCATCAATGGAAATAGCAAAACTGGGTGAGTTCGGTCTCATTGACCGGCTCACAAAAGACATTCAACCCAAGAACAACTCAACCCGGTACGGCGTAGGCGATGACTGCGCCGTACTTCACTATCCTGACACCGAGGTGCTCGTCACCACCGACATGCTCATGGAGGGCGTGCACTTCGACCTGACCTACACGGACTTGCGGCACTTGGGCTACAAGTCGGCCATGGTCAACATCAGCGACATCTTCGCCATGAACGGCACGCCGCGACAGCTGACCGTCTCGCTGGCGCTCAGCAAGCGCTTCACCGTCGAAGACGTGGAACTGTTTTACAGCGGCCTGCGTGTGGCGTGCGACAAGTGGGGCGTCGACATCGTCGGCGGCGACACCACGTCGTCGTACACGGGTCTGGCCATCAGCATCACCTGCATCGGCGAGGCCCGCAAGGAGGACAT
>JAFUSC010000071.1 GCA_017467705.1 Prevotella sp. | reverse complement strand
ATACATTTCGCTGCGTCTGCCGTTACGCTGACATTGATGGTGCCACCCTCCAAATAGACGTTGCCGCTGTCCTCATCCTCGTGGTCGGTGGTCTCACCCGTCGATTCCGTACCGTCCAGGTCGCACTGGATGCCGTCGTCGCACGTGCCGCTGATGCTGAGGTTGCCGCTCTCCATGAGGAAGTACTCGGCGCAGTTGATACCGTCGCCCACGGCCGATGTCACGTTGATGGTGGCATTCTTCAGCGTCATGTACTCGCCAGTCTTGATGCCGTGCTTCACATTGCCAACGATGTTCAGCGTACCCTTTTGGGCAAACTCGGCGTGTCCCTTGATGTAGAGGCAGCCTTTCTGCGAGCCGCTGGAGGCATCGGTCAGTGTGTTGGTCGTACCCGTCACCACCTTCACCTTGATGCGCTTGCCGTTCTGGATGTGTACGGCAGCACCACTATATTCAGGAGTTACGTTTGTCAGCGTGAGGCCGTTGAGTTCGACGGTCGCCTTATAGGAGCCCGACATATAGAACTCACCGTCTGACGAGGTGCCGGAGAGTGTGTAGGTAATCTCTTCAGCCAGGTCATCGCTCTGTGCAATTGAAACGTGGGCACCGCTGACGGTGGGCGTCACGTATTGGGCTATGTTGCCAGCCACGGTGACCGTTGCCGACGTGCCGCTATAGGCCACGCTGATGCTGCCGTCGGTCACCTCGGTGTCATCCACCGTCATCGAACTGATGTCGCTGATGGTAAATGTCTTGCCCATAATAGTCAGCGTCGTGCCATCGGCATAGGTCATGTCGCCTGTCTGAGCAGCAGGGAACCGGTAGGTGACGCTCCCCACGGTGACGTTTAGCGTCTGAGCTGTTACCATCATGGCTATCAGGGCCATACTCATTGATAATAATATCTTCTTCATATACTTCTCTATTTGATGATGACTTTCTTTCCGTTGATGATGTAGATGCCCTTTGACGCATTCTTGACCCGCGCGCCTTGCAGATTGTAGATGGCCTGTTCGCTGTCGTCAGTCTGGGTCAGGGTTGCGATACCTGTTCCTTCATTGTCGATGTCGCTGATGCTATAGAATATCCGTGCATCGGCAGTGTTCGACAGATAAAACGCCTTGTTAGCAGGAATCGTCACACCGCTTTCAACAAGTGCAAAGCCCACTTTCGTCCCTTCATCGTTTTTCGTCAGTGCGTAATAGCCGTTGTCGTCAGCCTCCAGGTCGGTGGTTGTTCCGCTCAGGTCGTTGGTTGTCGTGAGGGCCGTTGTCGTTGCCGTGACAGGCAGTATGTATTCAGCAGCCGTACCACAGAGCACAATACCTGTGCGGGCTGGAATCTTGGTGACGGGCGTGAGTGTGACGCTCGAAGTCCCAAATTGGGCTGTGTAGGCCTTCACGCTACTGGTAGATAAGTCCAGCGTGCAGTCTGAATAAAGTGTTGCCCAGCCTATGTCCGGAATGGTCACTTCAGGCGACTTGGCGAAGTACATCTTGTCCAATGATGACAGGGGGTAGGTCTCGTTGGTTTCTGAATTAGCGGCAACAAGTTGGCCGTTTTCGATAGACAGCGTGAGTGAAGTGAGGGAAACCGTTGAGGTAGAGCCGTCGGTGTTTTGCACCGTCAGATACAGATATTCCCCGGCACTAATGCCAGTCTTCACTATCAATGCAAAGAGAATCAATAGTAATTTTTTCATCGTTTACGTGTTTATAATCTTGTGCTGCAAAGTTAGCACTTTTGTCTATAAATAGCAAATATTTTCAACCAACACTCAGTTTTCTTCAACGAAACGCCCCACACCCCCTCCGACTTTGCCCGGAGCAAACTCTGGGTTTACTCCGGGCCAAGCCTGATTTTACTCCGGGCAAAGTCGGAGGGGGAACGGGATCCTTAGAAGACGTGGAGACCGAGGAACACCATCAGGCCGTTCATCAGGATCCAGAAGATGGCGAACGGCATCGTCTTACGCATGATGTCACCATCCTGTCCCTCCATGTCGCAGGCGGCTGTGGCGATGGCTATCGACTGCGGCGACAGCAGCTTACCGCCCTCGGAACCGGCGCAGTTGGCGGCTGCCAGCCAGTTGGTCTCATTACCGCTGACCCCGAAGAACGTACTCTGGTTCACCAGGCCGAGGTCGCTGGCGGCGGTAGCCTGCAGCTTGCCGAAGAGGATGTTCGCATTCGTGGCACTACCCGTGACGAAGGTACCGATAGAACCGATGAGGGGTGCGAAGAACGGGAAGGCGGAACCTGTGAGCAGGACAAGGCCCTTGGCAATGTCGTTGGTCATGCCAGTATTGTTCATCAGCATCGCCATGGCCACCAGGCAACAGATGGTCACAACCGTCTTCTGCAGGTTGAGGGTGGTCTTGGCCAGCAGCTTCATCAGACTGCCGAAGCTCATGCCCTGGATCATACCGCCGATGACGGCGCCCAGGAAGATCATCAGACCAGCATTGGAGAGCCATCCGAACTTGAAGGTGTTGCCAATGACGGGCAGCTCAAACTTGGTGACCAGCGTGTTGTTGAGCAACTCGTTGACAGGGGGCACAATCTTGCTGCTAATGAGGATGAAGAAGATGATGAGGCCGTAGACGCTCCATGCCTTGAGGGTCTTGGCCGTACCGAACTTCTTCTTCTCCACAATCACCTCGTCGGCTGGATTCTCATCGCGGATGAACAGCTTGTTGTAGATGAGCATGGCGATGATGGCAGCCACGGAACCGAGGATGGCGGGTGTCTCGGGACCAATCCAGTGGGCGCAGCAGAACTGTACGACAATGGAGAAGGTACCTACGAAGAGGGCGATGGTGATGTTTTTCAATATCTTCGTGCGGTCCGTCATCATCAGAATCAGGAACGGCGTGATGAAGAACATCAGCGAGAGCTGCAGGATGATGAACGTGGCCACCTCACAGAGCTCCTCGGGGGTAGCTGCACCGCT
>JAFUSC010000070.1 GCA_017467705.1 Prevotella sp. | reverse complement strand
TTTTTCTGTTCTTTCTTGTTTGTTCCTTTTTTATTTAGTATCTTTGCAAGCGTATGACTAATAGAATGTTTTCTTGGCTCTTGGCCTGCCTGCTGAGCCTCAACACCTTGCTGCTTCATGCGCTCGACGTGAACACTTCGCAGCTGAACGCCGACCGCAGCGGACAGTCGCTTTGCACGCCTCAGCTGCAGGATGCCATCGACCGTATCAGCGCCAATGGCGGCGGACGGCTGACGGTTGCCCGTGGCATCTATCTTACAGGCTCGTTGGTCATGAAATCGGGGGTGGAGATACATCTTGAGGAGGGAGCCACCCTGAGAGGGAGCACGCATCCGCGCGACTATATTTCGGCTACAGCCACTGGGGTAGGCAAGACGCCCGACATCGACAACGGCAGTGCCCTGATCTATGCAAATGGAGCCGACAATATTGCGCTCAGTGGTCATGGTGTAATCGACGGGCAAGGCCTGCAGCTGGCCCTGACCATTGACAGCCTGCACCACACGGGTGAACGTCCAGACCCGCAGTATAACCATCGCCGGCTCCGGCCCAACACGCGTCCTAAATTGGTATTCTTTCTTCATTGTCGCAACGTCAGGGTTGAGCAGCTTCACCTGCAGAGCAGTGCAGAGTGGGGATTGGTGCTCAACAAGTGCGAACGTGTGGACATTCGTGCCATTGACCTCCTCAACCGGGCTTATTGGAACAATGATGGCATTGACATCACGGGTTGCCGTAACGTCAGTATAACCCATTGCCGCATCAATGCTGCCGATGACGGCATCTGCCTGAAGTCGCATCACCCCGACGAGCTGAACGCTGACATTGAGATTGCTCATTGCGACATCCGAAGCAGCGCCTCGGCAGTGAAGTTCGGCACGGCTTCCTACGGCGACTTCCGCCGTATCCACATCCACGACATCAAGGTCGCTGACACCTTCCGCTCGGCATTAGCCATTGAGAGTGTTGATGGAGGTACCATCGACAGCATCCTTGTCGAGCGAGTTGAAGCGGTGAATACGGGCAACCCTATCTTCCTTCGGCTGGGACACCGCGCCGGCACGCAAGCAGGCGCGTTGCGGCATGTTGTGATTCGTGACCTGCGGTGTGAGGTGCCGTTCGGGCGCCCTGATGAGGCTTACGACTTACGTGGACCTGAGGTGAATTTCTTCCATAACCCGTTCCCCAGCAGCATCTGTGGTATTCCTGGCAGCCGAATCGAAAGTGTGCTCATCGAGAACGTTGCCATCAGTTATCCTGGCAGGGCTACCAAGGGCATGGCTTATATGCCGCTGTGGCGAGTGGCTGACGTGCCGGAGCTGATTGACGCCTACCCCGAATTCTCCATGTTTGGTGAATTGCCGGCATGGGGGTTCTACGTGCGTCATGCCGCTGGCGTCACCTTCAGGAACGTCCGCCTGACGCTCTCTGATGCCGACTAGCGGCCTGCTTTTGTGTTTGATGATGTGGAGGGTGTCTCCCTTGAGCAAGTCCTGCCCGACGATAACTCTCAAATATTTTTTGCGCAATGAGGTGGTGTTGGCTATTGGCTCTTTGCAGCCTTTTCCTCAGTGGTCACGGTCAGTGTTGGCAGCATGTCGACCCGCGCATAGGCAGCGTGGGCGTGGGGCGCACGTTCCCAGGGCCGTGCATGCCGTTCGGCATGGTGAAGCCTGGCCCTGACTGCGGTGTGCTGCCGAATGCTGGCTGGGCACCGATGCCCGCGGCCGTGCTTGGCTTCTCGCAGACGCATGTTAGCGGCACCGGCGGCGGACAGAAGTATGGCAATATCCTCATTCAGCCTTATCTGGACTCCTGCTCGTCTTTCAACACGAGCCTGGGTTGGCCCGCCATTCCCCAGCGACGTGTCAGCGAAGATTTCTCTTTAGGATACTATTCCGCCACCTATGACAATGGCATCCAGACCGAAATCACGACGGCTGGGCGTTGTTCCTTCTATCGTTTCCACTACCCCGAGAAAGGTAGTCTGTTTGTTGATGCGACTCATTTTCTGGGTAAGGACACCGTTCCTGACTTGCGTGAGCGCCAGCAGTTTGTCGATGCGCATTTGGCTGTTGAGAACAATCATGAAGTGTGCGGACATACCAGTGTCCGCGGTGGTTGGAACAATGGCGATACCTACACCGTTTATTTCTGCCTGAAGTCCAGTCGTCCTTTTGTCGCCGAGACCGATGCCGACAGTCAACGGGCATGGATTCATTTCTCTGATTCGTTGGTTCATGTGCAGGTGGGCATCTCCTACGTGAGCATCGAGCAGGCGCGGCGAAACATCCCTTCTCATGACTTCGATACCCAGCTCTCCTGTCTGCGCATCGCATGGGAGCAACAGCTTTCGAAGGTTCAGATCAAGGGAACGCCCGAGCAGCAGCGCTTCCGATCAGATGAAGGCTCCCGCCCGTGCCATGCGTGCTTATTTCACATGGATCCTGATGGACAGCTTCGGCGACACGCCTATCCTTGAGAAGGTGCCCGCCGAGGGTGAGGTCGTGGCTCGCTCGCCCCGCAAGGAAGTGGCCGAGTGGATCGAGAACGAACTCCTGGCTGTCATTCCCGCACTCACCGAGGACGTCACCGAGAACACCTATGGCAAGCCGACCCGCTGGATGGCTGAGGCTCTGCTGGCCAAGCTCTACATCAACTGGGCTGTCTACACCGCTGAGTCGGTCGACCAGTATGACGCCGCAACGGCTGCCAATCCGAAACTCGACGATTGCATCACCCTCTGCGACGACATCATCAGCAGTGGCAAGTTCAACCTTGGCTCCGTCGACTACCTCCACAAGTTCTCCTACGACAACAGCTGGAAGGTCGAGGACTTCATCTACGC
>JAFUSC010000069.1 GCA_017467705.1 Prevotella sp. | reverse complement strand
TGCATGGCCGTGGTCTTTCCGGCACCGTTCGCACCGAGGAAACCGAATATCTCACCCCGCTTGACGGAGAACGAGATGTCATCGACGGCATGGAAGTTGCCAAAGGCTTTCACCAGATGATGGACTTCGATGACAGCCCCCTCCAAACCAGAGGAAGCCCCCTCCAAACCAGAGGAAGCCCCCTCCAGACCAGAGGAAGCCCCCTCCAAACCTCCCCGAGGGGAGGCTTTAGCTGCGCCTTGGACATTAGTGTCCCCCTCGGGGGACGAAAGGGGGGCTTCCTTGGGGGACGACAGGGGGGCTTCCTTAGGGGCTGATGGTGGGGGCGGACAGAAGATGTCCTTGAAGCGGTCGAGTATCACTTCCGGCGTGTCAATGCCCCGCAGCTGTCCGTGGTCGAGGAAAGCCGCACGCTCACAACGGCGCACCTCGTCCAGATAGGGCGTGGAGGCGACGATGGTGATGTTGCGCTCCTTCAGCGTGCCCAGCATGTCCCACAGCTCCTTGCGGCTGACGGGGTCAACGCCTGTGGTCGGCTCGTCGAGGAAGAGCACGCTGGGTTGATGTACCAATGCGCACGAGAGTGCCAACTTCTGCTTCATGCCTCCGGAGAGTGCACCGGCCTTGCGGTTGCGGAAACGTTCAATCTGCGAGTAGATGGCCCGTATGCTGTCGTAGCCTTCGTCGATGGTGGTGCCGAAGAGTGTGGCGAAGAACTTGAGGTTCTCTTCCACGGTCAAGTCCTGATAGAGCGAGAAGCTGCCCGGCATGTAACCCACGCGGCGGCGTATCTGCTTCATCTGCTTCACCACGTCAAAGCCGTCAACCGCAGCCGTTCCCTCGTCGGGCAGCAACAGCGTGCAGAGTATGCGGAACAGCGTGGTCTTGCCGGCACCATCAGGACCGATGAGGCCGAACACTTCGCCCTTGCCGACGGTAAACGATACGTCGGAAAGCGCGGTGACCTTCTTCCCGTAACACTTCGATATGTGATTAACCTCAATGGCATCCATAATCATCAATCTTCAATCTTCCATCTTCAATTTTCAATCTTCAATCTTCAATTGAATTTCACTTCTCCGTACATACCTATTTTAATAAGCCCATCGTTCTTGACGGCAATCTTCACGGCGTAGACTTGGTCAGCACGCTCATCGTCGGTCAGGATGGTCTTCGGCGTGAACTCTGAGCGTGACGAAATCCAGCTGATGGTGCCTTCGTATGACTTGCGCTCCGCGTTGCCGTAGTCGGCCAACACCGTCACTTGCTGTCCGATGCGCAGGTCCTTCAGCTGTGCCGACGTCACGTAGGCCCGTAAGAACATGTTGCGCGTGTCAGCCAATTTCAGCAGGGGCTTGCCGGTGGCCGTGAACTCTCCCTGCTCAGCATACTTCTCCAGCACCGTGCCGCTGATGGGGGCAGCGATGTGGCATCGGCGCAGTTGGTCGAGCAGTTGGCTCACCTGTACGTCGGTGGCTGCCTGTTGTGCGTCAAGTGTTGAGTTCTGGGTGCTCAGCGTCGACGTCTGGGCCTCCAGTTGCCGTTGAAGCACCTCCACCTGATTGTTGGCATCGTCGAGCATCTTCGACGGGGCAGCACCGTCGTTCACCAGTTCCTGATAGCGCTGCTGCTCCTGACGGGCCTTCTGCAGTTGCTGACGTGTGGCGGCAATCTGCTTCTCCGTGTCGGGCTTCTGGCTTTGGTAGACGTGCTTCGTGGCTCCCAGTTGCTTCACTTTCAGCCACAGTTGCGTGGTGTCAATGAGTCCGATTTCATGGCCCTGTTGCAGCTCGTCGCCCTCATTCACCTGAAACGTCAGCAGCGTGCCGCTCTGTTCGGCTGACACGATGACCTCTGTAGCCTCGAAGACGCCCGTGGCGTCAAACTCCTTCTCTGCATTGCCGCAAGCAGCGCACAGCAGCAGCAAAAGGGGTAACATCTTCTTTGTTTTCATATCTCTGTCCTTTTTGTTTTTATTTCTTGACCTTCTTATTTCTCCCCTGTGGTGTACTTCAGGTTATACATCTCCTTGAGCATCTCCAGTTCGTGTATGGCCTGCTGTTGGCGTGCGGCGTTCTCGCTGTTGATTTCGCGCAGCAGGTCGTTCACGTCGATGATGCCGTGTTGCAGTTTCGACTCTGCTGCCTTGCGCACAGCGGCACGCAGGCTGATGATTTCCTCGTCGGCAGCTGTCAGCTGGCGGTAGCGCTTCATGTTCTCGTTCTGCTGTAGCTGTTCCAGCCGGTTGTTGAACAGAAACACCTCACGCTGCACGTTGAACATCTCGCGCTGTGCGTTCAGTCTTGTGCGGTCGTTCTTGCGGGTGTAAAGGGCACCGATGTTCCACGTCAGCCGTGCGCCGATGATGCCGTTGAGCGACCAGCTGTGGTGCATCATGTCGTCAAACATGTTGAGTCCCGGATAACCATAGAACCCCTGTGCGAACACGCTCAGCTTCGGCATGAGTGCCGTGTTGAGGCCCTGTTCCTGTGCGTCGGTGAGCCGCAGCTGTGCGTCAATGGCTTTCAGCTCCGGGCGCATGTTGACCGTTCCTGCCGTTGCTGCGGCTTGCGGCGTGGGCTTCACGGGTTGGCTGACGTTGATGCCGCAGAGCGCTGAGAGCATCAGCGCCACCGTCTGGCGCTGTGCCTGAAGGCTGGTCAGCTGTTGTTCGGCGTTGAGCCGTTCGGCTTTGACGTTCAGGTAGTCGCTTTCAGCTGCTGTGCCGTGCTGGAACATGGTTGCCAGTTTCTGCTCGTTGCTGCTGAGCAGTGCCTGCAAGTCGCGGTTGAGCTGTATCTGCTCGTCGGCCAGCAGCAGGGCGAAGTACATCTCATTGACGCGCTGGCGCACCTGATAGAGGCTCGCTTCCACCTGCGCAGTCTCCACGGCGCTCTGCTGGCGGGCAATCTCCTGCTGGCTGCGCAGCACACCGCCGTCCCATATCAGTTGGTTGACGTCGACGCCCACGCGGTATTGGTCCTTCTTCAATCCGGCAATGTTGACGCCCATGCCGCTCAGCATGGTCTGCATCTGGTCGGGCCATGCGGTCACGTCACTTTGCAGCGTGGCTTGCGCCGTTGCCGAAATCTGCGGCAGCCAGCCCTTGCTGATGTTGCTGACGGTGAGCTGTGCCGTCTGCTCAATGAGCCCGTACTGACGAATCAGCGGGTAGTTCTGTGCGGCGGCCTGCTGACACTCGTCGAGCGTCTGCGCCGTGCTCAGCGTGAACTGAAAGACAATCAGCGATAAACTCAGTATTCTTTTCATTGTCATATATAAATAGGTATAAGCACTTGTTATTGGTTTTGCCGATGCAAAGTTACGGCTTATTTTCGGCATTGACGCTATCCATACGGCCTTAAATATGCTCTTTTTGTTCGATTTTTGCGAAAAATGCTTGTCGTTTGTGTGCTTTTTGTTATCTTTGCATCGGAAACGTCAATTAACAGACTTATGGATAAACAGCCGAAACTGATGAGCATCTCGCGCATGCGGGATATTCTGGAACCTCACATGGAGCTGATGCACCGTCACATCTTCATCAATCATGAGTTGGCCATCGTCTACGGAAACCCGCGCGCCTTCCGACTGGTGCTGCGACAGCAGCCGCCCTTTGTCATCAACGACCATCGGTTGGGCATCATCGTGCGTGGCGACATCATGGTTAACATCAATCTGGTGGAGAAGCATCTGATGGCCGGCACGTTGGTGTTCATTGGCCCTGGCACCATCATCAACCCCGTCAGCATCTCTGATGACCTTGAAATCTACGGCATCGGTTTGGCGCCCGATTTCCCCATGCCCTTTGCTCCCGGACAGTTGCCTGCGGCGTTTAACGGACAGGTGCGCGACTTCCAATTGCGCGTTGACGACGCCGACCTTGCCACGGCGCGCCACATCATCGACGCATTGTGGCACGTCGTTCACCAGAAAGACTATCACCATCCGACGGTGAGCAGCCTCGTGGCCGCACAGATGCATCATTACGATGGCCTTTACAGCCGTTATGTTGACAGCTGTCAGCAGTTGCAGTCACGTGAACAGACCATCTTTGACCGCTTCATCACGCTGGTCAATCAGCACTGCCTGCAGGAGCATCAGATAGCCTATTATGCCAGCCGCATGTGCCTGACGGAGCGTTACTTAGGCACCATTGTCCGACAGACGACCGGCGTCACGGCAAAAGAGTGGATTGACCGTGCGCTCGTCATGCGGGCACAGGTGGAGCTGCGCCACACCGACAAGACCGTGGCACAAATCAGCGACAGCATGAACTTCCCTAATCCGTCGTTCTTCTGTAAGTACTTCCGCCGTCTGACAGGACTCACCCCAAGCGAGTTCCGTGAGACTTAGGTGCCGCCTAACTGTCCTTTAGGTACCGCCTAACTATCCTTTAGGTACCGCCTAACTCCCCTTTAGGTGCCACCTAACTCCCCTTTAGGTGCCACCTAACTCTCCTTTAAGTACCACCTGAACTGATAGGAAAAGTGTTAAAAGAATAAAGTATATTTGGCATATTGGCAGGTTCTTTGTACCTTTGCAGCTTATTAGTCAAAAGATGAGTTATGATATCTGTTGAAGGTTTAAAAGTTGAGTTTAGTGCCAAGCCGCTGTTCAGTGGAGCTTCGTTCGTGGTGAACGACCGCGACCGCATAGCATTAGTGGGCAAGAACGGTGCGGGAAAGTCAACGCTGCTCAAGATCATCAGCTGGCAGCAGCAGCCGACAGCGGGCACGGTCAGCCTGTCGAACGACACGACGGTGGGCTATCTGCCGCAGGTGATGGTGCTGCATGACGGTAGCACCGTGCGGCAGGAGGCGCAGAAAGCCTTTGCTGAAATCACCAAAATGAAGGCCCGCATTGACGAGCTGAACCGACAGCTGGCCGAGCGCACCGACTATGAGAGTGCTGACTATCTGGCATTGGTTGACCGCTTCACGCAAGAGCATGAGCGCTACATGATGACAGGGGCCGACAACTGCGAGGCAGAGCTGGAGCGGACGTTGACGGGACTCGGTTTTCTGCGTTCCGACTTTGACCGTCCGACCAGCGAATTTTCGGGTGGATGGCGCATGCGTATTGAGCTGGCTAAGATATTGTTACGGCGTCCTGATGTACTGTTGCTTGATGAGCCGACGAACCATCTGGACATAGAGTCCATTCAGTGGCTGGAGCAGTTTCTGGCTACGTCGGCCAAGGCCGTCATCTTGGTCAGTCATGACCGCGCTTTCATCAACAACGTGTGCAACCGCACGCTGGAGATTTCGTGCGGTCGCATTATTGACTACAAGGTGAAATACGACGAGTATGTCGTGCTGCGTCGTGAACGCCGTGAGCAGCAGCTACGGGCTTACGAGAACCAGCGTAAGGAAATGGCTGACATGCGGCAGTTTATAGAACGTTTCCGCTATCAGGCAACCAAGGCTGTGCAAGTGCAGCAGAAAATCAAACAGTTGGAAAAGATGGTGCCCATTGAGGTTGACGAGGTGGACACATCGGCACTGCACCTGAAGTTCCCGCCCTGCCAACGTTCGGGTGACTATCCCGTCATCTGCGAAGAGGTGGAGAAAGCCTATGGTGATCACACGGTGTTCTCGCGGGTCAACTTCACCATCAAACGTGGTGAGAAAGTGGCCTTTGTCGGCAAGAACGGCGAAGGAAAGACGACGCTCGTGAAGTGCATCATGAATGAGATACCCTTCGGCGGCATGCTCAAGACGGGGCACAACGTGCAAATAGGCTACTTTGCGCAGAATCAGGCGCAGCTGTTAGACGAGGAGCTGACTGTGTTTGAGACCATTGACCGCGTGGCTAAGGGCGAGGTGCGGCTACGCATCAACGACATGTTGGGAGCCTTCATGTTTGGCGGAGAGGCCTCCGACAAGAAGGTGAAGGTGCTCAGTGGCGGCGAACGTTCACGGCTGGCCATGATGCGCCTGCTGCTGGAACCTGTCAATCTGCTCATTCTCGACGAGCCGACCAACCACCTCGACATGGTGTCAAAGGACGTGCTGAAAGAGGCTATCCGTGCTTTCGACGGCACGGCCATCATCGTCAGTCACGACCGTGAGTTCCTCGACGGGCTGGTGACAAAGGTCTATGAGTTCGGCGGGGGCCGTGTGCGCGAGCATCTGGGCGGCATCTACGACTTCCTGCAAGCAAAAGCCCCTCAGTCACCTCTCGTGGGCGACACGTTAGACCGCTACCTCCAATCCGCTGCTCCTCAAACACATGAAGCCTCCTCGGGGGCTGTAGGGGAGGCTTCCCCGAAAGCCGCAGGGGGAGCTTCAAAGGCTTCTTCGGGAGCATCTTACGCCCAACAGAAGGAACAGCAACGGCAACTGCGCAAGGCAGAGAAGGCCGTGGAACAAAGCGAACGGAAAATCAGCGACATGGAACAGCACCTCAAAGAGCTGGATGCGCTGCTGATGAAGCCGGAGAACGCATCGGACATGGAGCTGGTCACCGACTATACGACGACGAAGCGTGCGCTGGACGAGGAAGTGGAGCGCTGGGAACGCCTGTCGGAAGAACTGGAGCAGTTACAGACGGCATAAGTCTGCAACTCCTGTAACTCCTGCAACTCCTGTAACTCCTTGAGACGAAATAAATGCAAAACCAAAATAAAAGTAACAATGAAAAAACTATTGACAATGATGGCATTAGCAACAATGGCTATCACAACCCAGGCACAACAGGCTTTGCGCTCTGGGCTTGACAAGACTGACATGGATCTGAGTGTCAGTGCAGGCAATGATTTCTATCAGTATGCTTGCGGCGGATGGATGCAGAAGAATCCGCTGCCGGCAGCCTATTCGCGTTTCGGCAGTTTCGACCGTCTGGCACAAGACAACGACAAACGCATCAACAACATCCTGAAGGAGCTACAGGAAGGCACGTATGCCAAGGGCACCGTGGAGCAGAAGCTGAGTGACCTCTACAAACTGGCTATGGACTCCGTCCGCCGCGAGCAGGAAGGTATCACACCCGTCATGGGCATGCTCAAGCGCATGGAAGGGGCCAAGACCATGGAGCAGCTCTTTGCCATTCAGCTGGAGCAGATGCCCTATGGAGTCGGTAGCGTCTTTTATGCCGGCATGGGCGCTGATGAGAAAAATGCCACGCAGAACATCCTGAACGTCCATCAGGGAGGCATCACGCTCAGGCAAAAAGAGTATTATCTTGACAACGACGAGGCAACGGCCAAGATACGTGAAGCCTACAAGCAGCACATCGTGCGTATGTTCCAGATGTTCGGCTTCAGCAAGAAGGCTTCCGGCCAGAAGATGAAGAACATCATGAAGGTGGAAACCGAGCTGGCCAAGGTGTCGAAGTCACGCACCGAGCTGCGCGACCCCATTGCCAACTACAACAAGATGACGCTGGCTGAGTTTGCCGCCAAGTATCCGCACCTTCAGCTTGAGCAACTGATGAACGCCAAAGGACTGGAGAGCCGCTTCATTCAGGAGATGGTGGTGGGCCAGCCGGACTTCATGGCCGGAGCTGACATTGTCGTCGCCAAGCTGACGCCCTCGGTCTACCGTGACTACATGGAGTGGCGCCTGATTCAGGGAGCTGCTTCGCTGCTGAGCGAACAGGTGGCAGAGGCCAACTTTGAGTTCTTCGGCAAGGTGCTCTCCGGACGTAAGGAGAACTATCCGCTGTGGAAACGGGCTACCAATCAGGTGGAAGGTGCGATGGGCGAGGCCCTCGGACGCATCTACGTGGAAAAATATTTCCCTGCTTCGTCAAAGGAACGCATGAAGGAACTGGTGCACAATCTGCAGGTGGCGCTGGGTGAGCGCATTGCTGCGCAGGACTGGATGGATGATTCCACTAAGGTCAACGCCCTGCTGAAGCTTAACACGTTCTATGTGAAGATCGGCTATCCCGACAAGTGGACAGATTTGTCGAAGCTGGCGATTGACCCTGTCAAGTCATATTATGAGAACATGAGAGAGTGTAACCGGTTCTGGAATATGTGGGAGATAGAACACACAGCAGGCAAACCCGTTGACCGTGATGACTGGTACATGACGCCGCAAACCGTCAACGCCTACTACAACCCGACGACGAACGAAATCTGCTTCCCTGCCGGAATCCTGCAAGTGCCCTTCTTTGACCCGACTGCTGACGATGCTTTCAACTACGGTGCCATCGGTGTGGTCATCGGACATGAGATGACGCACGGCTTCGACGACCAGGGACGACGGTTTGACAAGGACGGTAACATGCATGACTGGTGGACGGAGGCCGACGGAAAGAACTTCGTTGAAAGGACGGATAAATATGCTGACTTCTATTCAGCCATCAAGGTGTTGCCCGACCTGAACGCTAACGGACGTCTGACGCTGGGTGAGAATCTGGCCGACCACGGAGGTTTGCAGGTGGCTTTCGCTGCCTTCAAGAACGCCACCAAGCGCAATCCGCTGCCAGTCATTGACGGCTTCACACCCGAGCAGCGCTTCTTCCTGGCCTATGCCGGTGTGTGGGCAGGCAATATTACGGAGGCGGAAATTCGCAACCGCACCAAGAGCGACCCTCATGCATTGGGACGTTGGCGTGTCAACGGAGCGCTGCCGCACATTGATGCATGGTATGAGGCATTTGGTATTAAAGAGGGTGACGAAATGTTCATCCCGAAGGAGAAACGCCTGCAATTATGGTAAAATATACAAGAAAATGATACAAAAACCGTCGCAAATGCAAATTTACGGCGGTTTTTGTTTCGTGTTATTGAAAAATTTTATAACTTTGCCGTTAAAAACAGAGCAATGTGAATTTATAACACAGACAAACAGCATTATTAGGTATGATGAATGACGACTTTTCAAACATAGAACGGACCAACAGGGCTATGGCTTCTGCTGGGTTGGAAATGCAATATGAGCAGGAGGCACCTGTCATGCAACAGCAGGACATGATGGCTCAGCAAATGGCTGCTACGATAGAGTGTCCGCATTGTGGAACTGTGAATGAGGCGGAAGCCATCTTCTGCGCGTCGTGCGGAAAACCGCTGCAAATGATGAAATGTCCTCATTGCGGAGCGGAAATCGATCCCGATGCAGATTATTGTGAGGTGTGTCATCATTATATCCGTACTGAGATTTGCTCTTTCTGTGGCTCTCACCTCGCAGGTTCAGAAGCCTATTGTCCGGAATGTGGCAGCCCTCGTGGCGGCATCGTCTGCCCCGTCTGCCACACGCTCAACAGCTTTGCCTTCTGTAAGCAGTGCGGTAATGCACTGACAGAAGAGGCCAAACTGATGGTGAAGGAGCTCCAGCAGAATCCGGAATACAGGGAACTGCAAGACCTTGTGGCTGAGTATTCTCAGCTGGATGACATGGTGCCCTATAATTCCGAGCGTGATATTGTCAGGGAAAAGATGAACACCCAATTGCGTGAACGTGTGTTGAAGCTGTTGGCTGAAGACCGTGGAGTGCAGAATCCGGAAATCCCCGTTAAGAAGTCAATGCGCTTGACGAAACAGGAACTTAACGAGAAGAAGGGAGAAAAAATCAAGGAATTGTCAAGCGTGCTTGATAAGTTTGCCGTTCCACAGCAGCCGTCACCCATCAAGGCCCGCAACTTTGCTATGGCTTGTAAGCCCGTGGGTGTAAGACTGGCATGGGTGTGTAATTTCAAACATGCCATGCATAGCAGTCCCTGTGGATGTGCCAAACCCCAACTGGGAGGCAAATGGGTGGTTCTGGGTAAAAACAGTTCAGTAGAAATTAAAGACGACAACAAATAATGGATCAGACATTGAAAACAAAACGTCCCGACTCCACTGTGAGGGCAGAAGAGCCGGTCACGGAAAAGGCTGTGAATACCACGTTGAGACCGGAAGGTGGCGTGGAGAAGAGCGAAGCCAATGACGATGTGTTTGTGTTGAAAGGCTGTCATTATCGGAATGTCCGCTGCCTGAGCGACAATTCCGGCGAGGCTCAGGTGTTTCTCGTTGAGAGAAGTTCCCGCGAATATGTGCTTAAGATTTACTACCCGACATTCAGCATCAAGAAAAGTCTGATCAGGATTATCCGTATGATGGATATGGAGATGATTGTCCGGCTGATGGATTTCGGTAAGACCTACGTGGAAGGGAAAAACCGTGACTATGAGCTGATGGAGTACCTGAAGGGTGGCACACTGAACGACTATGAGCTTCATGGCGATTTTGACCAGTTCCGCCGCATTGCTTTGCAGGCAGCCGCAGCGTTGGCTTTCTGCCATAACAATGGCATCATCCATAAGGACATTAAGCCCAGCAACTTCTTCTTCCGTGACCCTGAGCACACGCAGGTGGTGTTAGGTGATTTCGGCATCTCTTCCATTATGGGCGATGGCGAAAATGCTCATCGGACGACGCAAGCCCGTACACCTGTCTATGCTGCACCTGAGATGTATAACGATGTGATTGATGGTGTCGTGGAGATAACGCCTGCCGTAGATTTCTACTCATTAGGCATCACGCTTCATACGCTTTGGCTGGGTGAGAACCCGCTAAGCTCAAATGAGCGCATCATGATGCGTAGAAAGAACGAGGGCCGCCTGCCTCGCATCAATGAGCTGCCAGAGCGCGTCAAGCTGATTGTGCAGGGATTAACAGCAGTCAACCCGCAAAACCGTTGGGGCTACGATGAAGTTGAAAAGTGGTTCTTGGGCGAATCACCTAAGGTTGATGTATCTTCTCCTATACTGAGGTATAAGACCTTCGTGGTTGATCCGGAACATAATGTCGTGGCAGACAATGTCCATGAGCTGATTCCGCTGTTGCTTGAATATGACCGGCTTGCCATGGGCTATCTGTATGGTGGACGTCTTACGACATGGTTGGAACAGTGCGGAAATGTCAAATTGAGCACGGTCGTCAAAGACATCGTACAGAATAAATACCCTGCTGACCAGCGGGCAGGCTTGATGGCATCTGTATATGCTATGGAGCCGACTTATCCGTATCAGGACATCAAGGACAATCTGTGTGATGACGTCCATAGTGTTGCCATATCCATGTTAAGCTATGTAGATGAATATGCGGTGTTCCTGCGTAATAAGAATGACCGGTTGTGGCTGTACTTGGAATCGCATACGAAACTTGATATAGACCATCTGCGTGCCTACTTCGAACCGCGCAAGGACTTCGATGGACGAGTGGCTGTATTGAGAACTGCCTATGAGATTGATAAGAGTATTCCTTTCTTGTCCAAATATCCGTCGTCTACACTTCCAGATATAGTCAAAGCCTTCGGCCATCAGGAAATGACGGAGGATGACTGGAAGAGTCTCACTGATGGACGACTCCTGTCATGGATGTATAGTCATGAGGACCACATGGCATGTGAGGCCTTGCGTATCATGACCAACGGCCAGAAATATTCCCGTTCATTGGCTTATAAAGTCCTGTATAACGTATATCGTGACGCTCCGTTCGATTTGCGCGGTGCCTGCACGCCGGAACAGGTAGGAATGGTGTTGCGTGACAGCCTGATTAAATGGCAGAGCATGGATGATGCAACTGTGGAGCAGGAAATTGCTGACTACGCTGATCCTGACGGTCGCTTCTGTTATTTCGCACAGTTGCATGGCTGGTTTGAACAGATGAATGAGGCTACTCGAAACTTCGACATGAAAAGCGAAGAGAACCGTGAGCGCATCAGTGCCTACGACATGAGAACGGCAGCTTATCGCATGTGCCGTATTCTTGGCGTAGATCCGGTATATGTTCTTCCTGATGGCACGCGCCTGTCTGACGGAAAACAGGTAAATGATGTGCCGAAGTCTTTATTAAAGCAGGAGGTTCAGAACGGTTCACTCAGCCAATGGCTTTCGGTGTGGTATCATGAAGACCCGTACAGGGATTTCAGCGAGCCTTATAGTTATGAGCGGACATTGGAAGAGTGGGTGTTGAAGTTAGGTGAAATTGACAATCGACAGTTGTATTATCGTCGGTATATGTCTGCGAAAGAGGAAACTTCACGCCGTTTCAGCGAAGTGCGTCAAAGCTATATCCGTGCCAAGGGCAAGGAAAAAATCTGGCGTTACCTGTTCTATGCACTGTGTGCAGTCTGGGTACTTGCCATTATCTTTGTAGGCATATCAGATCAAGGCCGTTTCTATCTGCTGAAGCATGCGGCATTTACGATAGGACTCCCTGTCGGTGGCATGTCTGCCTTGATTGTTGCTACCCGTGCTTATTTCCGTGGCTATGGCTTTGTGTTCTCATGCCTGTGGGGTGCTTTAGGAGCTATGTCTTCTGTCATTCCCATCTGGACGTTGAAGTACATCAATCACTCACATTATTCTTTGTTCATTCCGACCATCATTCTGCTTACATTGCTGTATATGGTGGTATGTCATTTCACTGACTTCCGTACAGATAAGAAGGATGACAAAACGCTGATCAATACAGTCCTGAATGATGATATCAAGACAGAACTGCTGGAGCCTCTGTATTATACGTTTAAGACGAAGTCATACAAATATAAGAGTTCGAAGTTTGGGGTTTTGGACGATGTGCAGAATCAGGTACACTCTGTAGCAGGTGAGTCAGTCTTGCATTATATCTTATGGAGTCTGCTCGTAGTCATTCTTCTCTTGGAAATGTTTATATACAGTCCCAAATTGATGAACGTTGCTAATCCGGATTTGGAACATTGGAGTCTGAGTCCTGTCAAGGTTGAAAAGAAGATACAGAAAGATATAGAATGAAATGTGAGCATTGTCATAGAGACAATAGGTCGATAGCCAAGTTCTGCAAATGGTGCGGACAACCCATGACCGCTGCTAACGTATTGGAAAAGTTAGTAGGGATGGATGACGTCAAGGAACAACTGAAGACCATTGTAGACACCTATACCTATTTACATTCGCGCAAGGACATCGTGTCGGTGCGCCTGAGTGTCAATGCTATCATTATCGGAGAAACCGGAACCGGAAAGACTTCACTCGCTGAAATAATCCGTGATTACTTCTACCAGCATAAGATTATAGAGAAACCGAAATTGACCATGGTTGATGCCGTGGACTATTCGCGTTTTGTTGACAAGTGGGAAGATAATATAAAAAAGGCGCGTGATGGTATTCTCTTTTTTGACAATGTGCAGAAGCTGTTGCCTGACAGATATTCTAATCAGGTAAATCCTCTTGACAAACTGTTTGTGGAGATGGACCGTTGGGATGATAATCCTATCGTCATCATCTCAGGACTGACAAAGGGACTCGACGATTTCTTGGCAAGCAATCCGGCTGTAGCAAATCGGTTCAAGTATATATTCCGGCTGAAGACGCCCGACTATATGGATTTGTATAAGATATGTCGGATGGTATTGCGCTCTAAGTACGGAATAACAGATTATTCACCTGCTGCCGAGTTAAGATTGCAACGCTATTTCAAGTATCAGGTGAAAATCAAGGACGAGACCTTTGGCTATGCTCATGTATCCAATAAAGTGGCTGAAGACATCTTTACCTCGTTCATCAGTCGTGGCACATCTGCCAAGCAGGTGGAGGAAGAGGATATTCGTGGCTATTTGCCCGAAGAACGGACGCTCGACGAGATATTGGGTGACTTGGACGGCTACATTGGAATGGATGAGGTGAAGAGCGCTGTCCGTGAAATGGCGTATTCTGTCCAGAACAATGTCCAGAGGGCTGAGCGTGGCTTGGGTGAACAGGAGAAGAGCGGCATGCACATTATCCTGACGGGTAATCCCGGCACAGGTAAGACAACCATTGCCCGTAAACTTGGTGAAATATTAGCCTCTATCGGTTATCTGGATAGTGGTCATGTCGTTGAAGTTGACCGTGCCCAGATGGTGAGCCCTTATCAGGGTGAGACGCCTAAGGTCGTTGACCGTCTGTGTGACAAGGCCATGGGAGGCATACTGTTTGTTGACGAAGCATATACGTTGGCACCACTAAACTCTGGTGGTGAGCGTGACAACCAAGGAGCGCAGGCACTGGAGAAACTGATGAAGCGCATGGAGGATGACCGTGGTAAGTTTGTGGTCATTGCAGCGGGCTATCGGACAGAGATGGAAAACCTCTTCCGCATTAACCCAGGGTTCCGCAGTCGCTTCAACTATTTCCTTAATATTGATGATTACACTCCTGAACAGCTGTACCAGATTATGCTGGTGTTTGCCAAGGAGAAGAAATATGTCTTCAGTCATGAGGCCGAGGAAATCACTCGGAAGATGATTACTGAGATGTATAACAGCCGCGACAAGGATTTTGCCAATGGCCGTACGATGCGTCAGCTTTTCGACAAGATTTCCAATCGTCAGGCCGAACGTCTGCAGAAGAACAATATCTCTACAATGACGGACGAGCAGCTGATGACCATCGAGGTGGACGATGTACCATACGAGGCACCTCAGGCAGTTGATTATACAGAATGTCTGAAGAAGTTGGATGGCCTTGTAGGATTGTCTGCAGTAAAAAGGGAAATCTCAAATCTTGCTGCGTTCCTGAATTTGCAGATAGCACGTGGCGAACAAAACACGTTCTTGGGTAAACACTATGTCTTCACTGGTAATCCCGGCACGGGTAAGACAACCGTGGCACGCATCATGGCAGATGTGTTCCGCACGTTGGGAATATTGTCGCGTGGACAGTTGGTTGAGGCTGATCGCAGTAAACTGGTAGCAGGATATAGTGGCCAGACAGCCATTAAGACCAATCAGCTCATAGATTCAGCTATGGGAGGAGTCCTTTTCATTGACGAGGCCTATACCTTGAAATCGGGTGATGGTGATTCGTTCGGCGGTGAGGCTATTGACACGTTGCTGAAGCGATTGGAGGATGACCGTGGTAAGTTTATCTGTATCGTAGCTGGCTATACGGAGCAAATGCACGATTTCATAGACACCAATCCCGGATTGAAGAGCCGTTTCACGCAGACAATACATTTTGACGATTATACTCCTGATGAGCTGACGCAGATATTCCTGAATCTCGCAAAGAGCAAGAAGTTTGTTGTTGACGAGCAGACGCAGGGAGCCGTTCATCGGCAGTTTGAACAGCTGTACTTGCGTCGTGACAAGAATTTCGGAAATGCCCGTGAGGCGCGCAGTCTCTTTAATGATGCTGTTGAACGCCAAAGCCAGCGACTGATTGCGGAAATGAATACGCCGCAGTTTAAGGAGTCTGACATGTATTGTCTCACGGAGGCTGACCTCCCGATGGCACAGAATGAGAAGATGCGTCCGCTGGATGAAGTGCTTAACGAGCTTGACGAATTTGTTGGCATGCGCTCTGTCAAGAACATGATCCGACGTCTTGCCGTTCAGAGTATGTTTATGAAGCAGCGTGCAGCGATGGGGGCAGGCAAGGTTCAGCAGATGTCCATGAATTTCATCCTGACGGGTAATCCTGGAACAGGAAAGACATCCATTGCGCGCAAGATGGGTGAGGTGCTGCAGAGCATGGAGATATTGTCAACATCGCGTGTCATTGAGGCCAGTCGGGCGACATTGGTCGGCAAGTACATGGGCGAGACTCCGAAGATTGTCAACAATATGTGTGACAAAGCTATGGGAGGCATTCTTTTCATTGACGAAGCCTATACGTTGTCCGAGGAGAACGACCAGTATGGCAAAGAAGCTATTGACACGCTGATGAAACGTATGGAGGATGACCGTGGCAAGTTTGTGGTGATAGCTGCGGGTTATAAGGATAAGATGGAGGACTTCCTTGCCATGAATCCGGGCCTTGCCAGTCGCTTCACACATAAGTTACATATTGATGACTATAACGAAGATGAGCTGTTGGCTATCTTCAAGAAGATGGCGGCAAAAGACCAATACACGTTGTCACCGGCCGCAGAGTTCAAGCTGATGGATTTGATTTGCCGCATGGTGTTCCACAAGAACGAATCATTCGGCAATGCGCGTGAAATGCGCAATCTGCTTGATGCTACTATTCAACAGTTGTCTGTCCGTGTGGCATCAATGCCTGCATCCGAGATCACAAAGGAGACATACCAGTTAATACAACCCGAAGATATAAAAGACGATCAAGATGATAATTTGTCCGACTTGTAAAGAAGAAATTGATGACGATTCGCGCTATTGCGATCAGTGCGGACAGGCCTTACTCTATTGCAGCAGCTGTGGCAGAGTGGGGAAGGGACGTCGTTGCACTTACTGTGGCGGTCTGATGGTGGGAGCAGCTGAGTTGAAACGCAAGATGCAAGATTACACTTCTCTCGGTAATTTCACTTCCAAGCAGACATTGTCCACTACGCATGATGGTCAAGGTGGAACATTTCCTACTTCCACACTTGGCAATCAGACGGGAATACCTGTGCTGACACTCTATAACAGTAACCTGAACATCAGGATCGTTGGGGTCAACGGGGCTTTGATTGGTCGTCGTCAAGGGCCTTATGCTGCCTTCTTTGAAAATAACATGTATGTTTCCGGTGTTCATGCACAACTGACCTATACAAATGGGACGGGTTGGAGCATTATTGACAAACATTCGTCGAATGGGTCCAAACTGAATAATCACGATTTACAGCCTGATGTTCCCATGTCATTGAAGAGCGGCGATATTGTCTCAATTGCCAACGTTAATCTGCAAGTAAGTATCAGTTAGGCGTGTCTGTAAATACAGGATTATATAATTGTGTGGGAAAAAACGAAGAACAAGTTTAAACATATATTCAATGAGTAAGTTTAATATTACGGCTGCGAGCCGTGTTGGATGTATCAGAAGTAACAATGAAGATATGGTGCTCGTGTGGGATCGTTATATTCGTAATGATGCCTATCGCACAGTAATTGACACAGCCTCATTAGACCGTTTCGTCATTGCCCTTGCTGATGGTATGGGAGGACATAATGCTGGTGAAGTCGCCAGTCAGGAAGTGCTGGCTAATCTTCATTTCTTTATTAACGACTTACCCTCAGGGATGGCCTCAGGTGATTTCTATGAGACGATCTGTGAATGGCTTAATTCTGTCAACATCAGGATTTCGACTCGTGGATTAGCTAATCCGGAATTGTCGGAAATGGGAACCACGCTTGTCGGTATTATTTGTTACGACCGTAAGTTTTATTGGATCAATTGCGGCGACAGCCGTCTTTACCGCTTTCGTAACGGCGAACTGAAACAGTTGACAACAGACCATTCTCTTAACAACATGACGGGAACCAAACGTCATTCAAATATCATTACCAACTGCATTGGTGCCGGTTGTAAGACGTCATTTATTGACCAATACGAGTTTACGGATGACGTCCAGTCCGGCGATGTCTATGTCATTTGCTCTGACGGACTTAATGACATGGTGCCGGATGAGCATATTCAGCAGGTGTTGGGAGAACGCGGGGAGGCTAACGAATTGTGTCAGGCTGCTATTGATGCTGGTGGTTATGATAATGTCTCCGTTTGTGTCATCAAGGTTGATTGATTTCGTATGCCGTTAAGATTACCCAACAAGTTACCTGCCATTGAGCTGTTGAAGCAGGAAAACATCTTCGTCATGGACGATTCGCGTGCTCACACGCAGGACATTCGCCCGTTACGGATTGTTATCCTCAACCTGATGCCGCTCAAGATAACCACGGAGACTGACCTGATCCGCCTGCTATCCAACACTCCGTTGCAGCTTGAGGTGAACTTCATGAAATTGAAGAGTCATACCCCCAAGAATACGCCTGTTGAGCACATGATGATGTTCTATCGTGATTTTGAGGTCCTTTCTAAAGAGAAATTCGATGGCATGATCATCACAGGAGCGCCGGTGGAGACTCTTGAATTTGAGGATGTGACGTATTGGGACGAGATGAAAAGCATCTTCTCATGGGCCCGGACGCATGTTACGAGTACTCTTTATATATGCTGGGCTGCTCAGGCCGGACTCTATTATCATTACGGCATCCCCAAGTATCCTCTTCCCAAGAAGATGTTTGGCGTGTTCAGGCAATATCCTCTGTTGCCACAGCTTCCCATATTCCGTGGCTTCGATGATGTGTTCAACATGCCACACAGCCGTCACACGGAGATTCGCCGTGCGGACATTGAGGCCAACGCTGACCTGACGCTTATTGCTGATTCTGATGAGTGTGGTGTCAGCATCGTGATGGCACGTGGAGGGCGTGAGTTCTTTATTACCGGACATCTGGAGTACGCACCCAACACGCTTGACAAGGAATATCGCCGTGATAAAGACGTGCGGGATGATGTTGACTTGCCCGTCAATTATTATCAGGATAATGATCCCGACAAGGAGCCTCTTGTCAGTTGGCGTGCTCATGCTAACCTGCTCTATAGTAACTGGATTAACTATTACGTCTATCAAGAGACACCTTACGACATTAACAAGATTGAATGATGCGCGAACTCGAATTGCTGGTACCGGCCAAAGATCTGGCATGCGGCATTGCAGCGGTCGACCACGGGGCGGATGCCGTATACATCGGTCCCGAGCGTTTCGGGGCACGTGTGGCTGCCGGCAATTCGGTTGATGACATTCGTCAGCTTTGTGAGTATGCGCATCGCTTTGCCGTCAAGGTGTTTGTTACGGTCAACACCCTTCTGCGCGATGATGAGCTGGATAATGCCCGCAGGCTTATCTGGCAGTTGTATGAGGCTGGTGCTGACGCCATCCTTGTTCAGGACATGCGCGTGCTGGATATGGCATTGCCCCCCATTGCTCTTCATGCTTCCACGCAGACCGATAACCGCACGGCCGACAAGGTGCAGTGCTTGCAGCAGGCAGGCTTTCGCCGGGTGGTCTTGGCGCGTGAACTGTCATCTGCTGAGATTGCCGATATTCATGCTGCTGTTCCTGACATGCCGTTGGAGGTCTTTGTGCACGGCGCGTTGTGCGTCAGCTATTCCGGATGTTGTTATGCCTCAGAGTTCTGCTTCGGGCGTTCGGCTAACCGTGGCGCCTGTGCACAGTTCTGCCGGTTGCCGTTCGACTTGATTGATGCTGACGGCACGGTTGTTGAGCACGAGCGTTATCTGTTGTCATTGAAGGATTTGAACCAGAGCAGCCATCTGCAGGAGCTGGTTGATGCCGGTGCTTCGTCATTTAAGGTGGAGGGACGGCTGAAGGATGTGGCTTATGTCAAGAATGTCACGGCTGCCTACAGCCAGTTGCTTGATGACATTGTCCGTCGGCAGCCTGATCAGTACCGCCGTGCATCACTGGGGCATTGCACTTATACTTTTTCCCCCAATTTGGACAAGACGTTCAACCGGGGCTACACCTCTTATTTCCTCCACGGACGTCAGCCCGACATGGCTTCTTTTGATACCCCGAAGGCTGTGGGTGAGTTCGTCGGAATGGTCAAGGAACTACGTGACCATTCTTTCGTGGTGGCGAGCAGCGTTTCGTTTGCTAATGGTGACGGTCTGTGCTTCTTTGCTGACGGTCTTCAGGGATTCCGTGTTAACCGGGTCGTGCCCATCCCATCTGCTGCTCATCGGCGCGCTGCTGACGACGGACAGACCTATCTGCTCTTTCCCTATCAGGTTCCTCGTGGGCTGCGTCCCGGTATGCGGCTCTACCGTAACAATGACATGGAGTTTGAACGGCTACTGTCAAAGCAGAGCAGCGAACGCAAGATACCTGTTCAGCTGCGTTTAGACGTTACGCCCACGGGCTTCAGTCTTGCGTCGGGTGGGGTAGTGGCATCTGTTGAGTGGGAACATCAGCTGGCCGAGAAGCCGCAGCGTGATAACATCGTGCGACAGCTGGGAAAACTGGGAGGCACTGCCTACGCATGTACTGACATAGTACTGCCTGATGGCTTTAACTATTTCATTCCCAGCAGTCTGCTGTCAGAACTGCGAAGGCGTTTGGTGAAGGCGCTTGATGAGTCTGTTCAGCAGTTGGTCGTATCATCCAGAGAGCCTGACAGGGCAGATAAGGTGTCAGGCAGGATAGACATGACGGACATGCCCAACGGCACCTATACGTCCGGCTCTTCTGTTCCGCTCATGCAGTGCCGCCATTGTCTGCGCTATGCCTTGGGCTATTGCACGCGCCGGGGCGGAAAGCGCCCTACGTGGCGTGAACCTCTTTCGCTCCGTTTGTCTGATGGCCGCAGTTTCCCGTTAGAGTTCGACTGCAAGCATTGTCAGATGAACGTCTGGGAAAAAAGTCTGCATGCCCTGCGCACGTTGGCTCTTTTCTGTATTCTTTTGTTATTACCCACTTCCTGTTATAATCATGGTCAGCAGACGCCTGATGTCTGGGATCTGACCAAGGAACAGCTTGACAGCATTTCCTTCTTCACGACCCATCACTACACGCAGGGTTATAACTTCGTGGTGAAGGCCGATTCGTTGGTGCTTCATGAAATGCCGATCATGCCTGATTCGTTTAGCGTGCCTCGTTCGGCATTGCTTGTCGTGGCTGATATTGACATCCTGCCGCAGGATACTATTGATTCCGTTTGGGTGAAGGTCGCCCGCGATCAGCTCACGCAAGGCTGGATTCGTGAGAGCGAGATGCTGCGCAGCGTGTCGCCTGATGACTCTATTTCGCAGTTTATCGACTTCTTCTCTGACAGTCACCTGCTCATCTTCATGTCGTTTATCGTCGTCGTCGGTGTGGCTTACGTCATCTACCGGCTTCAGCGGCGCAATGCCTACATCGTGCATTTCCGTGATACTGGCTCGTTCTATCCCACGCTGTTATGTCTGCTGGTGGCTGCTTCGGCAACGCTCTATGCCAGCATACAGATGTTCGGACCTGAGACGTGGCGCCATTTTTACTATCATCCGTCGCTCAATCCTTTCTCCCTGCCCACGCATCTTGCCGTGTTCATCATGTCTGTATGGGCTATCCTGATTATTGGCATTGCCGCAGTAGACGACACTTTGCGCCGCCTCCCGCTGGGTGATGCCGTGCTCTATCTCGGTGGGCTTGCCGGCATTTGTGCTGTCTGTTATGTGGTATTCAGCATCACCACACTTTACTACATAGGTTATCCGTTGCTGGTGGCTTATGTCGTTTTTGCACTCTGGCGCTATGCGTGTTTCTCGCGTCGGCGTTTTGTCTGCGGTCATTGCGGCCAGCCTTTACGCGACAAGGGCATCTGTCCGCATTGCGGAGCACTTAACGAGTAGCTATGTACCGTCTAACCTGTACTTAGGTGCCGCCTAACTGTCCTTTAGGTGCCGCCTAACTCCCCTTTAGGTGCCGCCTAACTCCCCTTTAGGTACCGCCTAACTCGTGTTTATGTACCGCTAAAGCTGTATAAACATAAAATAAATATTAAAAAGTTCGTTCGTTCGGAAAGAAGTTACTATCTTTGCATGTTGGAATTAATTAGGAACTAATTAAAGAACAACTTATATAATATAAACGTTTAATTTATGGCAAACAAAGAAAAACTCTTCAGCGAGTTTCAGGCGCCGACCACTCAGGAGTGGTTGGACAAGATTGAAGTGGACCTGAAAGGTGCCGACTTCCAGAAACGACTCGTGTGGAGAACCAATGAAGGCTTTAACGTACAGCCTTTCTATCGTCGGGAAGACCTGGCGAATTTGAAGACACCTGACGCTCTGCCGGGTGAGTTCCCCTTTGTACGTGGTAACAAAAAGGATTCTAACGAGTGGTACGTCCGTCAGAATCTGGCCGTCAACGACCCCAAGGAAGCGAACGCCAAGGCGCTCGACATCCTGAACAAGGGCATTGACTCCCTGGGCTTCCGTATCCCGAAGGATCTGGTGACGGCTGAGGCCATCGAGACCTTGCTGGAAGGCATCTACTGCGAATACGTGGATTTGAACTTCCGCACCTGCCCGTGCCACGCCCTGAAGTTGGCTGAGATTGTCGATGCTTATTTCACCAAGAAGGGCTTTGACAAGGAAAAACTGTCGTTCACCGTGGGCTTTGACCCCATCGAGAACATGCTGACCAAGGGCAAGGACGTCACCGCCCGTCTGGCTGACGGTCCGAAGATTGTCGAGCTGTTGAAGGATTATCCGAAGGCACACGTCATGACCGTCCACACCGAGACGCTGAACAATGCCGGTGCATACATCGTTCAGGAGCTGGGCTACGCGCTCGCTTGGGGTAACGAGTATATGCAGGAACTGGTGGATGCCGGTGTCGACGTTGACCTTGCTGCCCGCCAGATGAAGTTCTACATGGGTGTCAGCGAGAACTACTTTATGGAGATTGCCAAGTTCCGCGCCGCCCGTCTGCTGTGGGCTCAGATTGTGAAGCAGTACGAGCCGAAGGACGAGAATAGTGCTAAGATGACCATCAACGCCACCACGTCAACCTATAACCAGACGTTGTTCGACTCTTATGTTAACCTGCTGCGTTCGCAGACAGAGGCCATGAGTGCCGCCCTCGGTGGTGTTCACTCCATGGTGGTGACGCCGTTCGACGTGACTTACGAGAAGCCGACCGACTTCAGTGAGCGTATTGCCCGCAACCAGCAGCTGCTGATCAAGGAAGAGAGCCACTTCGACCGCATCGTTGACCCGTCAGCCGGTTCTTACTACATCGAGCACCTGACCGATGCACTGGCTCAGGAAGGCTGGAAGCTGTTCCTCAAGATAGAAGAGGAGGGCGGTTTCTTGGAGGCTGTCAAGAAAGGCATCGTGCAGGACGACATCAACGCCACCAACGTGAAACGCCACGGCGACGCCGCCAAGCGCAAGGAGTTCCTGCTGGGCACCAACCAGTTCCCCAACTTCACCGAGAAGAGCGACGGCAAGCGGCCTGTGGTTGCTGGTTGTTCAGTAGGCTGCGGCACTGCCGCAGCGCACGAGACAGAGGCTCCCTTCAAACGCTTACAGACCACTCGTCTCGCTGCCGACTTTGAAGACCTGCGCATCCACACCGAGGAGACTCGTGTGCCTACCGCCTTCATGCTGACCATCGGTAATCTGGCCATGCGTCAGGCCCGTGCCCAGTTCTCTTGCAACTTCCTCGCCTGTGCCGGCTACAAGGTCATTGACAACCTCGGCTTCAAGACCGTCGAGGAGGGCGTCGACGCTGCCCTCGAAGCCAAGGCCGACATCGTGGTCATCTGCTCTTCTGATGATGAGTATGCTGAGTATGCCATTCCCGCCTTCAAGTATCTCAATGGCCGCGCCATGTTCGTCGTGGCTGGTGCTCCCGCCTGTATGGAAGACCTGAAGGCCGCCGGCATCGAGAACTACATCCACGTCAAGTGCAACGTGCTCGAGACCCTCAAGGAGTATAATGCTAAGTTAGGAATCTGATTTTAATGGAACACAAAGATACAAAGGCACAAGTCTTGATGTCAAGAGAGGAGTATGACCATCTACAGCAATTGAGTAGTCAAATCATTGGTGCTGCGATGGAAGTTCACAAAGCTCTCGGCCCCGGACTGTTAGAGTCTGTATATGAAGATTGTCTGGTTATCGAACTTGAATCATTAGGGTTGGATGTTAAATCACAAGTTGACCTGCCATTGTGTTACAAAGGTAAACCTACTGGTAAAAACTACAGAATAGATATTCTGGTTGACCATAAGTTTATTGTGGAACTCAAGGCCGTGGAAGAGTTAAAACCCTTGCACGAAGTGCAACTGATTACTTACATGAAACTATCAAACATTCATATGGGACTTTTGATTAACTTCAATGTTCCTCTCCTGCGCGAAGGCATAAGACGAAAAATCAATGGTTATGTTTACGATAGCTAATGGCATCTCTTTGTGTCTTCCATTTAGGAGAAAATAAAAGTAAAGACTTCATATCATTGTGACTTTGTGTTCAAAAAAATAAAGAAAGATGAGAAAAGATTTTAGAAATATTGATATCTACGCCGGCATCAAGGCTCAGGACGGTGCCAAGTGGATCAAAGACAACAATATTGTAGAGAACTGGAAGACCCCGGAGCACATTGAGGTCCGTCCCGTTTATACCAAGGAAGACCTTGAAGGCATGGAACACCTTGACTTCACGGCCGGTATTCCTCCCTATCTGCGTGGCCCGTACTCCATGATGTACCCGTTCCGCCCGTGGACTATCCGTCAGTATGCCGGATTCTCAACGGCTGAGGAGTCCAACGCTTTCTATCGTCGTAACCTTGCCAGCGGTCAGAAGGGACTTTCCGTAGCCTTCGACCTGCCTACGCACCGTGGCTACGACCCCGACAATGCCCGTGTGGTGGGTGATGTCGGTAAGGCTGGCGTGTCTATCTGCTCACTGGAGAACATGAAGGTGCTCTTTGCCGGTATTCCCCTCAACAAGATGTCCGTCTCCATGACCATGAACGGCGGTGTGCTGCCCGTGCTGGCCTTCTATATCAATGCTGGTCTGGAGCAGGGCGCCAAGCTCGAGGAGATGGCCGGTACCATCCAGAACGACATTCTCAAGGAGTTCATGGTGCGCAACACCTATATCTATCCCCCTGCATTCTCGATGAAGATCATTGCCGACATCTTCGAGTACACCTCGCAGAAGATGCCGAAGTTCAACAGCATCTCCATTTCGGGTTATCACATGCAGGAGGCTGGTGCTACTGCCGACATTGAGCTGGCCTACACGCTGG
>JAFUSC010000068.1 GCA_017467705.1 Prevotella sp. | reverse complement strand
CATACTGGTGGCCATGGTAAGGAAGAAGGAAAAATACAATCCAAGCAGTAACAAGAAAGAAAATGTAAAGGATTTTGCCTTGTGTGTTAATTTTTAGTTAAACAACAAAAATCGTTTGGAATTTAGCATAGAATACGTTCAAGGCTGGCGGTAACATCACCGTCACCGATGTCCGGCCTGGTCTCGTAGATACAGCAATGGCTAAAGGTAATGGTCTCTTTTGGGTTATGCCCGTCGAAAAGGTTGCCAGTCAGGTATGCACAGCTATCCACTGCAAGAAGTCGAAAGTTTACGTTACCAAACGCTGGCACATCCTCGCCATCATTAACAAGAATCTACCTTTTGTGTTATACAAGAGGATGTAAAGCCACAGAGAAACCCATCGCATCGGCTTCGTCTGATGCGATGTTTCGCATCTGTTCCTTGAGATCACGCACGTCTTCCAACAGGTTCCATACAGCATCTGGTTGGTCAGTCTTGTTTCACCCAAATCAGCTTGTCGGTGTCGTAGCCGCGGCGCTTGGCTTCGTTGAGGAGGACGGTGCGGTCGGTGTCGGCGAGTTGCGGCGTGCGGGAGAGGATCCAGAGGTAGTCGTCAGAGCCGCTGCCGATGAGCATGTAGCGGTAGTCGGCATCAACGAGCATGATGCGATAGTCGGAATAGAACGGGCCGAAGAAGGATACACGCAGCAGCGCAGGGGTGTCCGTCCGTTTCGCCTTGCCCTTGGCTGTCTTGGGCTTGCCGTGCTTGACCTCTGGTCGAGTCTGCTCACGCTCGGCAGAGTCGGAGTAATCTCCACTCTGCTCTCGCTCAATCGCAGCCTTGATGCCTGTGTTGATGACGTCGATGTTGCCGTCGTCGCGGAGCACGTAGTTGGCCTTGGTATGCGACATGCCGCGCTCGAAGAAATGGTTGAAACGGGCCACCTCGTACCAACTGCCTAAGAAGCGGTCAAGGTCGAGTGACTCTACTACTATGTTATCTACCGTCAGCCGACTGCCTGTCAGCCAGTTGAGCATACGTGTGAAAAATGCTGTTAACTTCATATTTACTTTTTCTTTTTAGGTTTCGGTTCCGGCAACGCTTGGCACGTCTCGCGGACGAGGGCGGAGAGGTGGTCGCGGTCATCGACGTCGGGGATGTAGAAGTAGGGCTTCGCGCCGTCGTAGGGCGGTTGCAGGTCGACGGTGCGGAGCAGTGCCCTACCCGCCTCCGTCGGTTTGATGTAGAGGCGGTCATCACAGATGAGACCGAAAATCTTACCGTTGCAATAAACACCATAGTCGCCAAACATCTTCTTGGTGACTATCTCCCCCGCCCCGCTGCATTGGTCGGCGATATACTGTACAAAGTCTGCATTGCTTGCCATGTTCTCTGAATTTACATGCAAAGATAACATTATTTCCGGAAAGAGTATCGCTTAAGCCAAGAAAAAATGCCGCTTGAACTTGGTTCAAACGGCACTTGAGACTGCTCACAGGGTCTATTTAACAAACATCTTCTTACCATTTACGATGTAGACGCCTTGGGTGGGATGCTCCACGCGGCGGCCTTGCAGGTCGTACATGGTCTGATCATTACTGGTTGATGGTTGAGTGGTGATGTTGTTGATGCCACTGGGGTCAGTCCTGTAGGTGAAGTTGAACTTGTAGTACTTGCCGCCGTTGCGATGGATGAAGATAGGTTGCAGGTTATCGTTGTACTCCGTGAAGTAGAACGCGACGGTGTAGGTCTGTCCGTCCTCGAAGGCTCCCTCGAGTGGCCAGCCAGCCCAAACGGGATGGGTGCCGGAATACGTCCAGTTCACCCAGACATCCATGGGCGAGGCTGTGTATGCCCAGTCCTCATTGAGTAATGCCAAGCCTTCCTCAGTACCGCAAAGGATGGCGGGAACCAAGTCGTCGTTAATTCTGCCGAAGTTGCCCGTCTTATAGTCGTTGTTGTCCACCACAAAGCCTTCGCCAATCTGGTCGGCCTCACTCTTCGGGAGGGTGGTGAAAGTCATGGAAGCACCGTAAACGCCTGCAGCTTCAGAATGGGTGTAAGGCACGGCAGACTCCACGATGAAGGTGTTGAAGCCCAGGTCGGGGAGCGTCCATTGGTTGTTACCATGAGCCCCCGTTACCTCTTTCTTGTAAATGGTGCCCAGGTCTATGGGGTCTTGGTTCTCGCCCAGCAGGTTGTACTGCTTCTGCTCGCCGTTGACCGTCATGGTGACGCTGGCTGTGGTCACGGCCTCGTCGGCAGCGTAGGTGAAGCGGGCGCGCAGACATTCCTTGGCATAGTCGTTCCAATACCACGAAGTGTATTCGGTGGGTTCCCAAGGCCAGGGATAAAGCCATCCGGGCTGCCAGCCCATATCCTCATCTCCCATGGTCATGTGAGTCACCTCATGGAATTTGATGGCAATGACGTAGGAGTGTCCCTGCTGGTACTCACCTTCCTTACAGCTGTTAGTTGCTTCGTCATAGACCAGCGGCTTCGGCAACACGAAGTCGTCCAGCATGCCGTCGCTCCAGAGGAACTGATCAGCAGTCATGTTATCGTTCATAGGCTCTGGCGAACCTGTGCCGCCATAGAACTGATAACCGAAGCGCACTGGTGTAGGGGCGTTCCGGGGAAGCAGGAACAGTCCTTCCTCATTCCAGTCGTAATAGGCACCATTGAGGCTAATGCTCTCGTCATAGACACCGATATAGACCAGCATGTAGTGGAAGTCCTCATATTCAATGCCTTCACGGTCGGTACCGATGACGACCTGATAGCCGGTGATGCCGAGGTTGGGCTTGTCTTCGCCCAGCATCTTATAGACCACGCCCAGGTTGTAAGGCTCGGGCACGGCAGCGGAGAACTGATCGAAACCAACGTACGGGGTGGTTCCATTCACACTGAATGACACATAGGAAGCGGGTGCCGCAGCATAACTTGCTGCCAAGGTCATCCACAAAGCTCCGAGGAGCATGAGTAATTTCTGTTTCATAAGCGTTGCGTTTTAAGTTAATCTGTGGCAAAGATAAGAAAAAAGAAGAAAAGGAGGGTTGGCTGAAAGGCTGTTTTTGACGAAGTGAGGCTTGGGAGTGACGAAGTGTCCGTCTGGGCGGACGAACGGAAAAAAGTGCACGTAAACACGTCGAAGTGATGGCGATGTGGAAGAAAAGTTGTATATTTGCAGCCATGAATAAGACAAGACACCTGTTATGGATGCTGTTGTTGCTGATCGTGTTCAGCAGCACAGTCAGTGCTGCGTCGTGGCTGTTCCCCTTCGGTGGCGATGGCACTCAGATAGAGAGTCAGCTGAGTTATCGCCGCTTCACCACGCTTGACGGCCTGCCGCAGATGCAGACGGAGACGGTGTGGCAAGACTCGCGCGGGTACATTTATATAGGTACGCTGTCGGGGTTCGTGCGCTACGACGGCCTGACGCTGACACCCTTCCTACGCGGACAGCGTGAGAACATCGTAGGGTTTCAGGAGGTCGGGGATTACAAATCCCCGACAACCAACGCAGGGGATTATAAATCCCCGACAACCAACGCAGGGGATTACAAATCCCCGACAACTAAGGCTGGGGATTACAAATCCCCAGCAACAGGGTCCCCAGCAACATGGAAGACTGGGCAGGTGCGGGCGATGGGGTTCGTGCGCCAGTGGCTGATTGATGGCGACGAGGCCACGATGATGCCCATTGACCCCGAGGGGCAGCTGTTGCTCAACAACTTCAACGCCGCCGACCTGCCGCCGGGCTATGTGCTCTTGGAGGACCGGCAGGAGCAGCACCGCGTGCTCTGCTTCGTCGGGGATTACAAATTCCCGACAACGGAAGATTACAAATTCCCGACAACGGAAGGGGTGGCGAACGGCATGACGCGCGTCGTGGCTTCGCCGCTGTTCGACGAGATGACGCCCGACCGCAAGCTGTATATGGACTCGACAGGCATCTACGTGCCCACGCCCAAAGGACTATATGTCATGGACCCTCACCCTTCTGCAAACACCACTCACCACTCACCCTTCACCCTTCACCACTCACCCTTCACCACTCACCCGGAAATTTTCTCCCTCATCCGCACGGCTGACGGGCTCTACGCCTTGGGCGCCGACGGCATCTACCGCGTGGGGCGCGACAGCCTGAGGCTGCTCTGCGCCCATCACTTCGAAGCACCTGACTACGGGCTCGCAGTGCGGCAGAACCATCAGGGACAACTCATCATTGCCGATTCGCACACCATCTGGCTCTACGACGGCAAGGCCCCGCAGCCCATGCACCAGCTGGCCACGGGCTTCAACATGATCAAGGGGCTATTCGTGGATCGGTGGAACCGGCTGTGGGTCGCCACCTATCAAGGCGTCTACTGCTTCTTCCACTGCAACTTCGTGAACCACCGCCTGACTGACCAGAACGACATCGTGCGGGCCATAGCTTTTCTCCCGCCCCACTCTTCTGCCCAGACCGGGGAGCGTCTGGTCATGGGCACGCTCAACGGCAGCGTGCTCGTGGACGGACGGCCGGTGAGCCGCGACGCTGACAACTTCTATGCGCCGAGCGCCGTCACGCTGGGCGACCGTGTGTATCTGGCCGGTCGCGGCGACGTGGCAGCCGTCGAGGGCGAGACGCTGCAATGGTTAGGACTGCCCGACGACAAATATCAGCTGGTTAGCCGCTGGGCCGACCGTCTCATCATCGGCACGCGGGGCAGCGTGCTGAGCTATGACCCCGTGAGCCGACGGCTCGACACGCTGACCACGGACATCGTGCGGCCGTGGTGTGCGGTGGACGACGGACAGGGCCAGCTCTGGGTGAGCGGCAATCCCGGCCTCTACTGCATGGAGAAGCCTGCGAACCACGGAGCTGCTCCCACCATGAGGCAGCTCAAGCGCACGCCCACGACGCTCGTCATCACGGCAATGGCTACCGACGGACGCGGGAACGTCTGCTTCGCGCAGGGTGACTCACTCTTCGCCATCCACTACGCACGCATGCGGTTCATGGACGAGGTGATGGCCACGCTGAAAGGGCACGAGATACGCACGCTGCACATGTCAGCACGGGGCTATCTGGCCGTGGCTGCCATCGACGGACTATTAGTGGCACGGCTCGACGCCGAGTGCCGCGCCACCGACGTGCATTGGTTTGACGCACACAACGGCTTCACGATGATTGAACCCCTGAAGAGCCCGATGGCCGAGAGCGCTGACGGCACGCTGTGGCTGGCAGGACTTGAGGAAATGACATCGTTCAACCCCGAAGACCTGCTCAGCGACAATCAGCAGTCAACCGTCGTAGAGGCTCCGCGCCCGTGGTGGCAGCAAGTGTGGGTGTGGGTCGTCGCCGTCGCGCTGCTGTCACTCGTCGTGTGGCTGCTGGCCCGTTGGTCAGGACAGCGCCACACGCGCCGGAAGCTGGCCCGGCTGGAACGTGAGAAGACACAGAAGGAACTGCAGCTCAGCGCCGTGCGCCTGAAAGCCTTTCCTCACTTCCATGCCAACGTGCTGGCAGGCATTGAGTACTTCGTGATGAACAATTCGGTGGACGAAGCCACGCACTACCTGAAGCTCTACTCCGACTTCACCAACCGCACGCTGTCGGACATTGACCGCCCGGCGCGCACTGTCGACGAGGAGGTGGACTACGTGTGCAACTATCTGGAGCTGGAGCAGCTGCGCTACGGTGAGCGCGTGCAGTACGACATCAGCGTGGCTGACGACGTGGACTGCCAGACGCTGCTGCCCACGATGCTGCTCTACACCTACTGCCAGAACGCCGTGAAGCACGGCATCTCGGTGAAGCCCCACGGCGGACACATCGGGGTGGTCATCAACCGTCAGCAGGAGAACGGCACAGACTACGTGGTGGTCAGCGTGAGCGACGACGGTGTGGGCCGCGCCGTGGCCGCCCAGCAGCGCAGCCACTCGTCGCGTCAGGGCCTCCGCATCCTGCTGGAACAGATAGCCCTCTACAACGAGACGAACCGCCACCACATCAGCCAGCGGGTGAAAGACCTGCACGACGCACAGGGACGGCCCGCCGGAACGTGCTACGAGATGTGGATTCCCACCGATTACGAATTTAAAGAATAAGCACTATGAGCAAGACTTTAAGAGCCATTGTCGTCGAAGACGAACGCATGCCACGGCTAACGCTGTTGCAGAAACTGGAAGACCTGCGCCCGCAAGTGGAGGTGGTAGACGCATGCGACAACTATGACGCCGCGCTGCAGAGCATCCTGCGCCACCGGCCCGACCTGCTGTTGCTCGACATTCAGTTGCAGGGGCGCAACTCCATGCAGCTGCTGCACGAGCTGCAAACAACGATGCCGCTGCCGCACGTCATCTTCACCACGGCCTACAACGAGCGGCAGTACCTGATGAACGCCATTAAGCTGTCGGCCGTTGACTATCTGCTGAAGCCCATCGACAAGAACGAGCTGGCCCTGGCCATCGGCAAGGTGAGCAGCAAGAGCCTGACCGCTGGGGCGACGGAGCCCGTGACAACGGGGAAGATAGAGTTCCGCACGGCCAGCGGCAAGCTCTATGTGGATGCCGACGACATTGCCTACATACGTGCTGACGGCAACTACGCTCAGGTGGAGACCTTCCACCACCGGGAGACGGTGTTCGACAGTCTGGCCTCGCTGGAACGGCAGCTCAACGCCTCCGTCTTCGTGCGCATTGACCGCAGCCTCATTGTGAACATCCAGCGACTCTACAAGTTGGACCAGAAGCGGCGCCTCTGTGTGCTGATGTCGACCGGCGGCACCGAACTGGAATTGACGGTTTCGAAGAACGGCATGGACGTGCTGTCGCGCGTCATGCAAGAAGGCGTGAAAAGTTAGGCGGTACCTAAAGGGGAGTTAGGCGGTACCTAACTATGGGTTAGGCGGTACCTAACTATGGGTTAGGCGGCACCTAAGTCAGAGCCTGACGGCGCCGAAGCAAAAAGAAGCCGCCGAGTCAACGATGACTCAGCGGCTTTCTTGATAAAGCGTCGAGGTGACAGGACTCGAACCTGCGACAGCCTGGTCCCAAACCAGGAACGCTACCAACTGCGCTACACCTCGAAACAAAGATTACTTGATGATGCCCTGCTCGACAAAAATCTTCTTCAAAGCCTTCACCGAACGCTCCACCTGCTCCTCCGTGTGCGTGGCCATGAGCGCATAGCGAACCAGCGTGTCCTGCGGTGCACATGCCGGGGGAATGACGGGATTGATGAAGACACCGGCCTTGAACGCCAAGGCTGTGACGAGGAAGGTCTTGTCAACGTCGCGCACATAAAGCGGAATGATGGGGCTTTCCGTCTCGCCGATTTCGAAGCCTTCTTCACGGAAACGCTTGAGCGCATAGCGCGTAACGCTCCACAGTGCCTCAATGCGCTCGGGTTCCTGCTGCAGAATGTGCAGCGCCTCCATAGCAGCAGCCGTGGCTGCCGGCGTGTTGCTGGCCGAGAAGATGTAAGTGCGGCAGGTGTGACGCAGGAAGTTGATGGTGTCCCAGTCAGCAGCAATGAAGCCGCCGATGCTGGCCAGTGACTTCGAGAACGTGCCCATGATGAGGTCAACCTCGTCAGTCAGACCGAAATGATCGCAGACACCGCGGCCATGATCACCGAACACGCCGATGCCATGAGCCTCGTCAACCATGATGGAACAGTTATACTTATGCTTCAGTTCAACAATCTCAGGCAGCTTGGCCAAGTCACCTTCCATGGAGAATACGCCGTCGACGACGATGAGCTTAATGGCTTCATGAGGCAGTCCCTGCAGCACACGCTCAAGGTCGGCCATGTCGTTATGCTTGTAATGCAGCTGACGGGCGAATGACAGACGGCGGCCATCAACGATGGATGCGTGGTCACGGTCGTCACAAATGATGTAGTCATCACGGCCTACCACCATGGCGAGGACTCCCTGATTGACAGAGAAACCCGTGGAGAAGCATAGACAATCTTCCTTGTGAACAAACTCAGAGATTTCCTTTTCAAGCTGTACGTGGAGGTCAAGCGTACCATTCAGGAAACGACTGCCGGCACAACCAGAGCCGTACTTGTCAAGAGCGGCCTTGGCAGCATCAATAATTCGCTGATCACCGGTCAGGCCCGTATACGCATTAGAACCGAACATCAGAACCTTATGGCCACCCATCTCCACTTCTGTGCCCTGTCTGCCTTCTATGGCACGGAAATAAGGATAAACGTCAGCCTCCATAAACTTCTGTGGCTCACGATAATGCTTGTATTTTTCTTGTAACTGTCCCATATAAAAATATGTAGCAATACTACTTTTTTTAGCTTACAGGCTGCAAAGTTACACATTTTTTGGGAAATAGAGAACATTTTTTGTAATATTTCGTTTAAATAGTTAATTTTATTTCAATATTCACCTCTATTTCAACAGAAATTCGTACCTTTGAGCCATCATCAGAGCTACTCACGTGCTAAAATGAATCAGAGACATGACAAGAAAGACGAGCATCACATTTATTCTCAACCCCATTTCGGGGACACACAAGAAGGATCACATACCAGCCCTCATAGCCGACATCATCGACCAGGAGCGGTTTGAGTATGAGATATGTCCCACGGAGTATGCAGGCCATGCCACTGAAATAGCCCGGGCCAGCGCAGCCGCCGGTCGTGACGTGGTGGTAGCCATCGGCGGCGACGGCACGGTCAACGAAGTGGCCCGCTCGCTGGTTCACACGAACACGGCACTCGGCATCATTCCGTGCGGTTCGGGCAACGGACTGGCACGCCATCTGTGCCTGCCGCTCGACATCAACAAGGCGCTTCACATTGTCAACGAATGTAAGATAGAGACGTTCGACTACGGCGTCATCAACGGACTGCCGTTCTTCTGCACCTGCGGCATGGGGTTTGATGCCTTCATCTCGCTGAAATTCGCCGAGGCCGGCAAGCGCGGCCCCATTACCTACGTGGAGAACGTGCTGAAGGAGGCGCTGAAGTACAGGCCCGAGACTTACGAAGTGGAAGACGAGACGGGTGCCAAGAAGTACAAGGCGTTTCTCATTGCCTGCGCCAACGCATCACAATACGGCAACAACGCCTACATTGCCCCCCACGCAACCATGAAGGACGGGCTGCTGGACGTCGTCATACTGGAACCGTTCACGGCGTTCGACGCTCCGCAGATCAGCATCGACCTGTTCAACAAGACCATTGAGAATAATTCGAAGTTCAAGACGTTCAAGACCAAGCGCATCCACATTCACCGCGATGAGCCCGGAGCCATCCACTACGACGGCGACCCCATCATGACCGGAACCGACATTGACATCAGCATAGAGCCGCAAGGCATACACATCATCACGAATCCGGAGATTGTGGAGGACGAACGCCAGCCGAACTTCATGCTCAATGCGTTCAGCGAGTTCTTTAATAATATAAATAATGTACGCGAGGACATTGGCAAGCAGAGCCACCGCATCCAAGTCATCAACAAGGTGCTGCTGCGCAAGCTGACGCGATAGCCGCCAAGATGGTCAATGTCCCAATCACTGACGCTCATGCAATACCTGATAACAGCTGTTATACTGCTGATGGCCTTCGGCTATGCCGCATGGCGCATCTACAAAAGCCTGCACAGCAGCGGCAATCCCTGTGACGGCTGCGCAGGGTGTGCGCTCAAGCAGCAACAGCTCAAGGCAAGACAAACAAAGAAACGGCCTCCTTGCTATAACAAGGAAGCCGCTGTATGAACCGTCGTCTAAGCAACTATGTGCTTACGTTCACTTGGTGATTATTTGTTCACTTGGAACTTCGTATCGCCGTCTTTGAAGAAGGCATTAATTTGCTTGGCAGCAGCAATGCCGGCGTTGATGTTGGCCTCTGCGGTCTGGGCGCCCATCTTCTTCGGCGTTGAGAAGTAACGTCCTTCGAACTGTTTGAACTCGTCGTTGGCATCAGGCATGATGTCGGTGACGAACTTCAGGTCCTCGCGCTCCTGCATGAGCTTGATGAGCCCGGCTTCGTCAATGACTTCCTTACGGGCAGTGTTCACGAGGATGCCGCCCTTCTTCAGCTTGCCGACGAGCGCATAGTTGATGCTCTGCTTGGTCTCAGGCGTAGCGGGGATGTGGAGCGAAACGATGTCGCACTGCTCAAACAGGGCTTCCTGATTAGCCACGGCCTTCACACCAGCAGCCTCAATCACCTCAGCAGGGCAATAGGCATCGTAAGCATAGACCTCCATGCCGAAGCCTTTGGCGATGCGGACCACGTTGCGGCCGACGTTACCGAAAGCCAGGATACCGAGCTTCTTGCCTAACAGTTCTGAACCACTCTTGCCATTGTAGAAGCCACGGACAGCCATGACGAGCAGACCGAACACGAGTTCAGCTACTGCGTTGGCGTTCTGACCCGGCGTATTCTCGGCCACAACGTTATGAGCCGTAGCAGCTGCGAGGTCGATGTTGTCGTAACCGGCACCGGCACGTACCACAATCTTCAGCTGCTTGGCAGCGTCGAGTACCTCGGCGTCTACCTTGTCCGAACGGATGATGAGTGCGTCAGCATCCTTCACGGCGTCGAGCAGCTGAGCCTTCTCCGTATATTTCTCGAGCAGCGCCAATTCATGGCCTGCTGCTTCCACTTCTTTCCTGATGCCCTCAACAGCTGCTGCTGCGAAAGGCTTTTCTGTTGCTACTAATACTTTCATAAGCCCACCCCCAACCCCTCCCCAAGGGAGGGGCGTTTGGTTACTCTGGGGTCTCCTTGTTTGTTATTTTAATGCTACTTACTATTTTAGTCTGTTTGCCCACTTGCATTTTAAAAGCCCCTCCCTTAGGGAGGGGTTGGGGTGGGCTTTAATGTTTTGCCTCAAACTCCTTCATACAGGCAACGAGGGCGTTGCAGCCTTCGATGGTCTGGGCATTATAGCAGCTGGCACGGACACCACCCACTGAGCGATGGCCCTTCACACCAACCATGCCCTTCGACGTAGCGAAGTCAAGGAAGTCCTTCTCCAGTTCCTTGTACTCGTCGGCCATGACGAAGCAGAGGTTCATGACAGAGCGGTCAGCCACCTCAGCCGTACCACGGAACATCTTGTTGCGGTCAATCTCACCATAGACGATCTCTGCACGCTGCTGAGCCAGCTTGTCCATAGCCTCTACGCCGCCGTTCTTCTTGATCCAGCGCAGGGTCTCCAGAGCCGAGTAGATGGGCACCACGGGCGGTGTATTGAACATAGAGCCCTTATCGACGTGCGTACGATAGTCGAGCATGGTGGGAATCTCACGGGGAGCACGGCCCAGCTTCTCATCCTTCACGATGATGATGGTCACACCGGCCATGGCCAGGTTCTTCTGTGCACCGGCATAGATGGCGTCATACTTCTTCACGTCAACGGGACGGCTGAAGATGTCTGACGACATGTCAGCAATCAGGGGAACGTTGACATCGAGGTCCTTACGAATCTCCGTGCCGTAGATGGTGTTGTTGGTCGTGATGTGCAGATAGTCAGCATCAGCGGGAACGGTCCAGTCCTTGGGAATGAACGTATAGTTAGCATCAGCCGAAGAAGCCACCTCAACGACTTCACCAAACAACTTGGCTTCCTTCATGGCCTTCTTAGCCCAAACGCCCGTGTTGAGGTAGGCAGCCTTCTTAATCAGGAAATTGTAGGGAATCATGCAGAACTCGAGGCTTGCGCCGCCACCGAGGAAGATGACACTGTAGCCTTCCGGGATGCTGAGCAACTCCTTGACGAGTGCTACGGCCTCGTCTACAACGGGCTGGAAATCCTTGGCACGATGGCTGATCTCCATCAAAGAAAGACCAGAGCCATTGAAGTCTAAACACTGTTGGGCGGTCTTCTCGATGACTTCGCGGGGAAGCATCGACGGACCTGCGTTAAAGTTGTACTTCTTCATGTTGATTGTTCTTTTTATGAATTTAGTTTACTATTTTGTTCGAACGGTTTAAAAACACGCCGCGAAGTTACACTTTTTATTTCATTTAGCCAAATATTTGAGCAGAAATCAGCCAAAAGCCTTCTATTTCCTGTCAGATTGTCAACCCCACATTGCATTTTCACAAGGGGAATTTGCGTGCTGACACCCTCACTCCCCCACTCTTCTGTCTCACTTCTCTTTCAGTCGTGGCAGCGCCAGATGGAAGCGGACGGCCAAGAAGCGCACAGCACAAATGCCGCAGAAGGCTATGACCGCCGTCAGCTCGGTGGGAACGCCGAAATATTGCAGCAACCAATAGACAGCACCACCGAGCAGGCAGGCCATGGCATAGATTTCACGACGGAAGATGACAGGCACCTGATTGAGCAGGACATCACGGATGACGCCACCCGCAGCACCGGTGATGGAGCCGAGCAGGATGGCAACCCACATGGGGTGACCGAAGGCAAGTGTCTTCTGTAATCCGGCCACGGTGAAGAGCGCCAGGCCAAACGTGTCAAACACGAACCATGCGTTCTGTAGCCAACGCATCTGCCGGGAAAACAGAATGACCGTCAGCAGGGCCAGTGCCGTACATATTAAATATAAGGGAGTGGTCATCCAGAATGGCACAGTGCCCAGCATGACATCGCGCAGCGTTCCGCCGCCGATGGCTACCGCCACACCACAGACATAGCCACCGAACCAGTCGAAGTGCTTGGCGGCAGCATGACGGATGCCGGAAATAGCAAAGGCAAACGTGCCCAGAATCTCAAGTATGACAATGATATCAAACATAACCAACGGTCAACACAATAAACAATAAACAATAACGCTCAACTGTCAAACCTTTCTCCCCAACAGTCACGCATGCGCTGGCTGAGTTTGTCTTCGTTGGGTGAATGTTGCGGATGCCAGAGCCGTTCATGGCGGAGCGCATCTGGCAAGTACTGCTGTTCTACGAAATGTCTGGGAAAGTCGTGCGCATATTTATAGCCATCGCCATACCCCAGCTCATTCATCAGTTCGGTGGGTGCGTTTCGCAGATGCAGGGGAACCGGCTGATTACCTGTGCGCTTGACCAAAGCAAGAGCGTCGCCGATGGCCATGTATGCCGAGTTGCTCTTGGGTGAGGCTGCCAAGTAGACCGTAGCCTCTGCCAAGGGGATGCGACCCTCAGGCCAGCCGAGCTTCATCACAGCATCGAAGGCAGCATTAGCCAACAACAGCGCATTAGGGTTGGCCAGCCCGATGTCTTCTGAAGCAGAGATGACCAGACGGCGGGCAATGAACTGCGGGTCTTCCCCACCCTCAATCATGCGTGCCAGCCAATAGACGGCAGCATCGGGGTCACTGCCACGAATGCTTTTGATAAAGGCGGAAATGATGTCGTAGTGCATCTCACCGTCCTTGTCGTAAGCCAACGGATTCTGTTGCAGCAATTGCTCAATGAGCTGGTCGGTGACTTCCAGCGGCCGGGCACGTTCAGTAGTTTTCAGCGGAGCCGTTGACGCCACCAGTTCCAGAATGTTGAGCAGCTTGCGTGCATCACCGCCGCTGTAGTGCATCATGGCTGATGTCTCCTTGAGCACGAACGAGCGCTGTTGCAGTTCCGTGTCTGTGCTGATGGCACGGTCAATGAGCTGCATGAGGTCGTCCTTGCCCAACGGCTGCAACACATAAACCTGACAGCGGGACAGCAAGGGGCGTATCACTTCAAACGACGGGTTTTCCGTCGTGGCGCCAATAAGCGTCACCGTGCCATGTTCGACGGCACCCAGCAGGGAATCCTGCTGTGACTTCGAGAAGCGGTGAATCTCATCAATGAAGAGGATGGGTGACGGGGCGTCGAAGAATCGTTCACGTGATGCCCGCTCAATGACATCACGCACATCCTTCACGCCGCTGGTCACAGCCGACAGCGTGTAGAAGCGCAGCCCCAAACGGCTTGCAATGATGTGCGCCAGCGTTGTCTTGCCCACCCCGGGAGGGCCCCAGAGAATGAACGACGACACCCGCCCCGCATCAATCATGCGGCGCAGCACGGCGTCCTCACCCAACAGGTGACGCTGGCCGACGTACTCTTCAAGTGTTTTCGGACGTAGCCTTTCTGCTAAAGGTTCTGACATAGCAAGCGCAAAGGTACGAAGAAGTAAGCAAAATGCAAAACGAAAAATTGTTTTTTTGCGCGAATGAAAAAAAATATAGCCTAAAACTTGCATACATATTATAATATTCGTATTTTTGCAAAGTCTTTATCAAGACCCTTCCATGCCGCGACGCGGCAGGAAGACCAAACATGAACCAAGGAAAATAACATCAAAACAAATACAATTTAATATGAGAACCAAACAACAACAGGAACAGCCGACCGAGACAAAGGCGAAGAAGACAGCAACACTGAAGACACTGACCAAAAGTAGCGTCTGGGACGTGCAGGAGAATGACATTTTCCGCATGTGGGATGGAGCCGACAAGGACTCCGACATCAAGGATAACATGCGTCACTATGTCGACATTATTCGTAGCGCTTTCATGATTGAGGAAATCAAGGAAGACAACGCCAAGCTGAAAGAGGCATACACCAAGCAGGGATACAAAATTGGGCAGGTGAAGATTGACGAGCAGAGCAAGATTACATGGGCCATCAAGAAGCGCCCCATCATGCGCGTCACTGACCTGACCTACGAGAACATTCGCCACATCACCGCCGCCAAACTCATCGAAGTGCTTGACCGTAACTTCGGCGGTGGCTGGGACTCGCTGTCGCAGTCCATTCAGGACATCATTGAGAGCGGGTTCGACATCTCGACGACCACACTGCCCAAGGACCGTCTGCACAAGAAAGGCGGCATGTACGAGAAGAAAGTGGCCGACGGATTCGAGGTGCTGGAAGTGTCGAAGGGCACTTGGGTGGAAGCCATCTTCGCCAAGCAGAAGCCCGAGATGGAGAAGCCCCGGCTGAAGCTGCAGACAACACACACCTTCGGCGACGACGAGGAAGATGAGGACGCTGACCTGCCCGAGGACGACTATCGCAACCACGACGACGAGGACGAAGAGCCCGAAGAGCCCACATCGTTCGACGACGAGGACATCAACGAGGAGAACTACCGCACTACCTTCGAGATAGAGACTGACCCCGACGAAGAAGCCGACGGGCTGGAGGACTATGTGGATGAATAAACAATAAGCAAACAACAATAAATAATAACCAATAACACATAGCTTATGACTATACCTTTTGCTTTTTGGCTTGTGCCCATCGCCTCGGTGGTAGCACTGAGCATGGCATGGTTTTTCTTCCGCTCCATGATGAGCGCTGACGAGGGAACACCACGCATGAGAGAGATAGCCAGTCATGTGCGCCACGGTGCCATGGCCTATCTGAAACAACAGTACAAAGTGGTCAGCATCGTCTTCGTCGTGCTGGCCGTCATCTTCGCCATCATGGCCTACGTGCTGCACTGGCAGAACCCGTGGGTGCCGTTTGCTTTCCTGACGGGCGGTTTCTTCAGCGGACTGGCAGGCTTCTTCGGCATGAAGACCGCCACCTACGCCTCGGCCCGCACTGCCAACGCTGCCCGCAAGAGCATGGACGCCGGACTGAAGATTGCCTTCCGCTCAGGTGCCGTCATGGGTCTGACCGTCGTCGGTCTCGGACTGCTCGACATTGCCATCTGGTTCCTCATCCTCAACTACTTCTACGAGGGTGACAACATGGCGCTCATCACCATCACCACCACCATGCTCACCTTCGGCATGGGTGCCTCTACGCAGGCTCTGTTTGCCCGTGTGGGCGGCGGCATCTACACCAAAGCTGCCGACGTGGGTGCCGACATCGTGGGTAAGGTGGAGGCCGACATTCCCGAGGACGACCCGCGCAATCCCGCTACCATTGCCGACAATGTGGGCGACAATGTGGGCGACGTGGCTGGCATGGGTGCCGACCTGTACGAGAGCTACTGCGGCTCCATCCTGTCGACGGCAGCCCTCGGCGCCACGGCCTTTGCCATGAATCCCGACATGCAGCTGCGCGCCGTCATTGCCCCGATGCTCATTGCAGCCGTCGGCGTCTTCCTCAGCGTCTTTGGCATCTACCTCGTGCGTACCAAGGAGGGTGCCACCATGCGCGACCTGCTGCGTTCCCTCTCGCTGGGAACCAACGTCAGCGCCGTGCTGATTGCCGCAGCCACCTTCGTCATTCTCTACCTGCTTGACATCAAGGATTGGCAGTGGCTGTCGTTCTCCGTCATCACGGGTCTGCTGGCCGGTGTCATCATCGGTCAGGCCACCGAGTACTACACATCGCACAGCTACAAACCGACGCAGCGCATTTCGGAAGCTGGACTGACCGGCTCTGCCACCGTTATTATTAAAGGTATAGGCACGGGCATGATCTCCACCTGCATCCCTGTCATCACCATCGGCGTGGCCATCCTGCTCAGCTACCTGTTCGCCATCAAGTTCGACGTGGCTAACATGATGACCTCCGAGAACATGTCGTTCGGTCTCTACGGCATCGGCATAGCCGCTGTGGGTATGCTCTCTACGCTGGGTATCACGCTGGCCACCGACGCCTACGGCCCCATAGCCGACAATGCGGGCGGCAACGCTGAGATGAGTGAGCTGGGCGAGGACGTTCGCCATCGCACCGATGCCCTCGACGCGCTGGGTAACACCACCGCCGCCACAGGCAAGGGCTTCGCCATCGGTTCGGCAGCACTCACCGCACTGGCCCTGCTCGCCTCCTACATTGAAGAGGTGAAGATAGCCATGGAGCGTGCCGACATGACGCTGACCAACCTGAAGGGCGAGGTCATCAACGCTGCGCAGGCCACCATCCCCGACTTCATGAACTATTTTCAGGTGAACCTCATGAACCCGAAGGTTCTCGTAGGTGCCTTCATCGGCGGCATGGCTGCCTTCCTGTTCTGCGGTCTAACCATGGAAGCCGTGGGTCGCGCTGCACAGAAAATGGTGGAGGAAGTACGCCGCCAGTTCCGCGAGATCAAGGGCATCCTCGAAGGCAAGGCTACGCCCGACTACGGTTCATGCGTGGGAATCAGCACCCGTGCGGCTCAACATGAGATGATATTCCCCTCACTGCTTGCCATAGCTATTCCCATCGTCGTGGGTTGCGTGCTCGGCGTGGCCGGAGTGCTCGGTCTGCTGGTAGGCGGACTCACGTGCGGCTTCACGTTGGCCGTCTTCATGGCCAATGCTGGCGGTGCATGGGACAATGCGAAGAAGAATGTTGAGGAAGGTAACTTCGGCGGCAAGGGCTCATTCGCTCACAAGGCCACCATTGTCGGCGACACCGTGGGCGACCCGTTCAAGGACACCAGCGGCCCGTCGCTCAACATCCTCATCAAACTCATGTCGATGGTCAGCATCGTCATGGCTGGACTCACCGTCGCCTTGGCATAAATAAAACTAAAACAGTACAACGAAAGACGGCAGCCGCTCATTTGCGGTTGCCGTCTTTCGTTGACTGCACGGACCGGGCACATCCGACGCGTGCATCCTGCCGCTGCTATCTGTCTTCAAGCAGTGCCGAGGTGCGGACGCGGCTCAGCGTCTCGGGTGTCATCTGCAAATAGCTGGCAATGTAAAGCAGCGGTGCGCGCAGCACGAGCTGTGGCTGGCGCTTCACGAGCTTGGCATAACGGTCCTGAGCGCTCTCGAAGCGAAGCATGTCGGCATGTATCTGCGACAGGATGAGCGACTCTTCCAGTATCTTACGATACAGTATCTGGATGTTCACGCTCTTCATTGCCACCTGTTCAAGCGCAGCCTTAGGCATGGCGTAGATGATGGTGGGCTCAAGGGCCTGTATCTGCAAGTTGGAGGGTTTCTCGTTGAACAGGCTCTCAATGGACATGACGATGGTGTTCTCGGTGGCCATGTACTCGGTCAGTTCTTTACCGTTCTTATAATAGAATTCACGCACAAGGCCCTTCACCACCCAGTAAATCTTGTCACTCACCTCTCCTTCTGAAAGGATTTTCTCTCCTTTCTGGAACTTCATGGGGATGAGTACACTCTCGAGGACGTCAAGCTCCTCGTGGGTCATCGTACTATAGCGACGTGCTAACTCACGTGCCACATCTCTTGTTGTTAATGTGATGCTTGGCATAGGCTTGTTTTTTAATTTTCAATCTTCCATTTTTCAATATTCACTTGCTTCTCAGTCGAGTTTCAGGACAGCGAGGAAGGCTTTTTGGGGCACCTCCACGTTGCCTATCTGCTTCATGCGCTTCTTGCCGCGCTTCTGTTTCTCCAGCAGTTTGCGCTTGCGGCTGACGTCACCGCCGTAGCACTTCGCCGTCACGTCCTTGCGGACTTGCTTGACGGTTTCGCGGGCAATGATCTTGGCGCCGATGGCGGCCTGAATGGCAATGTCGAACTGCTGGCGGGGGATGAGCTCCTTCAGTTTCTCGCACATGCGACGGCCAAAGCTGACGGCGTTGTCCTGATGCGTCAGCGTTGAGAGGGCATCAACGGGTTCACCGTTGAGCAGGATGTCAAGCTTGATAAGCTTCGACGGACGGAACGAGTCAACATAATAGTCGAACGAGGCATAGCCCTTCGAAATACTCTTCAGCTTGTCATAGAAGTCAATCACTATCTCACCCAGAGGCAGATAGAAATGTATCTCCACACGGTTGCCGCTGACGAACTGCTGGTCGATGAGCTCGCCGCGCTTGTCGAGGCAAAGCGTCATGAT
>JAFUSC010000067.1 GCA_017467705.1 Prevotella sp. | reverse complement strand
GGAACTCATACAACGCATCTACCGCCTGATGGAAGAACAACAGCTCTACCTAAACAGCGAGCTGAAGGTGCAGGACGTGGCCGACGCACTGGGCACCAACCGCACCTACGTCTCCAACTGCATCAAGAACATCCGTGGCTGTTCGTTCTCGCAGTTTGTCAACGGCTATCGTGTAGAGTACGCCAAACAGTTGTTGCGCAGCAATGCCGGCATCAAGCTCTCTGAAGTCTGGGCCTGCTCTGGATTCTCTTCCGAGTCATCGTTCTTCCGCGCCTTCAAGGCTGTCACCGGCACAACACCGAAGGACTGGATAGCCAGTTGATTTATTTCTGCTGAGAGTCTAAAAACAACACATTCGACTTGCAAAATCACAATTGCAAGTCGATTTTGTGAATTTGCAAGTCCTTTCTCACCACCGATGCTTATCTTTGCCGAGTAAAACTCAGCGAAGCTACTCATTGCAAAAGACTGACAAATTCAATAACGTAACACATCTATGAAGAAAAGACTACTTAGCATGTTGCTCCTGCTGGCGGCCACCGCCACCGGAGCATGGGCCTTGACCCAAGACGGCGACGGCTACTACCTGCTGTCGACGGCACAAGACTTGACAGACTTTGCGGTACTGGTGAACAGCGGCTCGAACACTGCCAACGCCAAGGTGACACAAGACATCACGTTGACAGGAACATGGAGTGGAATTAATAATTACAATGGAACGTTCGACGGACAGGGTCACACTATCAGCGGCGTGAGCGGTAATTGCGGTCTCTTTGCCTTCATTGGTTCCGACGGCACCGTAAAGCGTGTTATCGTTGACGGCTCTATCTATAGCGGAGATGGCGCTGGTGGTATTGCTAATAGCAATGCAGGCACCATCACCCGATGCGGCTTTATCGGAAGCGTGGGCGGTGGCCGTGGCACCAACAACGGATATGTCGCCGGCATTGCAGCTTATAGCAGCGGACAGGTTTCACACTGCTTCAACCGTGGCACCGTGTCGGCTCGTTATGTAGGCGGCATTGTCGGTCGTCTTGGTGAAGCCGGCACCGTCAGATATTGCTATAACGCCGGTCAACTGTCAATGGACTACATAAAGGTCAGCAGTGCCATTGTGGGCGACCGCTATGGAAGTGTGTCCAACTGCTACACCTTGGAAGGCAGCGCACAGCATCATGGCAGCGAGGGTGTCAGTGGCGATGTCAAGACTGCCGAGCAGTTTGCCAGTGGCGAAGTGTGCTATCTGCTGCAATCTGGTATAGAGGATGAACAGTGGTGGGGCCAGACTATTGGTACGGACGCTTTCCCTCAGTTAACAAGCGACGAGGATAGCCATGTTTATTATTTCACAGACGGCACCTACGGCAATGCAGACAGCGGCAAGGAGGTGTTGCGCAGGCCATGTGTCATCTGGTGTGCCGACAGCAAGACACTCTATTTTGACTATACCGAAAGAACTAACATGGCGGCAGGAATGACCTATAAGGGGAACGCCATCACCAACATCTGGTATGACACGGATGTAACGGCGGCTACAGGAACTACCACCTATCCGAAATGGTATAATACAGTAAAGAATGTTTGTACAAAGGTGGTATTCACCGATGCCTTCTCACAAGTCAAACCGACATCATGCCGATACTGGTTTTACAATTTTAGTAGAGTAGAAGAATTTGATGGATTAGAGAAACTGAACACCTCGGAAGTGACCACCATGTTCTACATGTTCACTGGCTGCACCAATATAAAGACGTTAAATCTCAGGAACTTTGACGTCCAGAAAGTTACTGAAATGAATCATATGTTTAGAGGCTGTTCTCAATTAGCCGTTATTTATTGCGACAAAGACTGGAACACGGGCAATGTTACGTCATCTATGATGTTTTCAGACTGCTTTAAGCTCATGGGAGCCATCAATTATGACTCCAGCAAAACTGATGTCAACTATGCCAACCCGACTACAGGCTATTTCTGGACGAAGGTGCCATATGCCGTATATTGCGATGACAATAGTACGCTATACTTTACGTATGAGGAAGAGCCCCTCACAGACACATTCTTAGGGCATCCTATCACTTTTAAATACGGTGCGGACATAATAACATCTACAATTGTGCATGGCAATTACTCGGATTGGGTCGGCCTTATGAAAAGCTATAATTATACTTGCACCCATGTGGTGTTCACTGAATCCTTCAAGGATGTCAGGCCAACCAATTGCCGCCGGTGGTTTTTCGAGATGAGCGATTTAGAGGACGTTACGGGATTGGAATACCTGAACATGTCGGAGACAACGACTATTTCGGGTATGTTTGGCCATTGTTCGAAGCTTAAAAGTATTGACTTGAGCGGCCTTGATACCCGAAATGTTACGAATATGGGTGCTTTGTTTACAGATTGTTCAGCACTGGAAAGCATTGATGTAAGTGGATTTGATACGCAGAGAGTGACCATTATGTCCCAAATGTTCTATAATTGCTCGTCATTGAAGACCATCTATTGCGATAACGACTGGAACACAGGGAATGTTTTAGAATCGTATACCATGTTCTATGGTTGCTCTTTACTAAAGGGTGCCATTGCTTATGATTCGGATAAGAGAGACATCAATTATGCCAACCCAACGACGGGCTACTTCACGTCGCTAAGCAGTCTGAAGCCCTACGTAATGTGGTTCGAAGGTAATAAAACCTTGTATATGACCCTGTCAAGAGATATAACCTACGATAGATCTGTCAGGAAATACTTCACATACGATGGAGATGAATACACATACGACGGACAGACCATCACCTCTTTATGGGATGGATTGGATGTGACAAACTACGGTGAAGATCCCTTGTGGGAGTTAAGTTCAGCTGAGCGTATCGTCATTGACAAGCTGTTCAAATATGTCAAACCCCAGAATCTGAGCTATTTCTTCCGTGGTTATAAGAGCTCCACGACCATTGAGGGCTGGGAGAACCTGAATACGTCTGAGGCGACATCAATGAGTTATATGTTTGATGGAAGTGAGTTTACAACTCTCGACTTGAGCCACTTCAACACGTCGAAAGTTACAGATATGTCAGGGATGTTCAGGAATTGCACTTCGCTCAGGGCCATCATCGTCGGTGACGGATGGGACACCAGTGCAATAAGCAATTTTAACAACCAGTCTTTGTTCTTGTATAACAATCTCCTTGTCGGTGAGGACGGCACGAAATACACCAATCCTTACAATATTGGTAAGTATGCCCACACCGGTGCCGGTGGCTATTTGACGAAGAAGACCGTAGAGGTGCCGATGCACGACGGCGGCGACGGCTACTACTATGGCACGTACTATAAGTCGAACGTCAACCGCGTGGCCGACGAGAGCACTGAGGTCTATACCGGCACAGTGAGCAGCGACGGCAAGGAACTGGAACTGACGAAGGTGGCCGACCACTGCATCAAGGCCGGCCAAGGCGTCGTGCTGAAGCGTGCAACGGCAGGTAATGCCATACTGACCAGTGTTGTCGACGAGGCTACTGGCGACTTCTCCACAAACGCCTTGAAGGGTAACGACCAGGCCACAGCTACCAGCGGCATCGACGGCAACATCTACGTGCTCAGCAAGAAGGATGGCTACGACGTAGGCTTCTACAGCTACGTAGGCACGACGCTCGACGCCAACAAGGCCTATCTGGCACTGACAGGTGCCGCAGCACCTGTCCTCATGTTCGATTTTGACGGTATCGATGCCCATAACGGTCAGGCGACAGGTGTTGAGAAAGCACTGGAGGTTGCCACCCCGCAACAGGAGTCGTGGTTTGACCTCACAGGCCGCCGCCTCTCTGGTAAGCCTGCTACAAAGGGCGTCTATATCGTAAATGGCCGTAAGGTCTTCATCCATTAAACACAGACTGCTATGAAAAAGAAAGAATATACAGAACCTCTGATGGAGGTCATCACCATGAGTGTGAACAGTTCGCTGCTGCTGCCCATCAGCGGTGAGGGTGGCAGCGTGGGCGACGGTGCGCAATGGGCACCGCCCTTCCTTGCCCCCGAAGTGCCCACCCCCGCCGAAGTGAACGAGGCCACATCGATTCTGTTCGGTGAATAAAAAGCTGCCATTGTTTGGTTGTGTCACTTATTTTTCGTACCTTTGTGGCATGAAACACTATCACATGTACGACCATGCCCAGGAAAACTGACGGAATCATCTACGAGCTCCATCCCCGTCCCACGAGGGACGAGGATGGCAAGCCGTTGCTGTATGCCCAGCCCGTCATTGACAAGAAATACAGCATCAAGGAGCTGGACGAGTTCTGCGCCAAATACCGCGGAAAGAACCTGCACGAAGTGGAGAGTGCGCTCCTCTGCCCCTGTTTGCCTAAGGCTCCTTCCCTTCCCGCTACGTCCTCACGAGGCGGCAGCTATGCGCTCACGGGCCGGCAGCTATGTCCTCTTGAGGTGCCGGCTACGTTCTCATGAGCCGGCAGCTATAACAAATTAATATGAATTTATTTGGCTTTTCGCTCTGGTTTTCGTACCTTTGACCTTTGGTCTTAGGTACTTCTGCTCGGAAAATTGCAAATAAATTTGCATTTTCGCTCACTTATTCGTACCTTTGCACCGTTTTAATTAAACAAGACGCATAACTCATGAAACTATTCGACGTATATCCCCTGTTCGACGTGAACATCGTCAAGGGACAGGGTTGCAAGGTTTGGGACGACAAGGGTCAGGAGTATCTGGACCTCTACGGCGGTCATGCCGTCATCTCAATAGGTCACTCACATCCCCACTACATCCAGAAGGTAACGGAACAGCTGGGGAAGATTGGCTTCTACTCGAACTCGGTGGTTAACAAGCTGCAAGTGGAGCTGGCAGAGCGCCTGGGCAAGATCAGCGGCTACGACGACTACCAGCTGTTCCTCAT
>JAFUSC010000066.1 GCA_017467705.1 Prevotella sp. | reverse complement strand
TTATCTCTATGGTATCCAAGCCCCTCCCTTGGGGAGGGGTTGGGGTGGGCTCTTACTTATCATACGCATGCAGCGGATAGTCGGTCGTGAAGTGCAGACCGCGACACTCCTTGCGTTCCAGCGCCCAGCGGGTGATGAGATAGCCCACGTTGATCATGTTGCGCAGTTCGCAGATGTCCTTCGTGGCATGCACGCGCTTGAAGAGACGCTCGGTCTCTTCGTAGAGCATGTCAAGGCGGTCCCACGCGCGGTGCAGACGCAGGTCACTGCGCACGATGCCCACATAGTTGGACATAATCTGCGCCACTTCCTTCACTGACTGCGTGATGAGCACCTGTTCCTCGTTGGTCATCGTTCCCTCGTCGTTCCACTCAGGCACCTGATTGTTATAGTCATACTCGTCAACATGGGCCAACGAGTGCTTGGCTGCGGCGTCAGCGTAGACCACGGCCTCAATCAGCGAGTTAGAAGCCAGACGGTTGCCGCCATGCAGACCGGTGCACGAGCACTCGCCGAGCGCGTAAAGGCGCTCGATGGACGACTGACCGTTCAGGTCGACCTTGATGCCGCCGCACATGTAGTGAGCAGCGGGGCGCACGGGAATATAGTCGCACGTGATGTCGATGCCCATCTGCAAGCACTTCTGATAGATGTTGGGGAAGTGGTGACGGGTCTCGTCGGCGGGCTTGTGCGTGACGTCGAGGCAGACGTGGTCAATGCCGTGAATCTTCATTTCCTTGTCAATGGCTCGTGCCACGATGTCGCGCGGTGCCAATGACAGGCGTTCGTCATATTTCTCCATGAACGACTGTCCGTTGGGCAGGCGCAGGATGCCGCCGTAGCCGCGCATGGCTTCGGTGATGAGGTAGGCCGGGTGCGTCTCCTTCGGGTTGTGCAGCACCGTGGGGTGGAACTGCACGAACTCCATGTCGGCCACCGTGCCCTTGGCGCGGTAGACCATGGCAATGCCGTCGCCCGTGGCAATGACGGGGTTCGACGTGGTCATGTAGACGGCACCGCAACCACCCGTGCACATGACGGTAACCTTGGCCAGATAAGTGTCTACTTTCTGATTGTCAGGATTCAGCACGTAGGCACCGTAGCACTGAATGTGGGGTGAGCGGCGCGTGACACGCACGCCGAGGTGGTGCTGCGTGATGATTTCCACGGCGAAATGGTGTTCCTTGACGTCGATGTCGGGACAGGCACGTACAGCCTCCATCAGGCCGCGCTGTATTTCTGCACCCGTGTCGTCGGCGTGGTGCAGGATGCGGAACTCAGAGTGTCCGCCCTCGCGGTGCAGGTCGAACGTGCCGTCGTCCTTACGGTCGAAGTTGACGCCCCACTGCACCAGCTCCCGTATCTGTGCCGGTGCATTGCGCACCACCTGCTCCACGGCAGCGCGGTCGCTGATGTAGTCACCCGCAATCATCGTGTCCTCAATGTGCTTGTCGAAATTGTCAAGCTCCAAGTTCGTCACACTCGCCACGCCACCCTGCGCAAACGAGGTGTTAGCCTCGTCAAGGCTCGTCTTGCAGATCATACACACCTTGCCCTTCTTCTCGCGGGCCACTTTCAGGGCGTAGCTCATACCGGCCACACCGGCACCTATCACCAGGAAATCGTATTTATAAACCATCTTTTTATTTACTATTTACGGATTTACTATCTTCTTATTTAGGTTCAGTATTTGCAATTATTTACAGGTTTTCTTCTGAAAACACTGCAAAAGTATAAAATATTTTGTAATTTTGCAATCGAAAATGAAGAAATATGTACTTTTATTGCTGATTTGGGCACTTACCATGCCCATGATGGGACAGCGTGCCGACACCATCGGCCCCGACTCCCTTCCCCCTACCCCGTGGCCACAGAGCCTGCGCCTGCGCCTTGACACGGTGCTCATGCAGCAACAGCCCTTGCTCCGCACATCAGAGTTGGGACTGCTGGTGTGGGACCTGACGGCTGACAGCGCACTCTATGCCGTGAACCCGCACCACATCCTGCGCCCGGCATCCACCATGAAGCTGGTCACCTCCATCACTGCCCTCGACAGGTTGGGCGGTGCTTATCAGTTCAGCACGTCGTTATATTATAAAGGAACGATTGACGGCAACACGCTCAACGGCGACGTTATCTGCGTGGGCGGCATGGACCCGTGCTTCAACATCGACGACATGCACGCCTTTGTGGAACAGCTGCAACGCCTCGGCGTGGACACCATCTGCGGACGGCTCGTGGCCGACAAGACGATGAAGGATGCCGACACGCTGGGCTGGGGCTGGTGCTGGGACGACGATAACCCCGTGCTCACGCCACTGCTGCTGCAAGGCAAGGACAACTTCATGGAGCGTTTTTCCATCAGTCTGCGCGCGGCAGGCATCACGCTGCAAGCCACGCAAGCCGAAGAACGGCTGCCGGCCGGAGCAACGTTCGTCTGCAAACGCTTCCACACCATGGACCAGGTGCTGATGCGCATGATGAAAGAGAGCGACAACCTCTACGCCGAGTCTATGTTCTATCAGCTGGCGGCCATCACGGGCACCAAGGGTGCCGGCGTGAAACAGGCACGCACCGTCATCTGGAAACTGATTGACAAGCTGGGGCTGGTGTCGGCTGACTACAAGATTGCCGACGGCAGCGGGCTCTCCCTTTACAACTATCTGTCGCCAGAACTGGAGGTACGGCTGCTGCGCTATGCGTGGCGTAACACGAACATACAGGCTCACCTGCTGCCGTCACTGCCCATTGCCGGACAGGACGGCACGCTGAAGAAGCGCATGCAGAAGACCGCTGCTGCCGGCAACGTGCACGCCAAGACAGGCACGGTGACGGGTGTCAGCACGCTGGCAGGCTACTGCACCGCTCCCAACGGCCACGTGCTCTGCTTCGCCATCATGAACCAAGGCGTGCTCACCGCCAGCCGCGCCCGCACCTTCCAAGACATGGTGTGCATACAGCTGTGCCAATAAAGAATGATAAAAACAACAACATAAGACATGGAGAAAATCACTTTTTACGTTGAGCGTCTGCTGACGGCCATGAGTGTTCCTGACTCAGCCATTCCCGTCATCTGCCACATCGTACTGGTCATCGTAGCCGTCGTACTGGCATTGCTGTCGGGCTGGGTGTGCAAACGGGTGTTCATTCCTCTGATTAACAAAGTGACGCGGCGCACCGAGGCCCGCTGGGACGACGTGCTGCTGAGCAGCAAAGTGCTCAACTCGGCCTTTAACATCGTGCCGGCCATCGTCATCTGGCAGCTGTTGCCGCTCGTGTTCTACGAATATCCGACCGTGCGCGAGATGCTGGCACGCCTGACGGCCATCTACATCACCGTCATGACCGTGCGCACCAGCATCGTGTTCATCGACTCGTTCAAGGAACTGGAGGGCGACACGCGCACGGCCAAGCAGCAATATCTCTACACCGTGTGCAGCGTGCTGAAGATTCTCATGCTCTTCATTGCTGCCATCATCGTTGTATCCATCGCGTTCGACAAGAACCCCACCACGCTGTTTGCCGGACTCGGCGCAGCGTCAGCCATTCTCATGCTGGCCTTTCAGGACACCATCAAGGGACTGGTGGCCGGCATCCGCCTGACGAGCAACGACATGTTGCGCAAGGGCGACCGCATCACCGTGCCGGGCGCCGGAGCCGACGGCATCGTCGAGGACGTCACACTGACCACGGTCAAAGTACGTAACTTCGACAACACCATCATCACCGTCACGCCGCAGACGCTCGTCGACGGCTCGTTTCAGAACTGGAAAGGCATGAAGGAGAACGTAGGCCGCAAAGCCGCCCGCAAGGTTTACTTCGACTTCAGCAGCATCAAGACGATGGACGACCGGGAAGACCACCCCGTCAACCTCACGCTTTACCGCCAACACATGGAAGACTGGCTGGCCAAGCACGAGCAGGTGCTCAACGACAAGGCCATCATGGTGCATCAGCTTGACGGCACGCCCACGGGCTTGCCCGTGGAGTTCGTGTTCTGGCTGCGTGACCAGGATGCCCTGCCTTACGAGCATGCCATCTCCGAAATCATGGAGCATGCCTACGCCGTGGCCAACGACTACGGCCTGCGCATGTATCAGAGATAAAAAACCCTATGACCTTTGCCTCCACCATTCTGCAATGGTTCCGCGAGAACGGACGTCAGCTGCCGTGGCGCGAGACCCGCGACCCCTACGCCATCTGGCTCTCGGAGATCATTCTTCAACAGACGCGGACGGAGCAGGGACGCCCTTACTGGGAGCGTTTCATGCGGCGCTGGCCCACGGTGGAAGCGCTGGCAGCTGCCAGCGAGGACGACGTGCTGCGCGAGTGGCAGGGGCTGGGTTATTACAGTCGTGCCCGCAACCTGCACGCAGCCGCGCAGCAGATCGTCGCTCGTGGCGGCTTTCCCACCACGTATGAAGAAATCAGAAAACTGAAAGGCGTGGGCGACTACACCGCCGCTGCCATCGGTTCTTTCGCCTTCGGGCTGCCCGTGGCCGTCGTCGACGGTAATGTCTACCGCGTTCTCAGCCGACACTACGGCATCAGCACCCCCATCAACACCACCGAGGGCAAAAAAGAGTTTGCAGCCTTGGCGCAGCATCTACTGGCCCCCTCCCTTCGGAGTGGGTGGGGAGAGGCTAATCAGGCCATCATGGACTTCGGTGCCACGCAGTGCACGCCGCAGTCGCCCCGCTGCACCGTGTGCCCGCTGCTTGACAGCTGCGTCGCCTTCCGCGAACAGCGCATCCAAGAACTGCCCGTCAAGCTGAAGACGCTCAAGGTGAAAGAGCGCCACCTTACTTATATATATATAAGGTATCAAGGCGAGACCGCCATCCGTCGCCGCGGCAAGGGCGACATCTGGCAGGACTATGGGAACCTTTACTAATTGAAGCCCCCCTGTCGTTCCCCGAGGGGGACACGAATACCCAAGGCGCAGCAAAAGTCTCCCCTCGGGGAGGTTTGGAGGGGGCTTCATTAATCAAGAAGAACGTCCGCCACGTGCTGACGCACCGCATCATTCTGGCCGACTTCTACCTGTGGGAGCCCGCCGAGCGTCCGCAACTGCCTGACGGCTACATCTGGATTCCCGAATCCGACATGGACCACTACGCCGTGCCGCGCCTGATTGAACTCATGCTACAAGCCATTGCCGACGCCACGTAACCTGACAGACGCTATCCGTCACCCGTCACGAAACGATTTAGTGTTTCACTACTTCCTATAGACAGAATGGCGGAAATCCTCAACGGTCATTCCTTCCACGTTCTTTGCTTCTTTGAAGTTGTTGACGGCAGCGATAATATTATAAACCGTCACAATGAGGAAGACAATCATGAGGAACCCCAAAAAGAACCACGTCCAGTTGTAATCGGTCACTTCCATCTGGCCAAGCAACCAGACATCTTCCATGTGCGTGGATGCATACTCGTTGACATGGCAGTAGTACCAGCAGGCAGAGCCGATTACTCCGAAGATTACGCTACAGACAACGTTCGTCCTAAACCCAGAACGGAACCCTCTGACAACTTCCTCTTGCTGGCGTTTCAACACTTCATCAGGGGTCGTGTCAGCATCGTGCTGGTAAATCCTCGTCCATACATGTCCGCACGCAGGACAATCAAAGTGAAACGGACTGCTTGTATACATGGACTGGTCCAATGCGTCTGCAGCTTTGCTAAACACGTTTTCATTGAGCCAGATTCCAATGAAGACACCAATCAAGGTACCCACGATAGGGATTGGAATAAATGTACCGATAATTCCCGTTACAACAGGCAGAATAAAATATCCCAGCCCTTTCTTTGTAGCTGCCTTGGTCATCTTACGTTCTGCTGTCAATTCCATCTTCCCTTCCACGACATTCCCGCACTTAGGGCATTTCTCTGTGATTCCGTTCATCTCTTTTTTTTCTCTTTGCATGGTTCTGTGTCCCTATAAACCATAATTATTTTATTTGGGAAAGAGATACATACAAAAAGACTCTAACTTTGCGGCATCTTAGTTAGACGGGATGGAAAACTTAACGAAGATCCAGCGGGATGTTAAATGTTTTTCCTGCGTTTATACTGAGATTAAGGTCAGTTTGATTACCTTTGTTGTTTGAAGGAAAGACTGACCGG
>JAFUSC010000065.1 GCA_017467705.1 Prevotella sp. | reverse complement strand
GTATCTTTGCACCAAATTTGAGATATATACTGTTATCTGAATGGCAAAATGAATAGGTTATTATTCATCTTTTCTGTCGCTCTGCTGACATTGTGTTCGTGTTTTGACAACAAAAGCAAGGACACGGTGACGGTGGTAGCTGACTCGGTCGCAGTCGGTGACTCGCTGCCTACTGACACGTTGGAAGAAATTATCGCTGAGACCCCGATGCCCGTCGCAGCTGATGAGCTGTTTGACGACTTTATTTTTAACTTCGCTGCCAACAGGAAGCTGCAGATGAAACGCATCCACTTCCCGCTCGACGTGCAGACCGGTGAGCGGCATGAGAAGCTGGACAAGTCAGCATGGAAAATGGAAAACTTCTTCATGCACCAAGGCTACTACACGCTGCTCTTCAACGACGAGAAGCAAATGGAACTGGGGCAGGACACGTCCGTGTCGCGTGGCATCATCGAGAAGATTTATTTCTCTGACCACCGCGTGAAGCAGTACTACTTTGCCCGCGAACGCGGCTCATGGATGCTTCAGCGCATTGTCAACAAGTCTATTGACGAGATGCCCGATGCTTCATTCCTCACGTTCTATCACCAGTTCTCCACTGACTCCGTGTTTCAGGTCGGCAGCCTGAGCTCCACGGTGCAGTTCACCGGGCCTGACCCTGATGATGACTTCAGCGAGATGGAGGGAGTCATCACGCCCGACACATGGCCCGCCTTTGCACCCGAACTGCCGACGGACATGATCTACAACATTGTCTACGGCGAGGAGCAGAAGGGCGACAATGTCAAGATATTCGTCATCCGCGGCATTGCCAACGGCTTTGAGGTGGAGCTGACGTTCAAGCGTCAGGGCGACAAGTGGAAACTTACCAAACTGTCAACGTAACAACATGAAAGATATCAAAGACTACAGCCTGTTGGCTCACAACACGTTTGGCATTGACGTCCGATGCCGGCGCTTTCTGGAGTATGCAACCATTGAGGAGGCGCAGCAGGTGGCTCAGGCGTTGCGTGAGTCAGGCGAACCCTACATCATCATCGGCAGCGGCAGTAATCTGTTGCTGACGAAAGACTACGAGGGAACCGTCGTACACTCAGCCATCAAGGGCATCAGCTTTGATGGTCGCAGGATGCTGTGCGGCAGCGGTGAGGTGTGGGACGATGTGGTGGTCCGTAGTCTGGAGCATGGGCTTTATGGCTTGGAGAACCTCTCCATCATTCCCGGCGACGTGGGTGCCAGTGCTGTGCAGAACATCGGAGCCTATGGCTTGGAGGCACAGGTCTTCATCCGTCGTGTCTACACCGTGGAGATAGCTACGGGCAAGATGCCCGTCTTCAGCTGGGAGGACTGCCGTTACGGCTATCGTGACAGTCGCTTCAAGCATGAATGGAAAAACCGTTACCTGATTACCGCTGTTGAGTACGAGCTGACAGAGATGTTCTTCCCCCGTCTCGGTTATGGCAATGTCAGTGCCGAGCTGGAGCGTAAGGGCATCAGCAACCCTACGGCATGGCAGGTGCGGGATGCCATTGTGGAACTGCGGAACGCCAAGCTGCCTGACCCGAAGGTGCTGGGCAATGCCGGCAGCTTCTTCATGAACCCCGTCGTGCCGCGTTCCAAGTACGAGGCGCTGGCAGCTGACTATCCGCAGATGCCACATTATTATATAGATGAAGACCATGAGAAGATTCCTGCCGGGTGGTTGATAGAGCAGTGCGGATGGAAAGGCCGCTCCGTGGGACGTGCCGGCGTTCACGGCAAGCAGGCGTTGGTGCTGGTTAACCGTGGCGGTGCTACGGGCGACGAAATCGTGGCCTTGTGCCGCCAGATACAGCAGGACGTCATGCAGAAGTTCGGCATAGAAATACATCCGGAGGTAAACATCGTGTAAAGGTAAAAAGGTAAGAAAGTAAAAAGGTAAGAAAGTAAAAAGGTAAAAAAGTAAAAAAGGTAAGAATAGTAAAAAGGTAAAGGCGTATGAAACTGACATTCTTAGGAACGGGAACCTCGTGTGGCGTGCCGACCATCGGCTGCCGGTGTGAGGTGTGCCAGAGTACTGACCCGCACGACAAGCGTCTGCGTTGCTCAGCCTTGTTAGAGACACAGCAGACGCGGCTGCTCATTGACTGCGGCCCTGATTTCCGCCAGCAGATCATGCCGCAGCCTTTCCGCAAGATTGACGGCATACTCATCACCCATGCCCACTACGACCACATGGGTGGCATGGACGACATACGTCCCTACTGTCAGTTCGGTGAGATCAATGTCTATGCTGACCCTATTGCCCGTCAAGGACTGCTTGAGATGCTGCCTTATTGCTTTGCCGAGCACCGTTACCCCGGCGTGCCCGCCATCGGCCTGCATGAGATTCATCCGCACGAGCCCATGACCATCGGCGACATTGACATTCTGCCCTTCCAAGTGATGCACGGCAAACTGCCTATCCTCGGCTATCGCTTCACCACTCACCCTCAGCCCTCAACCCTCCACCTTCCACCCTCCACCTTCAACCCTCAACCCTCAACCCTCGTCTACATCACCGATATGAAGACCATCGACGATGCTGAGGTGCCTTATGCTGAGGGAGCCGATACGTTGGTGGTCAATGCGCTCCGGCAGAAGCCCCATCACTCCCATCAGACGGTGGATGATGCTGTCCGCTTCGCCCGTCGCGTCCATGCCCGTTGCACGTTCCTCATACATCCCAGCCACGACATCGGTCTGCATGCTGTCGTCAACCGCACGCTGCCAGCCGACATCCAGCTGGCCTACGACGGGCAGGTGATAGAGGTGTAGAAATGAAGCTTTTTAAGAAAAGGTGAAGGGACGGAAATTACTTCCGTCCCTTCTGCCATTTATGGATGAGTTCCAGACTCTTCATGACGATGGCGTATTTGCTGTCAAGCTTCTTGGCCAGCATGATACCGTCGAAGACCATGAAACCGATGTTGACGGCGCGGGTGACGGCTTCCTTGCGGGTGTCGGGCTTGGTGGGTACGAACGTCTCTTGGCAGAGGCGTGTCATGTCCTTCGTGCCACGTTGCAAGTCCTCACGTATGCGTTCCTTGCGTTGCTGAAGTTCTTTCAGACTGCTGTATGAGGTGAATTGATCCATGTTTCTTTACCTTTTAGCTTTTTAACCGTTTTACCTTTTCGCATCAGTTCATCAGTGTCTCGGTCAGGAACTTCACGAGCGGCCGTTCAATGAGCGGTCGGCGCAGCAGCACGATGCACACCAGCAGGAGCAGGAAGGCAGCGGCAATGATGGCAAATGCCCATGCGACGCCGACAAGTGGCTCTAACCAGTGGACCACGGCAAACGAGAGGTAGAACAGCACCAGCAGTACGAGCACGAACGTGATGCCGCCAAGGATGAGCGCTGCTATGATGCGCACGCTCTTGTCGATGGCATCTAACAGCACGAACTCACGTTGCAGCGTGAGGTAACGCTTCAGCTCGCTGAACAGCTGGCCGAGGTTCTCAACGTTCTTGTCACTTGCAATCATAAGCCTCTTACTCCTCTTCGGGGGTAGCTTCTTCTATGTTGTCAACCAGTTCCTCCACGTCCTTACGGCGCAGCTTGATGTTATGCTTCTTCATGAAGTCGTCAACGGCGTCGCTGATTTTCTCACGTGTGTCAGTACCTTTTTCAGGAGCGAGAATCAGGCCGAGCGCGGCACCGACGAGCGCACCACCCAGAAAAGCTCCGATGTAACCATAACCTTTCATAATCTTTCAGTTTTTGTTGTTAAACTTGTTTTCGAATGGCAAAAATACTAAATAATTATCAATTATGAATTACGAATTGTGAATTATTTTAGTATTTAACAAACTTTAGGCACGATTTGTTGGCTTGTTTCAGCGATATTTTGTAATTTCGCACAAAATTATAGTAAAGGAAACAACAAAACATGTTTTAATAAACCATTAATTGAAATGAAAAAGTACATCTTTTTAGGCGCCACTCTGTGTGTCGCCATGGCATTTACCAGTTGCAAATCGAGTGAGAGTGCCTATCGCAAGGCTTATCTGAAGGCCCAGCAGCGCACCGAGGCTCAGCAGAACGTGACGGAGACTCCGACCGTGCAGCCCACTGTGACGGAGACCCCGACCGTGGCTCCTGTGACAACCCGTCCGGCTGACGAGACGCGCGTGACTGACAACACTGACAACGTGACCGTGCGTCAGGAAAACCTGACGGTGGTTGACGGTGGCGGTCTGAAGACCTACAGCGTCGTCGTCGGTTCGTTCTCAGTGAAGGCAAATGCTGAGGGACAGATGGAGCGCCTGCGCAGCAAGGGCTATGCCGCTCAGCTGGGTTACAACGCTGACCGTAACATGTACCGCGTCATTGCCTCTACGTTTGACAACAAGGCTGATGCCGTGCAGAGCCGCGACCAGCTGCGCAGCGAGTTTGCCGACGCTTGGCTGCTGTTTGCCAAATAAACAAAACACAGAGGCACAGCACGTGGCACGTATTCTTTCCATTGATTACGGTAAGAAGCGTACAGGATTAGCAGTCTCCGACCCTCTGCAGATCATTGCCGGAGGGTTGGCGACTGTTCCTACATCAGAGCTTTTCGACTATCTGCGTGACTACACGCAACGTGAACCCGTGGAGTGCATTGTCATCGGTGAACCGCGACAGCCCAACGGCCAGCCCAGTGAGAACCTGGTGCGTGTGCAGCAGTTCGTCAACCGCTGGCGAAAGCAGATGCCGCAGATTCCCATTGAGCTGTATGATGAACGCTTCACCTCCGTGTTGGCACATCAGGCCATGCTTGACGGCGGACTGAAGAAGAAAGCCCGTCAGGACAAGGCCTTGGTGGACGAAATCTCAGCCACCATCATATTGGAAGACTATATGAGGAGGCGTTTTAAATGAAGAGTGGAGAGTGAGGAGTGGAGAATGGTTCTCACCCTTCACCACTCACCAAACACCACTCACGAGAAAGAGCCGTCCGTCAGTAATCATAATTTCTAATTCATAATTTCTAATTTCTAATTTAAAGTGATATTACCTATTTACATATATGGCCAGCCGGTCTTGCGCAAGGTGGCTCAGGACATTCCGACGGACTATCCCGGACTTGAGCAGCTGTTGCAGGACATGCGTGAGACGCTGGCAGAGAGTGAAGGCATCGGGCTGGCTGCGCCGCAGATAGGCAAGGCTATCCGTGTGGTTATCATCGACTTGGATGTCATCAGCGATGACCTGCCTGAGTATAAGGGCTTCAAGCAGGCTTTCATTAATCCGCACATTCTGGAGTATGACGACGAGAAGACCGAAACGTCAGAAGAGGGCTGCCTGTCGCTTCCGGGTATTCATGAGAAGGTGGTTCGTCCCACGCGCATACACGTGCAGTGGCTCGACGAACAGTTGCAGCCCCACGATGAGTGGGTCGATGGCTATCTGGCCCGTGTCATGCAGCATGAGTTCGACCACTTGGACGGCAAGATGTTTGTTGACCGCGTGTCGCCGTTGCGCAAACAGCTCATCAAGAGTAAGCTGCGCGCCCTGCTGCAAGGCCGCTACCGCTGCGGCTACAAGACTAAGGCGCCTGTGGCTAAATGAAAAATGAGAAATGATAAATGATAAATTTAGCAACTCATAAAGATACATGGTGTAAATGGCGGGGGATATGTCTGTCATTTATCATTTCTTATTTATCATTTAGCCCGCAGGGCGTATACGCGCAGTACAACATCGACCGGCTGATCATGGTGGGCCGTTCGGCTCTTTATTACGAGGATTACGTCCTCAGCATCCAGTATTTTAATCAGGCCATCAATGCCAAGCCTTATTTGTATGAGCCGTGGTTCTTCCGCGGCGTGGCTAAGTATTACCTTGATGACTACGTCGGGGCAGAGAGCGACTGTTCGGAAGCCATCAAGCTCAACCCCTACGTGGTGAACCTGTATGAGCTGCGCGGGCTGACGCGCATCCAGCAGCAGAAATACAAGGAGGCCATCAGCGACTACACGCAGGCCTTGCACTATGCTCCCGACAATCAGAACCTGTGGCACAACCGCGTGCTCTGTCGCATACATGACAAAGACTATGCACAGGCACACTTGGAGCTGGACAGCATGCTGATGCGTTGGACTAAGTATGCCCGTGGCTACTCCATGAAGGCTGAGGTCTACATGCAGGAGAAGGACACCGCCAGTGCCGTCACGGCTCTTGACAAGAGTCTGGAGATTGACCCTTACGACGGCGTCATCTGGGGCGAGCGTGCCGTCATCAGTCTGGCCCGTAATGAGTGGAAAGAGTCAGAGGGCTATCTTGACAAGGCTATCCACCTGCTGCCCAAGCAAGCCAACAACTACATCAACCGTGCCTTGGCCCGTTACAATCAGAACAACCTGCGCGGGGCGATGGCCGACTATGACGCGGCCCTTGACTTTGACCCTAACAACTTCCTCGGGCACTACAACCGTGGTCTGTTGCGGGCACAGGTCGGTGACGACAACCGCGCCATCACAGACTTCGACTTCGTGCTGAAGTTGGAGCCCGACAACCTCATGGCCCGCTATAACCGCGCTACGCTGCTCGACAAGACGGGCAATCTGCGCGGAGCCATTGACGACTACACGAAAGTCATTGACCAGTATCCCAACTTCTGGACGGGCTTGCAGAGCCGTGCCAACTGTTACCGTCGGTTAGGCATGACCAAGCAGGCTGACGCTGATGAGTTCCGCGTCTACAAGGCACAGCTCTACAAGCATCTCTACGGCACGCAGCCGCGACTCTCGAAGAAACAGATGCGCAAGCGTTCGGATGATGACTTGGAGAAATACAATCAGATTGTGGTGGCCGACGAGCAGGAGATGGAGCATGAGTACAAGAGCGAATATCGTGGCCGCGTGCAGAACCGCAAGGTGGACATCGACTTCCTGCCCATGTTTGCCCTGTCGTTGCAGCACATGGAGAGCGACATCCGCAGCAACCGTTTCTTTGACCGTCAGGTGGACAGCTACAATCAGCAGCGTGGTGTGCGCCACCTGTTCATCTCCAATGCGCAGACCTCGCTTGACGAGTCGCAGACCAAAGCCTTCTTTGCTTACATCGACACGTTGTCAGTTAGGATTGCGGATCATCAAACCTCGATCCTCAAATCTCAAACCTCGAGCCTCTACTTCCGCCGCGCCATTGCCTATGCTGAGATTCAGAACCACGAGGGTGCCATTGACGACCTGACCACCTATCTGCAGACTGACTCAACCAGCACACTGGCACTTTGGCAACGGGCCATCTGCCAGCATCGGGTCAACATGTTCAACGCCTCGCAGGGTACTGACGTCAGCATGAAGACGGCCAACGTCGTGGGCGACCTGACTGATGCGCTGAAACTGAGTCCGCAGAACCCTTACCTATATTATAACCGCGGCATCGTCTATGCCTTGCGCAAGGACTATGCCCGCGCCACCGATGATTTCAGCCGCGCCATTGAGCTTGACCCCTCGCTGGCCGAGGCATACTATAACCGTGGGCTGACCCGCATCTATGCCGGGCAGCAGACCGACGGCATCAACGACCTGTCGAAGGCAGGCGAACTGGGCCTTTACACGGCCTATAGCATCATCAAAAAATACAGAAAGTAATCTCAAACCAGAAATCTCAAAGATAAACGATATGGAGAAACAAGCAATGCTAACCCCGGGGACGCTGCTGCGTGGAGGAGCTTACCGAGTGGAACGGGCACTCAGCTCGGGTGGTTTTGGTAATACTTATGTGGTGACGAACCTTAACTTCGACGTGGTGTGTGCCATGAAGGAGTTTTTCATGAAGGGCATCAACCTGCGCGACGGCAACACCGTCACCGTCAGCGTGCCTGACAACCGGCCTTCGTTCGACGCGCAGCGCGACAAGTTCAAGAAAGAGGCTCAGCGCCTGTGGAAGTTGCAGAACGACCACATCGTCAAGGTGCACGACTTGTTCGAGGAGAACGGCACCGTCTACTACGTCATGGACTTCATTGACGGTGAGTCGCTCGGCGAACGGCTCAAGCGCTTGGGACGTCCGTTGACCGAGGATGAGCTGCTGCCCTTGCTGCGTCAGGCTCTCGACGCGCTGGAATCGGTGCACCGTCAGCAGATATGGCACCTTGACATCAAACCCGCCAACATGATGGTCAACCGTCAGGAACAGCTCTACCTCATTGACTTCGGTGCCTCGAAGCAGTTGCACACCAGCGACGGTCACTCCGTGGCCACGTCGTCGGCAATGGCGTTCACGCCCGGCTATGCACCGTTGGAGCAGACCGACCAGAATTTCCGTCTCTTCGGTCCGTGGACTGACCTCTACGCACTGGGCGCTTCCGTCTTCAAATTGCTGACTGACCAGACGCCGCCGTCGGCTTCTGAGATTATCGCCATGGGTGGCCAACTGACGTTCCCCACGCCGCTGAGCCCGCGCATGCAGCAGCTCATTGCCTGGATGATGAAGCCCGCCTACACCCAACGTCCGCAGTCGGCTGCTGAGGTGCGCGCGTTCTTGGACAAACCCGTCGCTGCTGATGATGACGACGAGACGCGGGTGGTCAGCAAACCCGAACCCGCCGACGAAGAAACTATTGTGTCAGCTATCCATCCTCAACCCTCAACCCCTCGCCCCTCCACCCCCAAGCCTTCAACTCCCAAGACGGCGCCGAAGGTGGAAGAGAAGCAGACGTTGACCGCCGACGAGATATTTGCTGACGGCGAGTCCAAGAAGCCGTGGCCCATGATTATCGGCGGTGCGGTGTTTGTGCTGTTGCTCGTCGTGGGTGGCATCGTGGCATTGAGTGGCGGCTCGTCATCGCCAGACGAGACTCCCAGCGTGAAGGAAACCGTGGAGCAGAAGATGAACGAGGTGAAGCGCGTGGAAGACATGGAGTTTATCTCCAACCTCGGCGAGAAGGGCACCTACACCGGCCCCATTGATGACAGTGGCAAACCTCACGGCGTCGGTCGTGCCGTCTTCGACAGCAGCACTTACGACGGCCCGTTCGAGCATGGCGCCATGCACGGCACGAATGTGACGTTTACGTATAAGAACGGCAGCTCGTTCAAGGGCGAGATGCATAAGGACCACTTCTTGAAAGGCCGTTACAACGCCGGCGACGGCAGCTACTTTGAGGGCACGTTCGACGCGAAGGGACAGCCCGAGCACGGAATGTGGTACGACCCCAACGGCAACCCGCTGGAGACAATGTGATTCGTCTGAACTCCTTATATATAATAATGTTCGCGCGCGTGGATTACTTCCAATATTGCTCCAGCAGGCTGCCTTTCTTCACGTAGGGCATGAGGACGGAGCGCTCGAGGAAGATGTATTCCAGCTGATTCTCAACCACCTCGCCCGTAGGGATGTAGAAGTTGAGACCCTCCTTTGACACCTCAAAGCTGGCCGAGGGAAAGACCTGATAATCATAGTCGGTCCCATCCGGATGACGCTTCTGGAACTCCTTTCTCATCAGTTCGGTGATGGCATCTTCATGTTCCGTGGTCATGTCAAGCAGGTCCTCTATGGTCAGCAGCTGCCCGGTACGGCTGTCGAACACGAGGTTCTGAGCCGTGTACCAGCTGTTGCCGATAAATTCAATCTTTTGCAGGAAATACTGGAAGAACGGCGTGTCGCTGACCATCGGGTTGGCTTCTGGGCTTTCAATCAGCATGCCGGAGTATTCTATGAGCCATTTGAACAGCGGCCTGTAGCTTTCCCGCTCCGAGTCGCTCATGGATTCAATCATTTCCTCAAGGTGGTCAAGCACATTCTTCTCCAACTGTGCCGTCAGTTTCTTGTAGTTCTTGTCGCCCTTCTGCCATTTCAGCCCCATCGCCTTGCTGATGACGGTGTCGCGCACGGCCGTCAGCGCTTTCCTGTAGTTCTTGGGTGCCTTGTCAATGACGGGCAAGTCCAGACGGATGAAGAAGCTGACGCCGCCATCATACTTCTCCATGAGCGGGCGTCCCTTCTTGACTTCCTTGTTTAAAGACATTGTGCTTGAAATGCTTTCTTGTGCATGTACGGGTAAGTGCATGAATCCCATCATGGCCATTACCATCAAAATAATCCTTTTCCTCATAGCTAAGTAGTTTTGTCTGCAAAGCTACTAATAATTCCGCAGATAGCCAAATCCTGCTTGTAACAATTTCTTTGTCATCACCAGACGTCCAACCTGAACACCAGTTAGGCGGTACCTAAAGGGGAGTTAGGTGCCGCCTAACTGTCCTTTAGGTGCCGCCTAACTGTCCTTTAGGTGCCGCCTAACTCCCTTTTATGTGCCGCCTAACTCCCCTTGAGGTGCCGCATGAAATTTCTGTTGAAAACTTTGTGCTTTCAGTTTTTTTGTATACCTTTGCAGCAGACTTAGCAATGACTACGTATGAAGACAATCATCAGATTCCTTTTGGCACTGTTCGTGCTGTCCATGATGCCGACCACGTATGCATCGGCACAAGGTAAGATAGAAAGCCCGTTGGAGCGCAAGGCCCGGCTGGAACGCGAGGCTGCGGCCCGGAAGAAACGTGAGCAGGAGGCTGCTGCCCGCAAGCGGCGTGAGCAGGAAGCCCGCGAGCAGGCCGCCCGTGAACAGGCTGCCCGTGAAGAAGCCGCACGTCAGCAGGCAGCCCGCGAGGAGGCGGAGCGCCAACAGCGTGAACAGGCCGCCCGCGAACAGGCTGCCCGTGAGGAAGCTGCCCGCAAGGAAACGACGTTGCGGCGCGTGCTTGCCGAGCTGGAGCAGAGCATGGTGCAGGTGGACGGCGGCACGTTCACCATGGGCCCCACGACGGACAACGAGGACGAATACTACGGATGGGAAGAGCCGGCCCACAAGGTGACGCTCTCGGCGTTCAGCATCAGCCGCTATGAGGTGACGCAAGAGCTCTGGGAGGCCGTCATGGGCAGCAATCCCTCGCACTTCAAGGGCCCGCGCCGGCCTGTGGAGTATGTGAGCTGGGAAGACTGCCAGACGTTCATCGTGAAGCTGAACAGCCTGACGGGGAAGAAATACCGTCTGCCGACGGAGGCCGAGTGGGAGTATGCTGCCCGTGGCGGCAAGAACTCCAAGGGCTTTAAGTATGCCGGCAGCGACGACCTGTATTCGGTGGGTTGGTTCCGTGACAACTGTGATAACCAGACGCATAACATCGCCCAGAAGCGACCCAACGAGCTGGGACTTTTCGACATGTCGGGCAACGTGTTCGAGTGGGTGGAGGACTATTTTGCCCCTTATGAGTCAGGCAAGCAGACGAATCCGCGCGGCCCTGTCTACGGTGAGGACCATGTCTATCGCGGTGGCAGTTGGGAGTATCCCTTTAAGACTGGCTACTGCCGCGTATGGACACGCCGCAGCGCTGGTCCCACTCCATACCACTCCAACGGCCTCGGCTTCCGTCTGGCTCAGTGATGGCAGCTATGTAGACAGCACTTTATACCTGCGCTGAAGTGCTACCAACACACTGCGCTCTGCCAATGGGTTCAATCCCCGGAAGGTGGTCCGACGCTTCAATTCTGATAAAGGCATTTCCAAGAGCAACTTGGCTATACATTCGTCGGCAAAGGAGTTTGACACCACGTTGACACCCGTGAAGTCAAGGACAACCTTCTCGTTACCATTCAAGTTGTTAATGAGTGGTAAGAGCTTCTCGCGGAGTTTCTTGCCCATGTCGCGTGTTCCAAAATCCGTTCCGTAATCTATGAATTTAAATTCTACCATAACGCTTTTCTGTTCTTGCCCGTTTTGTGTGCAAAGTTACAGTTTTTCCCGGAATAACCCAAGCATATCATGCAAATTTTATATTCTTTCTTTTCATTGTTTGGCCGTTTAAGGATAAATGTTTATCTTTGCAGACAGAAACAGAAGTAGAAGTAAGAAGCTTATTTAAATCAATATGAAAACAATTATCAAGTTCTTGTTAGCACTGTTCGTGCTGTCAGTATTGCCGACGACGTATGTCGTGGCGCAGGTCGGTCACATAGAAAGTCCGTTGGAACGAAAGGCCCGATTGGAGCGTGAGGAGGCGGCTCGTAAGAAGAAACAACAGCAGGAAGCTGCGGCAAGGAAGAAGCGGGAGCAAGAGGCACGTGAACGGGCAGCACGCGAAGCGGAGGAAGCTGAACGGATGCGTCCGTTTCGTGAATTAGAGACCAATATGGTATACGTTGAGGGCGGCACATTCATGATGGGTGCCACAAGTGATCAGGGGTTAGATACAAAAGAATGGGAAAAGCCAGTGCATCAGGTAACATTATCATCGTATTACATCTGCAAGTACGAGGTGACGCAGGATTTGTGGGAGGCTGTGATGGGTAGTAACCCGTCGTACTTTAAAGGAGGGAAACTCCCTGTGGAACAGGTGTCATGGGAAGATTGTCAGGTGTTTATTACGAAACTGAACCAATTGACAGGTAAGAACTACCGTTTACCTACTGAGGCAGAGTGGGAGTATGCTGCCCGTGGTGGCAAACGCAGCAACGGCTATAAGTATGCTGGCGGCAACTCACTCGATGATGTGGCTTGGCACTATGGTAACTGCGGGACGAAAAGCACAACGCATGATGTTGGCACTAAGCGTTTCAACGAATTGGGACTTTATGACATGTCTGGAAACGTTGAAGAATGGTGTCAGGACTGGTACGGCTTTTATAGTTCAGAAAGTCAAACGAACCCCCGTGGTGCAACTTCGAGCCTTGGACGTGTAATCCGGGGGGGGGCTGGTTCATCGCTTCTTCGGGATGGAATGTGTCTTATCGGTTCCCCTGCGACCAGACCCATCGCAGTTCCAACATCGGCCTGCGTCTTGCCCTTTGAGTTCAGCCGCATTTGCAATGCGGCTGCATGTGGCAGGTGCATCTATGATGCAAAGGGGTGCATTGCAAATGCACCGATCAACTGCATCGGCATTGCAAATGCCGATGAACTGATGAACTGAGAGATGATGTGAATATAATCTTGACATGATGAAGAAACGTATCATAACAATATGCTTGGCTGCCACGATGACGGAAATGCGTACTACATTGACAAGACGGGCAAGATCATTGAATAATTGATAATGGTGTTACTACTCATTGGCTTGTTGCTTTGCCACTACGTGGCTGACTTCTGCCTGACGTGGCCGGCGCTGATACGGTCGAAGGCTGACGGACGGAACATCCGGCCGATACTGATGCATGCCGGTGTTCATGCTGTGCTGATGGGAGGGTGCCTGCTGGTGTACGGTGTCAGCGCACGGCAACTGCTGATATTGACGTTGTTTGAACTGATAACGCATTTCCTCGTTGATACCGCTAAGGCGCAAGTCTCCGTGAGGTTCCCCTTGCTTGCTGACGTCAAACAGAAAGCCTATTGGATGCTCTTCGGCTTAGACCAACTGCTGCATCAGCTGGTCGTCGTCGCAATTTGGTATGCCGCTGCGGTTTGAAATGAAAATAAATACAAATTTATTTTGCATTTCTCTCGGTTTTCATTAATTTTGCACCCGATTTAAAACTTAAACATATATTGTAGATATGATTCAGATTACTTTTCCCAACGGCGATGTTCGCTCGTATGAACAAGGCGTGACGGGTTATGAGATTGCTGAGAGCATTTCGCCGGCTCTGGCACGCGACGTTATCAGTTGCGGAGTGAACGGCGAGACTGTCGAGTTGAACCGCCCCATCATGGAGGATGCGCAGATAGCACTCTACAAGTGGGACGACGAAGAGGGCAAGCACACTTTCTGGCACACGTCAGCACACTTGCTGGCCGAGGCATTGCAGGAGTTGTATCCTGGCATCCAGTTCGGTTTCGGTCCTGCCATCGAAAACGGTTTCTTCTACGACGTGCTGTTGAAAGACGGCGAGAGTATCAAGGAGAGTGACTTCCCCAAAATCGAGGACAAGATGCGTGAGCTGGCTCAGAAGAAGGAGCCCGTGGTGCGTCGTGAGGTGCCTAAGGCCGAAGCGCTGAAGGAGTTTGCCGCCGACGGACAGACGTACAAGTGCGAACACATTGAACAGGACCTCGAGGACGGAACCATCACCACATACACGCAGGGACGGTTTACTGACCTGTGCCGCGGCCCGCACCTCGTCAACACGGGGGCTATCAAGGCCATCATGCTGACCTGGGTGGCCGGTGCCTTCTGGCGCGGTGATGCCACGAAGCTGCAGCTGCAGCGACTCTACGGCATCTCGTTCCCCAAGAAGAAGATGCTTGACGAATACCTCGTCATGCTCGAAGAGGCCAAGAAGCGCGATCACCGCAAGATTGGTAAGGAGATGGAACTGTTCATGTTCTCAGAGAAGGTGGGCAAGGGACTCCCCATCTGGCTGCCGAAGGGCACCGACCTGCGCCTGCGCTTGCAGGATCACCTGCGTAAAGTGCAGAAGCGTTTTGGCTATCAGGAGGTTATCACACCGCACATCGGCTCGAAGAATCTCTATATCACCTCTGGCCACTGGGATCACTACGGCAAGGATTCATTCCAACCCATCACCACGCCTGAGGAGGGTGAGGTGTATATGCTGAAGCCCATGAACTGCCCTCACCACTGTGAGATTTTCGCTTGGAAGCCCCGCAGCTATCGTGACCTGCCCTTGCGCATTGCCGAGTTCGGTACGGTCTATCGCTACGAGCAGTCGGGTGAGCTGCATGGCTTTACCCGTGTGCGCTCATTCACGCAGGACGATGCCCACATCTTCTGCCGTCCCGACCAGGTGAAGCAGGAGTTCCTCAACGTGATGGACATCATCGGCATCGTGCTCACCGCCTTCGGTTTCAACTTCGAGGCACAGATTTCGCTGCGCGACCCCAACGACCACGAGAAGTACGTGGGTACCGACGAGGACTGGGCACTGGCAGAGAAGGCCATTGTCGAGGCTTGCGAGGAGAAAGGCCTGCCCGCCAAGGTGGAATACGGCGAGGCTGCTTTCTATGGTCCGAAGCTCGACTTCATGATCAAGGATGCCATTGGCCGCCGCTGGCAGCTGGGCACCATTCAGGTTGACTACAACCTGCCCAAGCGCTTCCAACTGGAATATACCGACTAGGACAACCAGAAGAAGACACCCGTCATGATTCACCGTGCACCGTTCGGCTCGTTGGAGCGCTTCACGGCCGTGCTCATTGAGCACACCAGCGGTCACTTCCCCTTGTGGCTCACGCCCGAGCAGGTGGTGGTGCTGCCGCTGTCAGAGAAGTATAATGACTATGCTTTCACCGTGCAGAAGCAGCTTGACCAGCAGGGTGTCCGCGCTCAGGTGGACGACCGCAACGAGAAGCTGGGCCGCAAGATTCGTGACAACGAGCTGAAGCGTATTCCTTACATGCTCATCGTGGGTGAGAAGGAAGCTGCCGAGGGTCTTGTCTCGATGCGTCAGCAGGGTGGTGGCGAGCAAGCCACGATGACCGTTGCTGAGTTCGCTCAGAAGATCAACGGTGCCGTGGCCGACATGACAAAAGATTTCTAAAAATTAGGAATTAGTAATTAGGAATTAGAAATTATGATTTCCACGCAAGGGCTTGACCTCTGTAGTTTTAGGACAATGGGATATCCTGCCTTCTGTGTAATCATAATTTCTAATTACTAATTTCTAATTACTCATTTAATAAGTATGAACGGTTTTCTCAGACGGACACAACTGCTGTTGGGCGAGAGCGTCATGGAGCGCATCGCCCAACAGCGTGTTATTATCTTCGGCGTGGGTGGTGTCGGTTCGTGGTGTGCCGAGAGCTTGGTGCGCAGCGGCATCCAGCACCTGACCATCGTGGATAGTGACCGCGTCTGCATCACCAACATCAACCGCCAGCTCATGGCCACCAGCAAGACCGTTGGTCACGTCAAGGTGGACGCCCTGAAGGAACGGCTGCTCGACATCAATCCCTCGGCGCAGATTGATGCCCGTCAGCAGATATTCACGGAAGAGACGGCGGAGAGCTTCCACATCGGCGACTACGACTACATCATTGATGCCATCGACTCGCTGAAGGACAAGATGCTGCTGATAGAGATGGCCACGCGCACCAAGGCCGTGTTCTTCTCGTCGATGGGCGCTGCCCTGAAGCTCGACCCCACACGTATTCAGGTGGCTGAGTTCTGGAAGGTGAAAGGCTGTCCGTTGGCCCGTGCCCTGCGCCAGCGCTTCAAGAAGCTCAAGCGCTATCCTGCCCACAAGTTCCTGTGCGTGTTCAGCGACGAGCTGCTGCAGAACGAAGGTCACAACGCCACCTGCGGCACGGAGCGATGTCTGTGTCCGAAGGCGAAGATGGGGCCCGGAGACCCGGCGCTGCTCAACCACGAGTGGTGTTCCAGCAAAGCCCAGATCAACGGCACCCTTGCCCACATCACCGCCATCTTCGGTTTCACCCTTGCGGGTCTCGTCATGCAGGATATCAAACAGCGCCATCCGTAAAGATGCAAAGTTTCGGAAATTCTTTGGCTTGCAACGAAAAATAAATCGAAAAATGTTTTGTTAATTCGTTGAAAACTTGTACCTTTGCAGCCGTTTAGAAAAAAGTTGAACTAAAAATAGTTGATGAAGAACGACAAAATTAAGAATCAGTACCGTGTAAACGAGCAGATTCGAGTACGTGAAGTACGCATTGTCGGCGACAATGGTTCTACCGTTGTGCCGACACGTCAGGCATTGGATATGGCGCGCGAACAAGGTGTTGACCTTGTGGAAATCTCGCCAAATGCAAATCCGCCGGTTTGCCGACTCATTGACTACAGCAAGTTCCTCTATCAGCAGAAGAAGCGCCAGAAGGAAATGAAGGCCAAGCAGGTGAAGGTGGAGGTGAAGGAGATTCGCTTCGGACCTCAAACCGACGAGCACGACTATCAGTTCAAGCTGAAGCACGCCAAGGAATTCTTGGAAGAGGGTAACAAGGTGCGTGCCTACGTGTTCTTCCGTGGTCGCAGTATCCTGTTCAAGGAACAGGGCGAGGTGCTGCTGCTGCGTTTCGCCAACGACCTCGAAGAGTGTGGCAAGGTGGAATCCATGCCGAGCTTGGAAGGTAAAAAGATGTTCCTCTATCTCGCTCCGAAGAAAGCCGGCGTAGCCAAGAAGAGCCAGCAGAAGCGCGACAACGAGCGCCGTGAGGCTGAGGCAAAGGAGGCTGAGCGCATCATCGAGGAGGCAGAGACTCCTGCCAACGGCGGACTTCTGGCCAATGCCAAGATCAGTGCCGACGCGCTGAAAAAGCTGACGGAAGAAAACGAAGAATGAAGAATTAAGAATGAAGAATCAGGTGCGTAACGCCCGGTATATGCGTTGCCACCATATAATAAATAACAATTAAAAATAAAAAACAATACCAAAAGTTAAGACAAACTCCGGTGCCAAGAAGAGATTTTCGTTCACCGGTACGGGTAAGATTAAGAGAAATCACGCTTACCACAGCCACATTCTCACGAAGAAGACCAAGAAGCAGAAGCGCAACTTGGTGGGTTCAACCATCGTTGATGTTTCAAACATGAAGCAGGTCCGCGACCTGTTGTGTCTTCGTTAAACCTATTGTCAAACATTTAAAGTAAAGGAAAGAAACTATGCCAAGATCAGTAAATCACGTTGCTTCGAGAGCAAAGAGAAAGAGAATTCTGAAACTTACACGCGGTTACTTCGGTGCCCGTAAGAATGTTTGGACAGTAGCTAAGAACACATGGGAAAAGGTTCTCACCTATGCCTATTGTGACCGAAAGAACAAGAAGCGCAACTTCCGCGCATTGTGGATTCAGCGTATCAACGCTGCCGCACGCTTGGAGGGCATGAGCTATTCTGCGCTGATGGGTGCTTTGAACAAGGCCGGCATCGAGATTAACCGCAAGGTGCTCGCTGACCTCGCCATCAATAACCCCGAGGCTTTCAAGGCCATCGTTGCAAAGGTTAAGTAAGCAAGCCCGACCCGCAGGGTCAAGGGTAAGTGAGCCCATAAAGCTGAAATTGAAGGCTGGAAGTGTAATGACTTCCGGCCTTTTTTGTTGTCAGCACATTTTTGTGAATCGGCTGTTCCTGAATGTCGTCATTCAAGCATCTTGGTGTATGGGCAGCTCCATGATGAACCGGCAGCCTTCATGGTAGTCGGTGTCGAGCGTGAGCGTTCCGCCGAGGTTTTGGACGTGGCGCTTGGTCAGAGGCAATCCGAGCCCAAGCCCCTCGGAGAGGTCGCTCACCTTATAGAAAGGCTGGTAGAGCTGCTGATGGTCGGCTTCGTCAATGCCGGGACCTGTGTCGCTGAACACGAAGCGCACCACGTCGGCGGTGGCTGAGACTTGCAGCGTAATCTGCTCCTTGTCGGAATACTTGGCTGAGTTATAGAGAATCTCGCGCATGCTGCGCATGAGGTAGAGGGCATTACTGCGAATGTAGAACGTGTCGGGCAGCGACGTCTCGAACTTGATGGGCAGTCGCGGGAAATGCTGATGGGTGGAGGCAATGCTTTCCCGGGCAATCTCGTTGCAGAACACCTGTTGCTGGCGATGGCTGAGCAGTTCCTCCGACTGTCCGCTTTCTGAACTGTCGTAGAGCATGAGCACCATGCGATCCAGTGTCTTGGTGTTACGTTCCATGATGTCGGTAATCCGCTGACACTCGGAGTCGGGCAGTTCGTCGATGTCGTCGCGCAGCACTTGTGCAAAGCCGCTGATGATGTTGAGCGGCGTGCGTATCTGGTGGGTCATGTTCTGTATGAATGCGGTCTTCTGCTTTCCGGCTTTCTCGGCCAATTGGCGTGCCTGCTGCAGTTCGGCGTTGCGCTGTTGCGTCTCATCGTTGACGCGATGAATGTCGCTGACGTGCCGGCTGAGCGATTCCTGCATCGTGGCAAAGCTGTTTTGCAGCCGTCCCACGGCGTCGGGACGGGTGGTGTGAGGTATTTGCTCGTCGTATTGTCCTGCTGTCAGCAGTTGAGCCTGACTGACCAGACGATTGAGCGGGCTGACGGCATTGACGACGATGCGCCGGCAGAGCAACAGGATGAGCAGTATGCCGACGATGAGCAAGGGCACGATGATATAGGTAAGATGGTAGTAGCTCTTCATGATGTCACTTTCGGGACAGACGAGCGCAATGCTCCATCGGGTTCCCGGCACGGGTTGATAGCAGACGTGGCAGGGGGCTCCGCCGATGTTGATGTGCATGGTGCCTTTCTGTCCTGTGGTCATTTCGTGTCCCAGCGCAATGATGTCGGGACGGCTCTGGGCGTCGGTAATGTCGAAGATGGTCTTGCTGATGAGTCGTGTGGTGTCAGGGTGCACGTAGTAGCGCCCGTCCTCGCCGAGCATCATGAAGTAGGCGTTGGGGTAGGGCTTGTCACCGTCGATGGCCTTTGCAAGCATGGAGAGTGAGAGGTCCGTGGAGATGACGGCCACAAAGCGCCCGTCCTTGTCGTAGATGGGTTTGCAGTAGGAGGCAATCATCTCGGAAGCCGAAAGGGTACCCTCGTTGTAGTCGTCGAACGGATCAACCCAGCAGGCCGTACCCTGTGAGTGCGGCTTCTTGTACCATACCTTGTCAAAGTATTCGTATTCAGCTTCCCTGACGGTAGTGATGCTGTCGGAGCCCGTCCTGACGGAATAAGCCGAGAAGTAACGGCCGTATTGTGGGAAGGTGTAGGGCTCCGTGGTGATGGAACAGCCGTTGACGTTGGCGTTGAGCATCACGATGCGTCGTGAAAGGGAGAGCAGCGAGTCGGGTTGCAGATGTTCCGTGATGAGCCAGTCGTTGGCATTGGTGGCTGTCTCCACGGTGTTGAGATATTGCTTGACGTGCAGCGAGGTGGTGTAGAGCACGCTGGTGGCCCGTTCCTTGGCTTCCTGTCTGATGTCGTTGCGCGACTGCAGGAACAGGATGCCGAGCGCAAGGACGAAGATGGGCGTGGTGAGCAGCAGGATGCCCGCAGCGAGCTTCGTCGTGAGTGATTGGCGTATGTATTGTATAATGGTCTTCATGTCTTTGGGCTCCTATTTCACTTCAAGCAGGTCGTTAAGCAGTTCGGTTACTGTCTGGCTTTCGTTCTGAATATTGTCCACAACCTGACGCACTTCTGTCTTGTTCATGCTGTGGCCGTATCGGCAGAGGGTATTCACGTCGTTACAGATGTTGTTGACGGGGATGATCATCTGGTTGGTCATGTTGTGCAGCACGGCTGTCTTCATGCGGTCGGCCTCCTTTGCCTGTTCGTAGGCTTCGGCCAGTCCTTCGCCTCGTTCGCGCAGGGTGTCGTTCAGCCGTTCCAGCTCGCCCATGTTGGCTGCCAATGCCAGCTGCATCTGCCGGAAGTGGGTTTGCAGACGTCCCACCTCGTCTGATTGCTGGCTGCTGGGAATGGGCTCGTCGAAGTGCCCTTCAGCGATGCGTTGTGCCGAGCGGGTCAGCAGACGCAACGGCAGCAGCTGCCGGTGGGTAAACAGCTGACAACCTACGAACAGCAGCAATATTCCGACAGAGGCAATGGCCAGCACGGTATAGAGCAATTCGTTGTAGTCACCGAAGATGTCGTCTTCCGGATACACGATGCCTGCGCTCCAGTTCAGCTTCTGCATGGAGCGCCCCGGAATGCTGTCCTGTATGAAGGGCTTGTAGAAGACGTAGCTGTCAGTTCCGTTCAGCCGGAAGTGCTTGTAGCCCGTCTCTCCGGCTACCATTGCACGTGCGGCTTCGTCAACTTCAGGATCGGTTGTCTTGGAGTCCTGCATGAACACGGTCTTGTGTTGCAGTTTCGTACTGTCGGGGTATACGATGTAGGAACCGTCGCTGCCCAGTAGCATTGCATAGGAGTTGGGCGACGGCTTGCCTGCTAACACGATTTGTGAGAGCAGCTGGATGGAAACGTCAACACCCATGACGCCCACGATGCCTTGGGGCGTGTAGATGGGCAGGCAGAATGATATGATGGTTTCTCCGTTGTAGTCAACGTCCTTGATGGGGTCAATCCAGCATGGTTTTCCCCCTTGCAGCGGCTTCGTGTACCATATCTGTTCCGTGTAGGGCTTGTTGCCGAAGGTCTCTGCCTGAATAATCGGTGTCTTGACTAAGTTCATGCCGCCTGACTTTTCGCGGTGAACGTAAGCCATGAAATACTGACCGTGGTCTTTGAAGTGGTAGGGCTCAAAGGCAATGGCTGCTCCCTCAATGTAGGGATTGGTTTCCACGAGCTTGCGGCTGTAGTCATAGATGTGCTCCGGGTCGTCGAGGTGCTGCAGCAGGTCCCAGTAGATGTTGCCCGTTGACTGTTCTACGCTGAGCAGCACATTGTCGATGTGCTCAACGGTGGCCTCAAGTGTCTGGCTGGCGTTCTGCAGCGCCTCTTCCTTGACAGCCTTGCGCGAATAGCTGAGCATGATGAAGAGTGCCGCCGACAGCAAGATGGCGATGGCAATGACCACCATCAGGCTGATGCGTACGGATAGGGTTCGGGCGACAAATTCTCGTAGTCGTTTCATTGGTTATGGTTTATAGGTCTTATTAGTCTTATGGGTCTTATAGGTCTTATGGGCTTTGCTTCACCCCTCTCATGCTAAGCGAGATGCGGTTTCTCCTCAGGTCAACGCCCACGACGCGCACCTGCACGTGCTGGTGCAGATGCACCACCTGTGTGGGGTCGCTGACGTAGCGGTCGGCCAGTTGCGACACGTGCACCAACCCGTCCTGATGGACGCCGATGTCCACGAAGGCGCCGAAGTTGGTGATGTTCGTCACGATGCCCGGCAGCACCATACCCTCGTGCAGGTCGTCGATGGTTTGCACACTGTCGTCGAAGTTGAATTCTTCAATCTGCTCACGCGGGTCACGTCCGGGTTTCTCCAGCTCCTTCATGATGTCGGTGAGGGTAGGGATGCCCACCTCGGCGGTGACATAGCGCTTGATGTCGATGGCGGCACGTTTCTCCTTGTCCTTGATGAGGTCGCTGACGGTGCAGCCGTTGTCTTTCGCCATCTGCTCCACGATGGCATAGCTCTCCGGGTGCACGGCTGAGTTGTCGAGCGGGTTCTTCGCCTCGGGTATGCGCAGGAAACCGGCACATTGCTGATAGGCAGCAGGCCCCAGTCGGGGCACCTTCTTCAGCTGGGCGCGGCTCATGAAGGCGCCGTTGTCGCGGCGGTAATCCACGATGTTCTTGGCCAGCACAGGGCCTAAGCCGCTGACGTAGGTCAGCAGGTGCTGCGATGCCGTGTTGAGGTTGACGCCCACCTGATTGACACAACTCTCCACCACGTGGTCGAGTGAGTGCTTGAGCTTTGACTGGTCAACGTCGTGCTGGTATTGTCCCACGCCGATGCTCTTCGGGTCAATCTTCACCAGTTCGGCCAAGGGATCCATCAGCCGCCGTCCGATGCTGACCGCGCCGCGCACCGTCACGTCCTCGTCGGGAAACTCGTCGCGTGCCGTCTTCGAGGCCGAGTAGACCGAAGCACCGTCCTCGCTGACGATATATATTGAGGGACCCCTTGCTCCTTGCTCCTTGCCCCTTGCACCCACAACCTCCTCCACAAACTCCTTCGTCTCGCGGCTGGCGGTGCCGTTGCCGATGGCGATGGCTTCAATCTGATAGTCGCTGATCATCTGCTGCAGGTGTACGGTGGCCTGCATGCGGTGGTTGATGGGCGGGTGGGGGAAGATGGCCTCGTGATGCAGCAGGTTGCCCTGTGCATCGAGGCACACCACCTTGCAACCCGTGCGGAAACCCGGGTCAATGCCCATGACACGTTTCTGCCCTAACGGTGCTGACAACAGCAGCTGGCGCAGGTTCTGTGCAAAGACGTTGATGGCTTCCTCGTCGGCCTTCGTCTTGCTGAGAGCGGCAAACTCCGTCTCGATGCTGGGTAGCAGCAGACGCTTGTAGCCGTCCTCCACAGCCTCCTCCAACAGCCTGCGGCAAGCACCCCCTCCCTGAGAGGGGGCAGGTGGGAGGTTTCGCTTCAATCGCCTGATGGCATCGTCGTCCTCGATGGTCAGGCTCACCCGCAGGATGCCCTCCTCCTGACCGCGCCGCATGGCTAACAGCCGGTGGCTGGAGCAGCGCTTCAGGGGCTCCTCCCAGTCAAAGTAGTCGCTGAACTTCTGCGCCTCGTCCGTGTCCTTCTTGGCTTTTACCACTTTGGAGACAATAAATGCTTCACGGCGGAAGGCGGCACGCACGCTGTTGCGCGAACGCTCGTCCTCGCTCACCTGCTCGGCAATGATGTCCTGAGCACCCTTGATGCAGTCGGCGACGGACAGCCCGCTCTGTGCCGTGAACCGTCGGGCGGCCTCCTCGGGGTGTTGCTCACGCTGCATGAGCAGCAACTGTGCCAGCGGCTCCAGCCCTTGCTCGCGGGCTATCTGGGCGCGCGTGCGGCGCTTGGGCTTGTAGGGCAGGTAGATGTCTTCGAGCGTCGTCGCCTCCCAGCAGTCATCTATGCGCTGCTGCAGCTCAGGCGTCATCTTGTCCAGCTCCGTGATAGTCTTGGTGATGGTCTCCTTGCGTTTCGCTATCTCTTGCAACCGTTCGGCACGGTCGCTGATGGCCGTAATCTGCACCTCGTCAAGTCCCCCCGTGCGTTCCTTGCGGTAACGCGATATGAACGGGATGGTGCACCCCTCGTCGAGCAGCTTCAGCGTGTTCTCCACCGCGTGCTCGTTCAGGTGCAGTTCCGTGGCAATCAGCCGTGTGAAAGTCTTGATCAGTTCCATAGTTTTCGGTATTTCGCCTCAAAGGTACGAATTTTTTTCGAAATACGAAAGAAATAGTGTGGAAAATGATAATCCCGGCCTCGATGATGCCTACCGGGTTGAAGTCGGTGTTGTGCTGTGCAATCAGTTCGCACCAAGCTCTTGACCAGTTTGCCGCGGGCTTTCGTGTCGTTTGCCGCGGGCTTTCGTGTCGTTTGCCGCGGGCTTTCTGTCATTGAACTGCGCGCTTGTTCTTTGCCATAGCAAATAATCTGCGAAATGCATCGACAAAACGCGGTACCGATCATCTGTGAGATTTGCGTAATCTGTGGTCGGTTCTATACATGCGAAAGTTGAATTAGAAACTAACTGTTCTTGCGGTAGCTGACCACTGCCCAGCTGCCCATGACAAGGCTGATGCCAGCTAATGCTGCCACTTGATGTGCTATGCTGCTGAAATCGCCACCCCGGATGAAAACGGTGCGGATGGCGTCAATGAAATAGTGCATGGGGTTGATGTACGTCGTGAGGTAAGCCCACCAAGGCATGGAGCGGGTAGGGGTGAAGAGGCCGCTGAGCAGCATGAGACATACCACGAAGAACCACATGACCAGCATGGCCTGCTGCATGGTTTCGCTGTAGTTGCTGATGATGAGGCCCAGCGATGAGAAGAACAGGGCAAGCAAAATGGCAAGCAGATAGACCAGCAGGAGTGGACCCTGACAGGTGATGCCATAGACGGCCCACGACAGCACGAAGCACAGCGTCATGACCAATAGTGCGATGAGCCAGTAGGGGATGAGCTTGGCTAAGATGAACGCCCACTTCGATACAGGGGTGACGTTGATTTGCTCGATGGTGCCGCTTTCTTTCTCGCCTACGATGTTGAGGGCAGGCAGGAACCCGCAGAGCATCATGAGCAGGATGCCCATGAGCGCAGGAATCATGAAAAGCTTATAGTCCTGCCCCTTGTTGTAAAGGAAGAGCAGCCCCCCTCCTGTTCCCCCTTGGGGGGATGACTCGTTGGGGCGGACCGTCTCCCCGAGGGGGGATAAGAAGGGAGCCACTATCTGCGACAGATACGACGAACCGATTGAACCCTTGGTGCCGTTGACAGCATTGGCAGCAATGAGGACGGCTCCATCCTTGATTTCGAGTATGATGTCGGCCTGACTCTGCTCTATGTCGTGCAGCGCCTCAGCGTAGGTCTGCCGCTGGCCTTCTGAAATGAAGCAGTGGCTGGCCTCTATGCGGTGAACCAGTTGCTGTGATGCTGTGGTGTGGTCGTGGTCGACAATGACGACGTGAATATTCTTTACTTCCTGATTCATGACCCACGGCATGACGCACATCACCATGATGGGGAAGATGAAAATAATCTTCGGCATGAATGCATTGCGGCGCATCTGCAGGAACTCTTTGCGTATAAGGTGGCTAATCATAACTGGTATGTCTTATGGGGCTTATAGGGGGGCTTATAACCTTACTTTAAACTTCTTGAGCGAGACGCCGAGCAGCAGCAGCGTCATGCCGGAGAGGATGAGCACTTCGGGGATGATTTGCTCAATGCCGACGCCCATGATCATGAGCTTGCGCATGGCCTGAATGTAATAACGGGGCGGAATGATGGCAGCAATCCATTGCAGCACTTCGGGCATGGACTCCACGGGGAACAGCATGCCTGAAAGCATGACGGTGGGCAACAGCAGCACCATAGCCGAGACGAGCAGGGCCACGAACTGGGTCTTGGCCACGTTGGAGATCAGCAGCCCGAGTGAGAGCGCCAGCAGAATGTAGATGAGCGAAACCACAATAATCCAAAACAGGCTGCCGGCCAGCGGTACTTGCAGCACCGTGTATGACATGGTGAGAATGACTATCAGCACGAGAAATGCCTGCAGCAGGTAAGGCACAGCCTTTGCCACGATGATCATGAGCGGTTGCACGGGTGAGACAAGTAGCACCTCCATCGTGTGGCGCTCTTTCTCCCGCACGATGCTGACCGAGGTCATCATGGCGCAGATGAGCAGCAGGAGCATACCCATGATGGCAGGGACGAAGTTATAGGCGGAACGCATCTGGGGATTATAGAGAAGTCTCACCCCTTGTCCTCCTGCGATGGGAGAGGGGAGAATTCCGTTCTTTCCCCCGACCGGCTGCGAGAGAATGGCTTGCGCATAGGTAGACCATTGCTGTGCCATGTTGGGGTCGCTGCCGTCAACCATGATTTGCCATTTGCCTCCTGTCGCCTGTCTCCTGACTCCTGTATCCTGACTCCTGTATTCTGACTCCTGTCTTCTGACTCCTGTAGCAGGAATCAGCGCCATGTCTGCCTGTTGGTTGCGAATCATTCGTTCGGCTTCGTGCGACGTGGGAACGGCGGCAATGATGGTGAAGTATTCCGAGGCGGCAATCCGCTCGACGTCGCTCTGTGTGCGGCTGTCCAGCTGCGACGTCACCACCACCGTGCGTACGTTGCGGACATCGTTGGTGATGGCGAAGCCAAAGAGCAGCATCAGCACAATGGGCATGCCGAAGAGGATGAGCATGGTGCGGCGGTCGCGCAGAATGTGGCGGGCTTCCTTGATGACGAATGATATAAACTGCTTCATTTTTATTGTAGTCTTATTCTAGTCTTACTAGTTATTCTAGATGTTCTAGTTATTCTAGATGTTCTAGTTATTTCTAGATATTCTAGTTCTTCTAGACATTCTAGTCGCTGCTTCTGACGGCTTGACGAGCCAGATAGGTAAACACATGGTCCATGTCGGGTTGGGCGTATTGCCGTTTCAGTTCGGCGGGAGTGCCCATGGCGCTGATTTTTCCGTCAACCATGATGGATATGCGGTCGCAATATTCGGCCTCGTCCATGTAGTGTGTGGTGACGAAGACGGTGATGCCACGCCCGGCTGCCTCGTAGATGAGCTCCCAGAACTGTCGGCGTGTAGCAGGGTCGACGCCGCCTGTCGGTTCGTCGAGGAACACCACGCCCGGCTCGTGGAAGATGGAAACCGAGAAGGCTAACTTCTGCTTCCAACCGAGGGGCAGGCTCCTAACCAAGTCGTCGCGGTGCTCGGTGAACTGCAGTCGTTCCAGCAGTTCGTCAGTCTTGCGGCGTATGTCGCTGTCCTTCATGCCGTAGATGCCGGCAAAGAGACGTATGTTCTCGCTGACGGTCAGGTCTTCGTAGAGTGAGAAGCGCTGGCTCATGTAGCCGATGTGACGCTTAATCTGTTCGTGCTCTGTGCTGATGTCGAAGCCGCAGACGGTGCCCGTGCCGCTGGTGGGTTGGTTGAGGCCCGTCAGCATGTGCATGGC
>JAFUSC010000064.1 GCA_017467705.1 Prevotella sp. | reverse complement strand
CATTGACTTCGACATCTTTTCAATGGCCCAGCCGCAGCGGTACTGCCCGTCTTCCAGTATGAACTCGGCGTTGTTGTACTCCGGTCGCCACTGACGGAAAGCTTCCGTGTCGAGCACATCGTTGCTGACAATGTTCACATCGACGTGAATCGGGGTCACATCGGGGTACTGATCCTTCAGTCCGTAGCTGACGAAGGTCGGGTGTGCGGCGACATTGTCGCCGCCTGCAGGACCATTGACGCGGTAAACAAAGTTCGAGCGACCCTGAATCATGCCTTGGTTGACCAGCTTCTTGAACGGTTCATCCTCGCACGAGTAGCCCGAGTCATAGAGAAACTTGTTCCAGAAGCGTGAGTAGATGAGGTGTCCCGTGGCGTGTTCGGTTCCGCCGACGTAGAGGTCGACGCTCTTCCAGTACTCGTCAGCGTCCTTTGACACCAGTGCCTTGTCGTTCTTCGGGTCCATGTAGCGCAGATAGTAGGCTGAAGAGCCTGCAAAGCCCGGCATGGTGTTCAGCTCTAACGGGAAAACGGACTTGTTGTCGATGTCGGAAACATCGACCACACGGTCGGTCTTCGTGTCCCATGCCCAGTGCTTGGCGCGTCCCAACGGCGGCTCACCGGTCTCCGTGGGCTTGTATTCGTCAATCTCCGGCAGCTCCAAGGGCAGACATTCCTTCGGTATCATGTAGGGCATGTCGTCCTTATAGTAGACGGGGAACGGCTCTCCCCAGTAACGCTGACGCGAGAAAATGGCGTCGCGCAGGCGGTAGTTCACCTTCACACGGCCCAATCCCTGCTCCGTAACGTATTTCTTCGTGGCAGCAATGGCCTCCTTGACGGTCAGTCCGTTGAGGGAGAAGCCGGAGTTTCCGGATTGTCCGGGTTGTACGGCAGGACTGTTGCACATGATTCCTTCCTTGGCGTCGTAGCTTTCTTCGCTGACGTCGGCCCCTTCAATGAGCGGAATGATGGGCAGTCCGAAGTGTTTGGCAAACGCATAGTCGCGTGAGTCGTGTGCCGGAACGGCCATGATGGCACCTGTGCCGTAGCCGGCCAGCACGTATTCGGCAACCCAGATGGGGATTTTCTCTCCTGTAAACGGATGGATGGCATACGAACCGGAGAACACACCCGTCACGGCATGGTCCATCTGGCGCTCGCGCTCCGTGCGTTTCTTCACGTAAGCCAGGTACTTCTCCACCTCTTCCTTTTGCTCCGGCGTGGTGAGTTGCTGCACCAGTTCGCTCTCAGGAGCCAGCACCATGAACGTTACACCGAACATCGTGTCGGCGCGAGTGGTGAAGATAGTGAAAGAAGCCCCCTCCAAACCTCCCCGAGGGGAGGCTTTTTCTGCGCCTTGGACATTTGTGTCCCCCTCGGGGGACGACGGGGGGGCGACCTTAAACTCCACCTCTGTGCCCTCACTGCGGCCTATCCAGTTGCGTTGGGTCTCCTTGAGTGAGTCGCTCCAGTCAATGGTTTCCAGTCCGTCGAGCAGTCTTTGAGCGTACGCACTGACACGCAGACACCACTGACGCATCTTCCGTTGCTCCACAGGATAGCCGCCGCGCACGCTCACACCGTTCACCACTTCGTCGTTGGCCAGCACTGTTCCCAGTGCAGGACACCAGTTAACCATGGTCTCAGCAAGGTAGGCAATGCGGTAATTCATCAGCACTTCCTGCTTCTTCTTCTCTGAGAACGACGCCCAGTCGCTCGCCGTGAAGTGCAGTTCCTCCGTGCCGAGGGCGTTACAGTCCTGCGTTCCCATCAGTTCGAAGTGCTCAATGAGCTTGATGGTGGGCTGGGCTTTGTTGGACGACAGGCTGAAGTAGGACTTGAACATGCGCTGGAAGGCCCACTGCGTCCACTTGTAGTAGGCGGGATCGCACGTGCGCACCTCGCGCTCCCAGTCGAACGAGAAGCCAATTTTGTCCAGTTGTTCGCGGTAACGCTTGATGTTTTGCGTCGTTGTGATTTCCGGATGCTGGCCTGTCTGGATGGCATACTGCTCTGCGGGCAGTCCGTAAGCGTCGTAACCCATCGGGTTGAGCACGTTGAAGCCCTTGAGCCGCTTGTAACGGGCGTAGATATCTGAGGCAATGTAGCCTAAGGGATGGCCCACGTGCAGGCCCGCTCCGCTGGGGTAGGGGAACATGTTGAGCACGTAGAACTTCTTTTTCTTCTCGTCTTCCACCACGCGATAGGTGCCATTCTCCACCCACCGGCGCTGCCATTTCTGTTCAATGTCTCTGAAATTGTATTCCATTGTCGTTATGATTTTATTTGCTTATTTATCCTGCAAAAGTACTACAAAAAGCGCAAACGGCCAAAGGAATAACGAAAAAACTCACCCGATCGTGAAAAGAAAGCCTGCCAGAAAATCTAAATAAGCCCCGGAATTTAACACTTCATTTTGGGTCCTGAAAAATAAAGAAACTGAAGAAATATGCAGTTTTTATGCTTTCGGGTGGTTCGTGAAACCCTTTGCCGGCGGAAAAGAGGCACAGTAATCCGGTTAAAGGGCCACAGTAACATGGTTAGTGAGGCTCAGTAACGTTGTTAGTGTGGCCCTTTAGCACCGTTACTGTGGCCCTTTAACGCGAAAAAAGGGCACACTAACTGTTGAAACCGCGGCCACGTTCTGCGTATGTCGTTGCACTGCAACGACTTACCTGACCCTTCCGAGAATCGCGTATTTGAGACCGAAGTCGGTTTTGGTGAATCAGAAGCCCGCTATGAGAGCCTTCTTATTTAGAATTTAAGATTTGAAAGGTTTTTTAACTCTTCATTCTTTGTCGTTTATTTTATTTGTAGTATCTTTGCAACATCAAATATTCATCATTCATTTTAATAACAAATTAATTACAAACTAAAAATTTAAAGCGTATGAACAAAATTTTACGTTATTCGTTGGCATTGCTCTTTGCCGTCATCGGACTCGGTGCCCAGGCACAGGGAGTCACTATTGACTTCGACAATGACTATTCTACACTGTTCCCCACACTGGCCGGCACTTCATCAAACGACAGTCACGACGGTGATTTCAACGAAGCAACCACGTCAACAGCTGTCAGTGGTTACACCGTAACCGTTTCAGCAAAAGCCGAAGGCGTGAGCAATGCTAACCGTATTTGGTCAAGCGCTCCCCGTCTTCGTATGTACTCTGGTACGTTTACTGTGTCTGGTGCAAACATTACAAAGATTGAGTTTACCGGTCATAGCACCAACTTCAACCTCGTAGCACAGACAGGTACGCTGGAAGGTAAGGTCTGGACGGGCACTGCCACCAACGAGGTTGTGTTCACTGTGAGCAAGAACACACAGATTAACAAGCTCGTCATTAACGGCGACGGCGGCGAGGTGACACCCGCAGAGGGCGAGACTGCTGCCACAGCTATTACCGTTACACGCGCGTTGGAACTGATTGCAGCACTTGACGACGGCGCTACTACCAGCGAATTCTATTACGTAAAAGGCTATGCTATCGACTTGACTGATATTTCAGTTCAATATGGTAACGCCACGTTCACCTTGGGTGCCACCGCTACGGCTACCGACAAGCTGACTGCTTTCCACTTGAAAGGCTTTGGAAACCAGAACGTCACCAACGCCGACTTCATCAAGGCAGGCGACGAAGTGGTTATCTACGGTCAGTTGCAGAAGTACGTCAAGGACGGAGTAACAACGCCTGAGGCTAAGAGCGGCTACGTTTATAGCGTAAACGGTAAGACACAGGACGATTCTCCCAACCCCGAGGATGCTATCACGAAGGGCACAACACCCGAGACAGCCATGACTGCTGCCGAGGCAATGGCTTACATCAACGACTTCACCGACGGCTTCACTACCACCAAGCAGTATTACGTGAAGGGTGAAGTTGGTGAGGTTATAGAAATCAACACCGAATTTGGCAATGCAACATTCTACTTCGGCAACGGTCTGGAAGCATACCGTATGAAGGGTCTGGAGAATAAGAACATCACCGACGAAAACTACATTAAGGTAGACGATGAGGTCATTATTCTGGCTAAGTTGCAGAAGTATGTAAGCGGCGAAACCGTTACTCCTGAGCTTTCAAGTGGCTACATCTATTCACTGAATGGCAAAACTTCTGAGGAAACAGAGCCCGTTGTACTGGAAGGTGACGGTACGAAAGAGAATCCTTACACCGTTGCTGACCTGCAGAAGATGCCGGTTCCTGCCAGTACTTCAGCCGAAGAGGGTCAGGAAATGGTATGGGTAAAGGGTGTCATTGTGGGTGCACTGAACAGCGCAGGTACTGCCTTTGCTGAGGATGTGGCATCAAATATCGCCATTGCTGCCGCTGCTGGTGAGACTGAAGCTGCAAACACGATTCCCGTACAGTTGCCTACTGGTGACGTAAGAGCTGCTCTTAACGTGGTCGATAACGCAGGCAATGTAGGCAAGGAAGTGAAGCTTTATGGTTACATTCTGAAGTACATGAGCCGCACGGGTGTGAAGAATGTGGCTGACTACGTGCTGGATGGTGCCACTGGCATCAACCACGTCACTACGAAGATTGACGTAAATGCTCCTGCATACAACCTCGCAGGTCAGCGCGTTGACCAGAACTACCGCGGTGTTGTCATCGTGAACGGTAAGAAGGTGATGCAGAAGTAATCACTGAACGTTTCAAAAAACAAAAGAGAGCGGCCTCCACAGGGTCGCTCTCTTTGTGTCTTAAGACTGCTGACAGATGGCGGCAGCCAGGGCGTTGAGCCGCAGGCAGCGCTTGCGCATGTCCGTCAGCTTCGCGTTTTGCCAAGGGTAGGGGGACAACAGCAGCAGCCGACCCTCGGCACAGGCCCTGAGATACTGCGGCTGGGGCTTGAAAAACGGCGGAAAACCCTTCACCAGAAGGACGATGAGGGGCACCCCTGCGCTCATGCAGGCGGTGGCAATCTGTCGCTCACCGGGGCTGATGCAGGGCGAAACGATGACGGCGCCACGGCGTCCAGCGTCGAGAAACCGTTGCTGTTGCTGCGCAATGTCCCACGGATAGAGATGGCGTGAGCACTGCACCTGCAGCCTTGTGGGGCATTGCAGCAGTGCGGCATTGCCCATGGCCTGCACCTCCACGCCCGCCACGGTGAGCGTTCCTAACCGTGAGAAGAACGCGGGGTGCTCGCGTTTGAGCAGCAACCGGCGGGGGTTGTCGTCGAGGTAAGCCAGCATGCGGTGCAGCTGGCCCCGCTGTCGCAGGATGCGGTCGTTGTAACCGGGCTCCCACAAGGTGCCCACGGCGGGGTGCGAGGAGGGCTTTTGCTGCGGGAGCGGCGGGTGTTGCTGCGGCGTTGCGGCCTTTTGCTGCGGCATTGCCGCAGCATACCGGACCGGCGGCGCCGTTGTTGGGCCTTGGGGTGTTGGTGTTGGGCTTGGTGCAGCCGTTGTTGGGCTTGGCGGTGTTGGTGTTGCGGTGGGTTGGGTAGGCTGCGGCAGGGCCGCAGCGGCCGTTGCTGGGCCCGGTGCCGCTGGTGTTGCGGTGGGTTGGGTAGGCTGCGGCAGGGCCGCAGCGGTCGTTGTTGGGCTTGGTGCCGCTGGTGTTGGGCCCGGTGCCGCCGTTGTTGCGGTGGGTTGGGTAGGCTGCGGCAGGGCCGCAGCGATGACTCCCAGCTCCCGGGCGGCTTTTCGGGTCCCTGTTTTGAAGCTGTTGATGATGTGCCCTAAGTGCCGCTGTGTCCTTTCGTGCACGAAGAGCACCCCATGCACGTGGTCAGGCATGACGCATAACCGCATGACCTCTATCTGCGGGTAGTGCTGACTGATGTCAAACCAGCACTCCCTGACCCGTTCACCCAGCGGCGAGAGCACCACATGGGGCACATCAGGCCCCTCTGTTGCGTCAGCATGGCCTGCCAGCGTGCCTAACAGGGGCTGGCGGCCCTCGACGGTCAGCGTGATCATGTAGATGCCACAGTCCAGATAGTCGTGCTCGTCGCACCGCCGTTTCATGGAAACCTTACGGCCTTGGGCCCATGCCTTGTGAGGATTGTCTTTTTGGTTCATCGTGACTGCAAAGGTACATAAAAAAAGATAAAGTTTTGCTCAATCAAAAGAAAATTACTAACTTTGCAGACTAACTCACAAAAGCAGACAACGCTATGGCAAAGAAGAGCGGGGAGCTGACCCCGATGATGAAACAGTTTTTCGACTTCAAGGCGAAATATCCTGAGGCTTTGTTGCTGTTTCGTTGCGGTGACTTCTACGAAACCTACTGCGACGACGCCGTGACAGCGTCGCGCATCCTTGGTATTACCCTCACGAAGCGCAACAACGGCGCCGGTGTGAAGGGTGACGAGATGGCCGGTTTCCCCCATCATGCGCTCGACACCTACCTGCCTAAGCTCATCAGGGCAGGCAAGCGCGTCGCCATCTGCGACCAGTTAGAGGACCCGAAGCTCACGAAGAAGCTCGTCAAGCGCGGCATCACCGAGCTGGTTACGCCCGGTGTGGCCATGAGCGACAACGTGTTGAACTACAAGGAAAACAACTTCCTCGCTGCCATTCACTTCGGTAAAGGTGTGTGTGGCGTGGCTTTTCTCGACATATCTACCGGCGAATTCCTCACGGGGGAGGGCACTTACGACTACGTGGAGAAGCTGTTAGGCAACTTCCAACCTAAGGAAGTGCTCTACGACCGTACCCGTAAGCAGGACTTCGAGCGGCAGTTCGGCACCCGTTACTGCACGTTTGAGCTCGACGACTGGGTGTTTACCGAGCAGACCGCCATGCAGAAGCTGCTCAAGCACTTCCGTGTGAAGTCGCTCAAGGGCTTCGGTGTGGACCACCTGCGGGCCGGTATCGTCGCTAGCGGGGCCGTGTTGCAGTATCTGGAGCAGACTTTGCACACGCAGATAGGCCACATCACCAGCTTGGCCCGCATCGAAGAAGACCGTTATGTGCGTCTGGACAAGTTCACCGTGCGCTCTTTGGAGCTGTTAGGCACCATGCAAGAGGGCGGAAGGTCGCTCCTTGACGTCATTGACCGCACCGTTTCACCCATGGGCGGCAGGCTGTTGAGGCGCTGGGTGGTGTTCCCCTTGAAGGACGAACGGCCCATCAACGAGCGCTTAGACATTGTGGATTACTTCTTCCGTCACCCCGATTTCCGCCAATGCATAGACGAACAGCTGCACCGCATCGGCGACTTGGAGCGCATTATCTCGAAGGTTGCCGTCGGACGTGTGACCCCGCGCGAGGTTGTGCAGCTGAAAACCGCCCTGCAAGCCATCCAACCGATGAAGACAGCGTGCCTCACTGCCGAGAATGAAGCGCTGCGCAGGGTGGGGGAGCAGCTCAATCTTTGCGAGACACTGCGTGACCGCATTGACCGTGAAGTGGAGAACGACCCGCCGCAGATGGTACAGAAAGGCGGCGTCATCCGCACGGGTGTGAACAGTGAACTGGACGAACTGCGCAACATTGCCTACTCAGGAAAGGACTATCTGCTCAAGATTCAGGAGCGGGAGTCGCAGCAGACGGGCATCAGTTCGCTGAAGATAGGCTACAACAACGTCTTCGGTTACTATTTGGAAGTGCGCAACACGTACAAAGACCAGGTGCCGCAGGAGTGGGTGCGCAAGCAGACACTGGCACAGGCAGAGCGTTACATTACGCAGGAACTGAAGGAATACGAGGAAAAAATACTCGGTGCAGAGGACAAGATACTGAGTCTGGAGTCGCAAATCTTTGCCGACCTCGTGGCTTCGATGCAGGAGTTTATTCCGCAGATTCAGATCAACGGCAACCTGCTGGCGCGTCTTGACTGTCTGTTGTCGGCTGCCAAGACAGCGGAAGAGAACCACTACATACGCCCGCAGATAGACACCAGCGACGTCATAGACATCCGTCAAGGGCGGCATGCGGTCATTGAGACGCAGTTGCCGCTGGGCGAACGCTACGTTCCCAACGACATCTATCTGGACGGAGAACAGCAGCAAATCATGATTATCACCGGTCCTAACATGGCCGGTAAATCGGCTCTGCTGCGTCAGACGGCCCTCATTGTGCTGTTGGCCCAGATTGGTAGTTTCGTTCCCGCAGAACGTGCGAGAATCGGTCTGGTGGATAAAATCTTCACAAGGGTAGGGGCTTCAGACAATATCTCGCTCGGTGAGTCCACGTTCATGGTGGAAATGACCGAGGCTTCGAACATCCTGAATAACGTCAGTGACCGTTCACTGGTGTTGTTCGATGAGCTTGGCCGCGGCACTTCGACCTATGACGGCATCTCCATAGCCTGGGCCATCGTGGAATACCTGCACGAGAACAGCCGTGGACGGGCCCGCACGCTCTTTGCCACGCACTACCACGAGCTGAACGAGATGGAAAAGAACTTCAAACGCATCAAGAACTACAACGTCTCAGTGAAGGAAGTGGACGGCAAGGTCATCTTCGTGCGCAAGTTGGAGCGGGGCGGCAGTGAGCACTCCTTTGGTATTCACGTGGCCGAGATAGCCGGTATGCCGCGCTCCATCGTGAAGCGTGCCAACGTCATCTTGAAACAATTGGAGGCTGACAATGCCCAAGTGGGCAAGGCAGGCAAGCCCACGGCAGAGATTGCCCAGAGCAGGGAGGGCATGCAACTGAGCTTTTTCCAGTTGGATGACCCCGTGCTTTGTCAGATCAGGGATGAGATTCTGGGCCTTGACATCAACAACCTGACACCCATGGAAGCCCTCAACAAGCTCAATGACATCAAGAAGATAGTGGGAGGTTGATGCTTATTCCAATGGCAGTGTGACGATCATGCGGCATCCGGGATGATAGTCTTTGTCGATGTTGATGCTGCCGCCCAACAGTTCGGTTATCTTTTTGCTCATGGTGAGGCCCAGACCGAGGCCTTGCTTGAACGAGTCAACCTTGAAGAAGCGCTGGAACGCATGTTCATAGTGCTCTTGCGGGATGCCGATGCCGGAGTCGGTAACGGCGAAGACAAGCTGCCGGTCCGGTTCACGGAGCGAGGCTGACAGCTCCACGAAGCCCTGTTGTGTGAACTTCATGGCGTTGTTGAGCAGGGCTCTGAGCACCTTTTCCGTAGCTTGGCGGTTGCCGGTGAAGGTGAAATCAGCCGCCAGCTGGTTCTTCAGGCGCATGTCCAACCGGCCGTTATTGGCCATCTGAGCCTCTGCCATCACCCGCTGCATCAGTTCCTGGCAGTTGATGGTGTCCGTCTTCTCGTATTGATTGCGGCTCTCATCCTGCGCCACTTCCAACAGTTCGTTCACAATGGTGGTGATGTCGTTGGTGTTTTTGCCGATGTCGCGGAGCATGTTGTTGCGTTCATCCGTCCCCAGCTCGTATTCCGGGTTGCTGATGATCTGTGCAAAGCCTGTGATGACGTTCAGCGGTGTGCGTATCTCGTGGCTCACATGCTCAATGAATGAGGTCTTCATGCGGTCAGACTCCTCGGCACGGTCAAGTGCTATCTCCAGTGCATGGTTCTGTTTCTGCAGCCGTTGGTTGATGCGGCGGTACCAGATGGCCCATGCAACGCCCACGGCAATGACGATGACCAGCAGCACAATGACGATGATGAGCCACATCTCGCGCTCCTCGGCGGCCTGCTGGTTGATTTTAGCCACGCCAAGCTCCGCGTTCACCTCGTTGATGTTGTTGTAAATCATGTCGCTGTTGAGCGAATCACGGTAGTCGCGCCGCTTGTTGGCTTCGGAAACGGCCAAGTCTGACCGCCCCATCATGTTATAGATCTTGATGCGGAAGTCGAAGTTCTTGATGTTATCGAAGTCGCTTTCATGCGTGTCAATCAGGTTGAGCGCCTTGTCGTACTGTCCGTCAAAGGCTGCTCGGATGATTTGCATGGACAGCACACCGTAGTCGTCGAGTTCAGGATGCTCCTTGACGTATTGCTGGAACTCTTCGTGGGTCTTGTCGAACGTCTGGCGGTCGTCGTTGAAGAAGCAGATGCCACCTTTCAGCGTCAAGTATACCTTATAATAATCAGGGAAATGCTGGCAAAGCTGCCCGAACTTCTCGTTCCACTGCTGGGCTGAGGCCGGTTCGCGGGCCATCTGCAGCGATGCCAGACGCGAGTAGATGCTCATCATGGAACCCGTGTCAGCCGGAGCCACGTCCTTCATGGCTTCCTCATAGTAGTGGTTGGCCATGCGATAGTTGCCGCGCGACTCGTAGATGGTGCCCAAGGCGGTGTAGACGATGTGGTATTGTTTCTCCTGTTTCTCCTCCATCTCGTCCAGAATGTTGTTCGACTTCTTGATGGCACTGTACGTCTGTCCGTTCTCAGCGTCATAAAGCACCTCGTTCAACCGGATTTTATAGTAGGAGTCAATGTTGCCTTTTTCCAAGTAATAGGCTTTCATCTGCTCCGAAGCCTCGTAGAACTTCTCGGCGTCACTCTCACCGTAAAGCTGGAAATAACGCTGGTAGAGCTGTTGGAAAGCCGTGTCCTGTTGCGCTCTTACAGGGCTAAATGAGAAATGAAAAATGAGAAATGACAGTAGAACGGCCTGCGGCCTAAATGAGAAATGATAAATGATAAATGAGAAATTTATCATCCATCCGTTTATTTGTTCCAATAGATTTCGTTTACTTTTCCGCATAGGTTTATCATTTTTCATTTTTCATTTCTCATTTAGGCCGTCAGGCCGTCTTTATTCAGGCCGCAGGCCGTTTACTGCGCCACATACAAACAATGCCGAGAATGATGAACGGCAAGCTGAGCAGCTGGCCCATGTCGAGTGGGAGAGAGGCTTCGAAGGCCACTTGCATCTCCTTGGTATACTCAATGAAGAAGCGGGCGGTGAAGATATAAGTCAGACAAAGGCCGAAGAAGAAGCCCGTGCCCACGCGCTGGGGCATCTTGCGATAGAGATACCAGCCGATGAAGAACAGCAGGAAGTAGGCCATTGCCTCGTAAAGCTGTCCCGGATGGCGCGGAAAACTGTCCACACGCTCGAAGATGAAGGCCCAGGGCACGTCGGTCATCTTACCGATGATCTCGCTGTTCATGAGGTTTCCCAAGCGGATGAACGTGGCGGTGGTGGGTGTGGCAATGGCAATGAAGTCGAGAACCGTCCACAGTCCGACCTGATAACGCTTCGTGTAAGCCCACAGAGCAATCATCAGGCCCAGTGTGCCGCCGTGGGAAGCCAGTCCTTCGTAGCCCGTAAAGGTCCATCCGCCATCAGGCAGGAACTTGATGGGCAGCAACATCTCAATAAAGCCGTGGGCACTGGTCAGGAAATACTGCGGTTCGTAGAAGATGCAGTGGCCCAGTCGGGCACCGGCCAGGATGCCGATGAAGCAGTAGATGAACAGCGGGTCGAACAGTTCGTCCTTGATTTTCTGCTCCTTATACAGGCGTTTCACCACGAAATAAGCCAGCGCCAGACCAATCATCCAGCACAAAGCATACCAACGGACCTCGAACGGCCCTAAATGCAGCGCCGTGTGACTGGGGTTCCAGAGTATGTAAAGCAGCCCACCCCCTGCCCCTCCCGAGGGGAGGGGAGCTAAGTATGATGCAAGGGATGTAACAGATAATAAAAGATTCATGTAGTAATAAGATGGTATATGGATACAGTTTTAAATTCTTATCAAGCCCCTCCCTTGGGGAGGGGTTGGGGTGGGCTAAACATTAAACCTGAAGTGCATGATGTCGCCGTCCTGTACGACGTAGTCCTTGCCCTCGATGCCCATTTTTCCGGCTTCGCGCACGGCGGCTTCACTACCGTACTGGATGTAATCATCGTACTTGATGACCTCAGCACGGATGAAGCCTTTTTCAAAGTCAGTATGAATGACGCCGGCACACTGCGGAGCCTTCCAGCCTTTCTTGTAGGTCCACGCCTTCACTTCCATCTCACCGGCGGTGATGAACGTCTCAAGGTTGAGCAGCGCGTAGGCTTTCTTGATGAGGCGGTTGACGCCGCTCTCCTCTAATCCTAACTCCTCCAGGAACAGCTGCTTGTCTTCGTACGACTCCAGTTCGGCAATGTCTTCCTCCGTCTTGGCGGCGATGATCATGGTCTCGGCGCCCTCTTCGGCGGCAATGGCCTCTATCTTGGCCGAGTATTGGTTGCCCGTCTTGGCAGAGGCTTCGTCAACATTGCACACGTAGAGCACGGGTTTCGACGTCAGCAGGAACAGATTGCGCGCACACTCCTGCTCGTCCTTGCTCTCAAACTCCACCACGCGGGCGTTCTTGCCTTGGTCGAGGGCCTCTTTGTAGGCGTGCAGCACGCTCACTTCGAGCTTGGCGTCCTTGTTGCCGGCGGCTGCGGCCTTCTCGGTCTTGGCCAATCGTGACTCAATGGTTTCCAGATCCTTCAGCTGCAGTTCCGTGTCAATGATCTCCTTGTCGCGCAACGGGTCGATGGTGCCGTCCACGTGCGTGATGTTATCGTCGTCGAAACAGCGCAGCACGTGTATGATGGCGTCCGTCTCGCGGATGTTGCCTAAGAATTTGTTGCCCAGTCCTTCGCCCTTGGAAGCTCCTTTGACGAGTCCGGCAATGTCGACAATCTCGCACGTGGCGGGCACAATGCGTCCCGGATGCACCAGTTCGGCCAGCTTCGTCAGCCGCTCGTCGGGCACGGTGATGACGCCCACGTTAGGTTCTATCGTACAAAAGGGGAAGTTGGCTGCCTGCGCCTTCGCGCTCGACAGACAGTTAAACAGCGTTGACTTGCCCACGTTGGGCAGTCCCACAATACCACATTTCAATGCCATATTTCTTTTCTTTTACTCAAACGTATATTCTTTAATTCCTCCTTGGTTGTTCTTCTGCATCAGGTTGCGCATGGCTGTGCGCACGGTGTTGCGCTTTTGGCGCTCAGCAGCGGTCAGCACGGAGTCGGGTTCGTCAATGGGTAGCACGCGATACTGGTGCTTATGACCGCAGTCCTGTGGACGGCTCACCCAGTAAAGGGCGTAGCCGCAGTCGGAGAGGGTAGTGACGGAGTCGCGTTTGGTGAACTCCATACGCACCATGTAGCCGCCGTAGGTGTTGGGTTTGTACTGGTTGCTGATGAAGTTGCCCAGCGACCAGGCCACGAGGTTGCGCCCGCCGTTGCGCAGTTCCAAGGGTTGGGCCACGTGCGGATGACCGCCGATGACGTGGTCAACGCCGTGGTCAAGCAGCCATTGGGCCACCTCTTTCTGCTCTTTCGACGGCAACGTCTGGTATTCAATGCCCCAGTGCGGCATGGCGATGATGACGTCAGGGTTCATCTGCTTGGCTTTCAGGAGGTCACGGGCTATCTCCGTCGTGTCCATCATGTTCACCACGTTAGGCTTTTCCACGCGCAAACCGTTGGTGCCGTAGGTGAAGTTGAGCAGCACCACGCGGATGTCGTTCCACTCAATGAGGAAGGGATAGTTCTTGTCGCGCTCAGCCTGATTGCGATAAGTGCCTAAGTGGGGCACGCGCAGCGAGTCCATCATGTCGAGCGTGCGTTCCAGTCCGCGCCGACGTGTGTCCAGACAGTGGTTGTTGGACGTGGTGAGCACGTCGAAACCGGCGTCAATGCAAGCCTGTAAGTACTCGTCAGGTGCGCTGAACTGCGGGTATCCCTTGTAGGGACGGCCGCCAAGTGTCACCTCGAAATTGGCAATAGCGATGTCAGCCCGTTCTATTTCGGGTCTGACGCGGGCGAAACACTCGTCGTAGTTGTACGTGCCGTCAGGCTGCAACGCCTTCTTGATCTGCGGCTCGTGCTGCATCAGGTCGCCCGCAATGAGCAGACTGAGCTGTTGCGGCTCGGCATTTACGGTGGTGCTGTCCTCCGGTTCGCCCTGCTGACGGCCTTCGCCAGTCAGGTTACACGACAAGGCCGTGACGGTCAGCATGCCCAGTGCCAGTGTCGTAAAGAGCAGTTTTTTGTTCATAATAAGATTGCAATCGTATCAATTTGCCGACAAAATTACGCAATAATCTGCGGATTACAAAATAAAAATTTGTTTTTGTCGGAAATAATGTTTACCTTTGGCCCTTGGAAACAATTGTTCAACCCTTTAAAATCAGTTTATTATGGAGTTTATAGAGTCTATTCAGACGTGTGTTGTCAAGAAGTATTGCAATTTCGAAGGCCGTGCTTCGCGTTCTGAGTTCTGGTGGTTCCAGCTGGGTGCTTTCATTGTCAGCTTTGTTTGGAGCTTCATCATGGGCTTTGGTTCAGGCTTTTTTGCCGCAGCAGGTAGCGACGGCATGGTTCATGTGTTCCAAGTATTGAACTACGTTCCCATGCTTGCACTGTTCTTGCCTACGTTGGGTGTGTCAGTCCGCCGTCTGCACGACGTTGGCAAGAGCGGTTATTGGTGGTTCCTGAACTTTATCTGTTGCATCGGTGGTCTCTATCTGCTGTATCTCTATGTGCAGGAGAGCGACGGTGACAATGAGTTTGGCCCTAAACCGCAGAACTAATCCAAATACTTGGATGCTTAGGCACCCATGGTAATGCTGACAATGCGCAGGCGTAACGTGCCGGCAGGTACACTGACCTCCACCACGTCGCCTGCACGTTTGTTCAGTAACGCCTGTGCAATGGGCGACTTGATGGAGATTTTCCCTTCGCGCATGTTGGCTTCGTGCGGGCTGGCAATGGTGTAAGTCATGTGGGCATTGTTGGCCAGATTGATGATTTCCACCCGGCTGAGCAGCGTCACGCTGTCGGTTGTGAGGCGTGATGTGTCAATGACACGTGCATTTTCCAGCACGCGCTGCTTGAAACGTATGCGGCTGAGCAGCCGCCCCTGTTCGCGTTTGGCGGCGTGATATTCAAAGTTTTCGCTGAGGTCACCCTTGTCGCGCGCCTCAGCAATGGCTTCCCGCACCTGCGGCAGCTCCACGCTCTCCAGCTGGTGCAACTCGGCTACGAGCTTGTCGTAGCCTTCCTGTGACATGTATTCCATTGTTTTTCTTCTTTTTTAATCGTTGTTTTTGCTCTTCCTGAACGCAGTTTTCGCGTTCATGTCGTGCGTATTTACAGGCGGATCAGCGTTGAACCTGTGGTCGCTTTCTGCCCGGTGTTCAGCTGTACGGCATAGATGCCACTTGGCAGCGATGTCAGGTCGATGGCAGTCTGGTGGGTGGAAGCCACTTTCTGCCCGTTCATGTTGTAGACGCTGAGCTCAATCTGTTGTGGCGTAGTGGCCAATCCCTCCACGACGAGCCGCCGTCCCTCTAAGTGGAAGCGGGCTTGCTCTGGCTGATGGCTGCTCAGTTCGCTGATGGCTGTTTCAAGGTTGAGCACGTAGAGCAGTCCTTTGTAGACGTCAATCTGCCCGTATCCATAAGTACTGTTGGGATAACTGAGTGACGGGTCGGGCTGTGTGCAGGTGTGGGCAAACACGTCGATGATCTCGTCGGGTGTGAGGTCGGGCTTTGCTTGCAGCCACAGGGCAATGGCACCGGCTGCAACCGGTGTGGCCATGGAGGTGCCCGTCTGTGCTGTGTAGTAGTAGGTCTTGCCGTTATATTCCACTTGGTCGGTCAGTTCCTTGCGAATGGCAGCCGTTATGTCTATATAGCTGTTGAAAGCAGCATTGATACTGACGCCGGGAGCCACCACGTCGGGTTTGACAAGTCCGTCGAAGGTGGGTCCTTGCGACGAGAAGGCAGCCAACAGGCCCGGCGAGGGGGCACCAAACTCATCCATCTGGTTGTTGATGTTGCCGTCAATGTCGCGGAACGATGATTTGTAGCCCGTGGCTCCGACGGTGATAAGTCCGGGCAACGTGCCTGGCCACCAGAGTGAGTGGCCGGGTTGGGCATAGCTGTAGGCATTGACACCGTTCAGATTGACAAACGGGCAATACTTGATGTCGCTATACACCCATGCCGGTGAGTTGCCGGTGAGCAGACAGAGCCCGCCGCAGAGCACCAGATAGACCGGATTAGGCATGTGACCGTACACGTGGATGACGTCACCGCGGTCGTCGGCAATGTCGTTGCGCCATGCCTTCACCTGAACAGTGCCCATGGAGAGGGTGGTTTCCAGTCGGCAGGTGTCTTGCAGTGACAGCACACTGTCGGTGTTGAACGTGATCGTATTCTCAATGTTGAGCCCGGTAAGCCGTATGCCTAAGAAGTCGAGCCGCACAAGCTGGTTGCCGGGGGTGATGATGTCGAAGTCTATGATGTCGCCGCCGCCAATGCCGTTCACAATGGCAGCCCCAGCATGTAGCACATCGGCAGGCTTTTCAAGGTAGCATGAGCGGGTGCCGTCGTTGCCTGCACAGACGGTAATGATGCGGCCCGGGCCCGTCAGAGCTTGTAGGGCTTCGCTCTCCAGCAGTCGTTGATTGCTGAGCGTGACACTTTCGCCGCTGCTGAAGTTGACCACGCAGGGTTTGCCTTCGGCGGCAGCTTGGTCGAAGATGTACTTAAAGCCCAGCACGCAGTTGGCTGACGTCGTTTCGTCAGGACTTTCAAAGTCAGCGGGCATTGAGTTGAAGTGAACGGCGTAGATGTCGGCTTCGGGTGCCATGCCTTGATACTTCCCATTGACAGCGTTGCCGGCCATAATGCCCATGACGTGGGTGCCGTGCAGCGAGATGCCCGGGTGCTGTGTACCGCCGTAGGCTTCTATCTCGTCCGCCGTAGTCATGGCGTGCCCTGTGGTGCCGTCGTCGTTCTGCCAGCAGAAGTCATAGTAGTAACCGACGCGGGTGTGACCGTCAGCAGTGCGGAAAGCAGGGTGGGTGAAGTCGAAAGCATTGTCGAAAACACCCGCCACGACGCCCTTGCCCGTGAAAGCCTGCGGCAGGTCAGTGCCCGCATAGGCAGGTGTGGCGTTGATCTGACCGGGCGTAACGTCCATGGCCGGCTGTCTGACCATGGGTTCGGCCTCGATGCGCTCGATGCGAGCGTCGGTTGACAGCCGTGCAACCTGACTGGTGGTCAGCCTGACGATGTAGATGCGCCCGATGCTGTCAACCAGTTGGAAACCATGTTCGGCGGCCAGCGATGCCATGTCCTGCTGCTTGTGGGCCGTCATGAGAGCCAGCATGTGGCGAGGCTTTGGCTGGCGTTGGGTGAGTGAAACCAAGTGTGGCGACAGCTTGCGGCTGTTCATCGCAGGTTGTTGTGCCTGCACGGTCAGTGTGCAGGTTACGAATAGGAGTGTTGTCAGCTTCTTGAACATAAGTCTTTGATTTTTTTGTGCTTGCTTTTGTGGCTGCAAAGATACGAAAAATATTCTGATTACACGCAATCCACGATGAGAATCGGCAGTTCTCACGACGAGAATCGGCAGTTCTCGCGTTGGGAATCGTCAGTTCTCGCGTTGAGAATCGGCAGTTCTCGTTTCGGGAATCAGCGGTTTTTGCAAAGTGCCTTTCTGACAAGGGTTTTTTAGTGGGCTTCGAGCCAGTTGTCACCCCAGCCGCAGTCGGCTATCAGAGGCACCTGCATTTGGAAGGCGCCCTGCATTTCTTCAAGCACGATGCGCTCCACGCGCTCCTTCTCCTCGGGGATGACGGAGAAGTTGAGTTCGTCGTGTACCTGAAGAATCATTTTCGAGCGGATGCCCTCGGCCTTGAACCTATTATATATATGTATCATGGCCACTTTGATGATGTCGGCCGCCGTACCCTGAATGGGCGCGTTGATGGCGTTGCGCTCAGCAAAACCGCGCACCGTGGCATTGGCTGAACGGATGTCGGGCAAGTAGCGGCGACGACCAAAGAGCGTGCTGACGTAACCCTGTTCACGGGCTTGCTCCTTCGCCTGTTCCATGTAGTCGTGCACCTGTGGGAAGGTCTGGAAATAACCGTCGATGAGCTGTTTGGCTTCGTCGCGCGAAATGTCCAGCCGTTCGGCCAGACCGAAGACGGTGATGCCATAGATGATGCCGAAGTTGGCACGCTTCGACTTCGTGCGCTCGTCGCGTGTCACCTCGTCGATGGCCTTGTGGTAGATGTTGGCGGCCGTGGCTGCATGCAGGTCCTTGCCCTCGCGGAACACGTTGATCATCTGCGCATCGCCCGAAAGGTGGGCCATGACGCGCAGCTCAATCTGGCTGTAGTCGGCCGAGAAGAACAGACAACCGGGTTCGGGCACAAAGGCCTTGCGAATCTCCTTGCCGTCCTCGCCGCGCACGGGGATGTTCTGCAGGTTCGGGTCGCTTGACGACAGGCGCCCCGTGGCCGTGACGGTCTGATTGAACGACGTGTGGATGTGGCCCGTGCGTGGGTTGATGAGCTTCGGCAGGGCATCGACGTAGGTGCCCAAGAGCTTCTTCAGGCCGCGGTGTTCCAGAATGTCGGCCACAATCTCGTGCTTGCCCTTCAGCTGTTGCAGCACTTCCTCGCTCGTCACATATTGGCCGGTCTTCGTCTTCTTGGCCTTCTCCACAATCTTCATTTTCGAGAACAGGATGTCACCCACCTGCTTCGGCGAGGCGATGTTGAACTCCTGACCGGCCAGCTCATAGATGCGCCGCTCCAGTTCGAGCATGCGTTGCGTCAGCAGCTGCGACGTTTCGGCCAGCGAAGCGGTGTCAATGCGCACGCCGGTCATCTCCATGTCGGCCAACACGGGCATCAGCGGCATCTCAATGTCGTAGAACAAACGTTCGGCACCTAAGCGTTTCAGTTCCGGTTCCAACTTGTTCTTCAGCTGCAACGTGATGTCGGCATCTTCGCAGGCGTACTCATAGACCTGAGTAGGGGAGAGGTCGCGCATGGAACGCTGGCCCTTGCCCTTCGGTCCGATGAGCTCGTCAATGTGAACAGTCTGGTAGTCGAGATAGATTTCGGCCATGTAGTCCATGTTGTGACGAAGCTCGGGTTGGATGAGATAGTGGGCAATCATGGTGTCCCACATCGGACCTTGCAGGGTGACACCGTAGTTGTGCAGCACTTCAAGATCGTACTTCAGATTTTGTCCCACCTTGAGAATGTCGGGATTCTCATACAACGGACGGAAGAAGTCAACGATTTTCTGCGCTTCAGTCCGGTTGGCGGGAACGGGAACGTAAAATGCCTCATGCTCCTCGACGGCAAAGCTCAAACCCACCAATTCGGCATCAATAGTCACCGTTGAGGTGGTTTCCGTGTCTAAACAGAGAATTTTCTTAGTGTTAAAATATTCAAAAATTCGCCGTCTTTCTGCTTCTGTCTCAATGAGTTGGTAACGATGTGTAGAATTTTTAATGTCGTTTTTTAGGGCCACTTTTTGATTTTCCGTCCCCTCGGTCGCAAATTCTGCAAATAAATCGAGTTGTGCGTTTGCGGTTTTTTGCGTTATTTCAGGTTTTTTAAGAATCCGGTTGGCGAACGACTTAAATTCCAGTTCGTCGAAGATTTGGGTCAGTTCGGCCTCGTCGGGTTCAACGACGCGCAGGGTGTCGAGGTCGAGCTGGATGGGAACATCGGTCTTGATGGTGGCGAGGAACTTCGAGAACTCAATTTGCTTCCGGTTCTCTTCCACCTTCGTCCGCATGGCACCCTTCAACTCCGACGAGCGTTCAAGCAGCTGTTCGATGCTGCCGAACTGCTGAATGAGTTTCACGGCCGTCTTCTCACCCACACCCGGACAGCCGGGAATGTTGTCGCTGGCGTCACCCATCAGGCCGAGCAGGTCGATGACCTGAAGCGGAGACGTCAGTCCGTACTTCGCCATGACCTCCTGCGGGCCCATGGTGTCGTAGCCCTTGTCGCCGAAACGCGGACGGAACATGTAGACATTCTTCTGCACCAGCTGGCCATAGTCCTTGTCGGGCGTGAGCATGAAAACCTCCATTCCATCGATTTGGCCGGCGCGTGTGGCCAAGGTACCGATGACATCGTCGGCCTCGTAGCCTGGCACTTCGAGCACGGGGATGCGATAGGCGTGCAGGACGCGCTTGATGATGGGCACCGACAGCTTGATGTCCTCAGGACAAGCGTCGCGCTGTGCCTTGTATTCGGGATAGGCTTCGTGGCGGAACGTGGGGCCGGACGGGTCGAAGGCGACGCCCAGATGCGTCGGATGCTCTTTCTGCAGCACTTCGTTCAGGGTGTTGCAGAAGCCCATGATGGCCGACGTGTTCAGACCTTTGGAGTTGATACGCGGGTTTTTGATGAATGCATAATACGCTCTGTAGATGAGTGCGTAAGCGTCTAAAAGAAACAGTTTTTCCATATTAATGCTGAATTTGTGTGTAAAATTACAAAAAAATTACCAATTGACGAGATAATTCTGTAATTTTGCATCAAAATTCTACATAAATGGATTATTTGAAGCAGATAAGACAACCCATTGAAGGCGATTTAGAGCAATTCGTCAAGTTGTTTAGCGGTGCACTGACACACACGGACCCATTACTGTCGCAGGTGCTCCATCACATCAGTCAGCGTGGTGGCAAGCGCATGCGCCCCATCCTGATGCTGCTGCTTGCGAAGAACTATGGCAGCATTTCGGACGTGACGCTCAATGCTGCCGTGGGTCTGGAACTGTTGCACACGGCTTCGCTGGTCCACGACGATGTGGTGGATGAGAGCGGCGAGCGGCGCGGTCAGGCTTCGGTCAATGCTTCCTATAATAATAAGGTAGCAGTGCTGGTGGGCGATTATCTGCTGTCGACGGCGTTGCTGCACGTGGCTTACACCAGTAACGGCGTCATCATACAGAACCTGGCAGAGCTGGGCCGCACGTTGGCGCGCGGTGAAATCCTGCAACTTTCGAACATCCAGAACACCGAAATCAGCGAGGATGTCTATTATGAGGTCATCAAGAAAAAGACCGCCGCGCTCTTTGAGTCGTGTGCTGCCATCGGTGCGCTGTCGGCAGGAGCGTCACCTGAGGAGGTGGAACAGGCCCGTCTGTTCGGTCAGAACCTCGGCATCATCTTCCAGATACGTGATGACATCTTCGATTATTACGACTCGAAGGAAATAGGTAAGCCTACCGGCAACGACATGGCGGAGGGTAAACTGACGCTGCCCATCATCTATGCGCTCAACAAGTGCCCCATGGAGTCGGTGCAGACGTTAGCCCGAAAGGTAAAAGCCGGCACAGTCAATGCCGATGAAATCGCTGTTTTGGTGGAGTTTGCCAAGCAGCAGGGTGGTATAGAGTATGCTGAGCAGCGCATGCGTGACTTCTACAAAAAGAGTATGGTCTTCATCGATGAGTGTGTGAAACAAGCTGATATACGCGAAGCCTTGACAACCTATCTCAACTATGTTATAAAGAGAAACTACTAAAAGAATATCCCCGACCTTTTCTGTTCTGTTCAAAAGGGTCGGGGATAGTTGTTTTTAGAAGAACTTGATCTCCTCGCCGACAACCTCGCTCAGCAGCAGGTTAGCCAAGCGTGAGGTGCCCATGCGGAACCACTGGTTGGTGAGCCATTTCTCGCCAAGCACTTCCTTGACGATGGTATACATCGTAATAGCATCCATCACCGTGTTCAGTCCGCCGGCAGGTTTGAAGCCGATCTGAATACCCGTTTCATCGTAGTACTCCTTGATGGCCTGGCACATCACGTAGGCAGCCTCGGGCGTTGCAGCCGGTTCCAGCTTGCCTGTGCTCGTCTTGATGTAGTCAGCACCGGCATACATGGCCAGAATAGAGGCTTTCTTGATGTTTGCAGCGGTCTTCAGACAGCCCGTCTCTAAGATGACTTTCATCTTCTTATCACCGCAAACGGCCTTCAATTCAGCGATTTCATCGGCTACGGTCTCGTAGTCGCCGCTCAGGAACTTACCCACTGACTGCACAATGTCAATCTCCGTGGCGCCGTCTTTCACGGCCAGTGCGGTCTCGGCAACCTTCACTTCAATGAGTGCCTGTGACGAGGGGAAGCTGCCACTGACGCATGCAATCTCGACACCGTCAACCTCCAGCGTCTCGCTCACGGTCTTGGCAAAGCAGGGATAGACGCAGATAGTGGCCACATGGGGCAGGTCGGGATACTGTTCATCGAACTGATTGACGCGCTCAGTGAACGCCATCACGCTCTCTTCGGAGTCTGTGGTCTTCAGCGTGGTCAGTTCAACGCTGCCCATCAGGAACTTCTTGACTTCAGGAGTGTCGTTTTCGGGAACTTTCTCCATGATAATCTTCTTCACGGCGGCCTTCACGTCGTCGTCACTCAGGTTGCAGTTGTACTTGGCAAGTGCTGCTTCATACTTGTTGGTCTGTTTGTTGTCTGCCATAATCAGATTGTTTTTAAGTTGTTATTTATGCTAAAAGTTTCTCGTTTTTAATGTGTCGCAGCGAGTCGCGCTGCGTCTTTTTCTCCATGGATTTTTGGAATTCTGCCGTCAGGTCAACGCCCGTCTGGTTAGCTAAGCAGATAAGCACCCACAGTACGTCGGCCATTTCCTCGCCTAAGTTCTCACGTTCGCCGGCCTTGAAGCTCTGGTCACCATACGTGCGGGCCATCACCCGGGCCAGTTCGCCCACCTCTTCCGTCAGACAAGCCATGTTTGTCAGCTCCGAGAAGTAGCGCACGCCGTACTGGTGAATCCACTCATCCACCTGCTGCTGTGCCTGTTTGATGGTTAACCCCTCCATACGATCTTGATTAAAATGAGCACGATACCCAGCACCACACCTGCAATGCTCATGATGTTGGTTTCCGTCGTGTTGCTTTTCCAGTGGAAAAGTGTGAAGATACTATGCCCAACGTAAAGCACCAGTCCGCCTAATACCAGCAAATTACCAATGAATCCGTAGCTGGTCATGCCGATGAGCAGGATACCAATCACCAGCATGATGAAGCCGATGACGTTTAAGTTTTGAAATACGGTTTTCATTTTATCTGTTCTTTTATTCTTTATTTTTAGTGTCCATGCAGATGGTGACGGGTCCGTCGTTGACTAACGCCACCTTCATGTCGGCCCCGAATACGCCCGTTGCAACGGGTTTCCCGATGGCTGATTCCAGTTGCCGGCAGAAAGCCTCGTAGAGTGGGATGGAGTGCTCATGACTTCCAGCCTTAAACCACGACGGACGGTTCCCTTTCTTATACGATGCGTAGAGCGTAAACTGGCTCACCACGAGCGCTTCGCCGCCCACATCCATGATGCTAAGGTTCATCACGCCCTGTTCATCGTTGAATACGCGCAGCCCGACAACCTTCTTGACCAGCCATTCCACGTCCTCCATCGTGTCCTCTTCGCACACGCCGAGGAGTATCATGTACCCCTGTCCGATGCTGCCGTGCACCTCTTGATCGATGGTTACCGAAGCACTGCTGACACGTTGAATGACGATTCTCATGTTGCAAAGTTAATCAATTCTTTTTGAATAGCCAAAACTATGAGTGAAAATGGTTATAAATGATGTTTGCTTTTGCTGTCCCGATGACCGAGATGATTTCCTGTAGCGCGGCTTCTTTGATGCGTTTCACGCTCTTAAACTCCTTCAACAGGGCGTCCTTGGTCTTTGGTCCAACGCCTTTAATGTCGTCTAACTCGCTGTGTAACTGATGTTTAGAACGTTTGTTACGGTGAAACGTGATGGCGAAGCGGTGCACTTCGTCCTGTATGCGGGTCAGCACGTGGAACAGTTCCGAGTCGGTCTTCAGGCCAATCACGATGGGTGGGAATCCGAACAGCAGCTCGTTCGTGCGGTGACGGTTGTCCTTTGCCAAGCCAGCTATGGGGATGTCCACGTGCAACTCGTCCTCAACGACTTGTCGCACCACCTCCATCTGGCCCTTACCGCCGTCGGTGATGATGAGGTCGGGTAGGGGTTCGCCCTCTTCCAGCATGCGGCTGTAGCGCCGGCGCACCACTTCTTTCATCGAAGCGTAGTCGTCTGGGCCCTCAACGGTCTTGATGTTGTAGCGTTTATAGTCCTGTTTCGAGGGCTTCAGGCCCTTGAACACCACGCAACCGGCTACGGCGTCAGTGCCAGAGATGTTCGAGTTGTCGAAGCACTCTATCTGGTAAGGCAGCTTTTTCAGGTGCAACTTTTCCTGCAACTCCTTCATCAGACGGGTCTGTTTCTGCTCCGGATTCAGCTTTTCCGTCTGTTTCAGGCGGTCCATCTTGTACTGTTTGCCGTTCATTTCCGACAGCTCCAGCAGCGTTTTCTTGTCGCCACGCTGCGGTACGGTGATGGTGATGCCCTCTAAAGGCACATCGATTTCAAACGGCAGCACAATCTCTTTCGCCGTGCTCTGGAACCGTTCACGCATCTCCACGATGCCAAGTGCCAGCAGTTCCTCCGGCGTTTCGTCGAGACGCTTCTTGTATTCGAACGTAAACGACTGGTTGATGGAGCCGTTTGACACGTGAATGTAGTTGATGAACGCCACTTTTTCATCATTTGTGATGGTGATCACGTCCACGTTATTGATGGTGTGACTGACCACTTCACTCTTTGATACGAACGAATCAATGAGCATGTAACGACGCTTTACCTCCTGGGCTTCCTCGAAACGCAGCTCCTCTGCCAGCCGTTCCATTTCCTGCCGCAGGCTGCGCAGCACCTCGCGTGTGTTGCCTTTCAGTATCTCGCGGGCCTGCATGATGTTCTTCTGGTAGTCTTCCAACGACTGTTTTCCGACGCACGGACCGCCGCAGTTCTTGATGTGATACTCCAGACACACCTGATACTTCTTGTTGTCAATGCCCTCCTTGGTGACAGGGAAGCGGCATGTCCGGGGGTGATAGAGCTTCTTGATGAGGTCCAGCACGACATTCATGGAGCCGATGTGGCTGTAAGGCCCGTAGTAAGTGCCCCATTTCTTGTTGATGGTGCGGGTCTTGAAGATGCGTGGAAACAGCTCGTTGGTGACGCAGATGCTGGGGTAGGTCTTCCCGTCTTTCAGCAGGACGTTATACCGTGGATTGTATTTCTTGATGAGTGAGTTTTCCAACAGCAGCGCGTCTTCCTCGGTGTTCACCACCGTGTAGCTGATGTCGTGAATCTTTGATACCAGCACCTTGGTCTTGAAGCGGTCTACCTCCGTGTGGAAATACGACGAAACGCGGGCTTTCAGGTTCTTCGCCTTGCCCACGTAGATGATGGTTCCCTCAGCGTCATAGTACTGGTAGCTGCCTGGTTTCTCAGGCAGCGCACTCACTATCTGCTTCAAACGCTTCAGCCGCGCTTCGTTTTCTTCCTTGGACATACCCGTTGTTTCACGTGAAACACTAAATAGTCATGAGTGTTGTCAGGTCTATTCCTGTGAACAAATCACGGCCATGCAACCCTTCGTCGGTGATTTCTATGATGAAGTTCATGTAAATCTTTTTCGGGTTGAAGTGCTTGACCAGCTTGTACGTGGCCTTAGCTGTTCCGCCTGTGGCCAGCAAGTCGTCGTGAATCAGCACGACGTCGTCGGGTTCAATCGAGTCAATGTGCATCTCCACCGTGTCAACACCGTACTCTTTGCTGAACGATTCCTTGATAACAGTAGCGGGAAGCTTGCCCGGTTTGCGTGCCAAGACGACTCCGCAACCCAGCTTTCCAGCCAGTGCTGAGGCCATTACAAAGCCACGACTCTCCACACCGACCACCTTGGTGATGCCCTTGTCTTTGTAAAGTTCGTACATTTCGTCGAGCATAATCCTCATACATTCGGCACTTTTATACAGCGTCGTCACGTCACGGAAGTTGATTCCTTTCTTGGGGAAGTCCGGTATGCACCGCAGGTTCTCCATCAATGTCTTGTTGTTCATAAGTATGAATGTTTTTGTTTGTTGTTTGTTGTTGATTTTGTTTTCGTTTTTCTTCGTTTTGTTCGGTCGTAATCCCCATGTTTTGAACCCCTTTCGGTGGTTTGGTTTCACGTGAAACAAATTTGCTTTATCGTCCCATCAGCACCAGCATAACGTTGATGTCGCTGGGAGAAACGCCGGGTATTCGGCTGGCTTGTGCCAGCGTTTCGGGGTCGATGGCTTCGAGTTTTTGCCTCGCTTCGGTGGAAAGCTGGTGCATCTCAGCGTACTTGAAATGTCCTTTGATGCGTATGTCTTCCAGACGGTGCATCTTTTCGGCCACCTGTCGCTCGCGTTCAATGTAGCCTTTATACTTCATTCGTATTTCAGCCGCCTCCATGATCTCTTCTTTTCGATTGTTCGGGCGGTTTATTACTTCTTTCAAGTCGGGCAGAATGTCGGCCAACTGTTGCAGGTTAAGCTGCGGACGGCTGACCAAATCCACCAGTTTGCAGCCCGCGCGGAGTGGGGTAGTGCCCAGACTTTCCAGCGCACCGTTGATCTCTTTGGCGTTGATGGGGTAGTTTTCGCAGAAACGTTCGATTTCTTCGATGTGGTTCTTCTTTTCCAACCACCAGTTGTAACGGTCCGTCTTGGCCAGTCCGAGGTGGTAGGCACGCTCCGTCAGGCGGGCGTCTGCGTCGTCTTGGCGGAGCAGAATACGGTATTCGGCGCGCGAGGTGAACATGCGATAGGGCTCGTCTACGCCCTTTGTCACCAAGTCATCGATGAGCACGCCAATGTAGGCTTCGTCGCGGTGGAGCTCAAATATCGGGGGCGTTGCGGCTATGCCGCAACCTACCGGACCTGAAGAAGGGGGCAGCACGGTATCGCTGCCGGCGAAACCGGTGAGGAGTGCGGCGTTGATGCCGGCTATGGTGCCTTGGCCTCCGGCCTCTTCGTAGCCCGTGGTGCCGTTCACTTGGCCCGCAAAGAAGAGCCCGCTGATGACTTTCGATTCCAGTGAGTGCTTCAGTTGGGTCGGGTCAAAGAAGTCATACTCGATGGCGTAGCCCGGTCGGTAGATTCTTACGTCGCGCAAGGCGGGAATCTTTCTGAGCGCAGCCAACTGTACGTCCATCGGTAGCGACGATGAAAAGCCGTTGAGATACATTTCATTCGTCGTCTCACCCTCTGGCTCTAAGAACAGCAGATGCTGCTCACGGTCAGGGAAAGTGACCAGCTTCGTCTCGATGCTGGGGCAGTAACGCGGCCCGATGGACTGTATCTGTCCGTTGTAAAGCGGCGAGTCAGGCAGCCCGGTGCGCAGCGTCTCGTGCACATCGGGGTTGGTGTAGCACATCCAGCAGGGCAGTTGTTGCAGCTGCTGGGGCTCGGGAGAGGGCTGCGACGGTGTCGCAGCATAGAAAGACGGGCCTAAGGCCGGGGAAGACGGGCCTAAGGCGGGGGACGACGGGCTTAGGGCGGGGGAGAGCGGGGTGTCGGTACGGGAGGAAGACGAGGCGGGGAAGTAGGAGAAGCGGTGTGAACCGGTGTCGCCGTCTTGCCGTTCCATGTCTTCAAAGTGCACGCTGCGCTTGTCGATGCGTACGGGTGTGCCTGTTTTCATGCGGGCGGAGCGGATGCCATGGCGCGTGATGCTCTCGGTAAAGTGCATGACGGCGGGCTCGGCAATGCGTCCTCCCGGCACCATCTTACGTCCGATGTGCAGCAATCCGTTCAGGAACGTGCCGGCGGTGATGATGACTGCGCGTGCGCGGAGCTCACATCCCCAGACCGTTCTGACGCCTGTGACGCGCAGTTTGTAGCCGTTGTCGGCGCGGTCTCCCGTTGACTCCGTGAGCAACTCTTCCGCTTGGTCTTGCCAAATGTCAAGATTCTCGGTTTCATCGAGCACCGAGCGCCATTTCCAGATGAACTTTCCGCGGTCACACTGGGCTCTCGGACTCCACACGGCAGGCCCTTTTCCGATGTTGAGCATGCGGAACTGTATGGTGGTGGCATCCGTTACCCGTGCCATCTGGCCCCCCAGTGCGTCAATCTCGCGCACCATCTGTCCTTTGGCAATGCCACCGACGGCCGGATTGCACGACATTTGTGCAATCTTGTTCATGTCCATCGTGACCAGACACGTCCTTGCGCCCATGTTGGCGGCAGCTGTTGCCGCCTCACAGCCTGCATGTCCGCCACCAATGACTAATACATCGTAGTTCAGCGTCATGTCTGTTTTAGCTGTTTGCCGTCGCTGAAAGCCTTTCCGACGGTCTTGCCCAGTTCAATATAGGTATGGTGTACGGGGTCGTAGGTGATGAGTTGCATGCGCTCCACGTCCGGTTGTCCGTCGTCGCCGAGGTACTGTTCGTCGCACACGATGTTGACAATCTCGGCTATCAGGTAGTAGCCAGTCTCTGATTCGTCCAGCTTTTGCTTCACCCGGCACTCCAGTGTCAGCGGCAGTTCGCGGAACATCGGGGCGTTAACGTTCGGTGCTTTCTCGGCTGTCCAGCCCGTGCGTTCCATCTTGTCGGGCGTGTTGCGTCCGCTGACAATGCCAACGTAGTCGGCTGCCACGAGTGTTTTCGTCGTGGCGAAGGCCACGGTCAGTTCGCTGTTCACCTTCAGGTTGTCCGTCGTCTGGTGCGAACCCAGTGAGATCATGATCTCGTGCATGTCCCATTGTCCGCCCCATGCGGCGTTCATGGCGTTGGCTTTTCCCTCGTTGTCATACGTGCCGATGATGAGCACCGGCTGCGGTAGCAGCCACGGTTTAGATCCAAAACTCTTCATGTTCTTTCCTTTCTTTATATGATGTATTTCAGTTTCTGCTTCGTTTGCTTGGGATGTTTCCGGACGTTCATGACGTTGCGGGCGTTCACTCCGTGAAGAACAGCGCCACACCCATGACTGAAATCACCGCTCCCGTGACCGTTCGCCACGTGATGGGCTGCTTGAACAGCCAGTGGGCGGGCAGTATGATGATGACAGGTGTCAGTGCCATCAGTGTTGAGGCGATGCCTGCGTCGGTGTATTGCACCGCCATGAGCGAGAAGCCCACGCCGACGAACGGGCCGAAGATGGCGATGGCCATGGCCGTGCCCATGCCTTTCCGGTCGTGCAGGGCCTCGCGCAGCGGCTTCACGCCTTCACGCCACAGCAGCAACAGGGTAAACCCTGCGCAGCCGGCCACGCACCTCACCGCGTTTGCACTGAACGGAACGAGCCACGCGGGCAGCTCCGTCGTGTCGTAATGCTCCATGCCTATCTTGCTTAACACCAGTCCGATGCCCTGACACAGTGCCGCGCCGACGGCGAACAGCACACCGTGCAACGGCAGCCGCAGGCCCACGCGGTGGTGCTCACTGCGCCCTAACACCGAGATGCCGATGCCCGTCAGCGTCACCATCATGGCCACCATGCTCGTCCAGGTCATCTGCTGACCCAGCGTTATCCACGCCATCAGCGCGGCAGACAGTGGTGCCAGCGTCATGAACAGCTGTCCGTAGTGCGAACCTATGATGATATAGCTCTGGAACAGGCAGTAGTCTCCGATGACGTAGCCCACCAGTCCTGACAGCATCATCCATCCGTAAGCCTCGGCAGTGGCCCCTGTGGTCAGCGGTGTCTGCCCGACAACGGCGAACATGACCACCGACAGCAGCAGCGTCAGTGCCATGCGCAGCACGTTGAGCGTCAAGTTGCCCAGCCGTTTGCTGCCGTATTCGCTCAGCAGCGCGGTGGCCGTCCACGAGAACGCCACGCCAATGGAGATGAGTTCACCGACGTATGTCATGCCTTCAGCGCCTTTACGCCTTCAGCGCCAGCGTGTAGTTGTAGTAGTCTTTGTTGCCGGTGACGTCCTTGACGACGCGCAGGAACGGCGGGAACTTCACGTCCTCGTGGCTGCGTATGCCCTTCGTCTCCAGTATGATGAGTCCCTCCAGCGCACCTTGATAGTAGTCCAGCTCGAAGTACTGTCCCTTCCAGATGAAGCTCTTGCGCAGCTTCTTGATGGGACGGCGGTACGGGTCGGCCTGTTGCAGCATGCTTTCGTAGAGGCTGTTGGCTATCTGTCGCTCGGTGACCAGCTCCTCGGTCTGCGAAACCTTGGTCTTCGTGGTCAGGATGTTGACCGACTTGCCGGCCCACTCGCGTCGGCGCAGGCGTATCTCGGTGCCTGGATCGCCCACGAGGTAGGTCTGTATGATGTTGCTCTCGCTGCACTCCGGCAGTTCGCCCGTCACTTCCACCACGTATTTGCGCTCTTCCTCGATGGGTTGCGGCATGCCTACCACCTGAGCTATCTCCTTCAGCACCCGGTTCAGCTTGGCGTTGAAGTCGTCGTTGTTGTTGATAACGCGCAAGTGCGGGTGTCCTGTCCACGCCTTGATGACCTTCTTGTCCAGTTCGCGGGCTATGCGCAGCCCTTCCTCGTTCATTTGCTCGTAGCGTATGGCGTTGGTGGCAGTGGTGTAGTACTGCTCTGCGCCGTCGGCGGCACTCACCATGTGCAGCACCGCGTCGTAACGGTTGCGCAGTGAGTTCGTGTCGTTGCCCGTCTTGCTGATGATGTCCTCCCACATCTCGGGTGAGATGTAGGCCGAAATGTCCAGCGTTCCGCGGTCACAGACAATGAGTACCGGCTTGGTGCAGGTCTCTGCCATGCGCATAAAGGAGTCTTCCAGCGCCAGTTGGGTCTCCAGAATGGCGCGTTCGCCCTCGTAGTAGAGCTCACGGTTAGGCGTCAGATAGCTCCATCCGCCCAGACTGTAGAGCGTGGGAACCTCTGGAATGGTGAACACCTTGAAGCCTCGGCTTGCAAAATAGTCTGTGATTCTGACCAGTGCGGTGGTCTTTCCGGCACAAGGGCCGCCGGTGAGCACAATGCGTTTGATTTCCTTCATGTTGTGTTTAGGGTTAGGGCTGTTCGAGTTAGCCGACTGCAAAAGTAATAAAACTTCATTAGAAAAACGAAAGATTGGCTTATTATTTTTGTAACTCCTATATCAAACTGTCCCCCAAATCACAACACATTGTCTAAATAAGCACTTCGTTTTAACATTTCATTTTCACGCTGAAAAATGAAAATTTCCGTCGTTCGGGGGTGAAAGTTGCCCCTTTTTGGGGTTGGCGGAGTGCATTTTCGGTGCAAAAGGGCCACAGTAACCTTGCAAAAGGGCCACACTAATCTCGTTACTGTGGCTCACTAATCATGTTACTGTGGCCCTTTAACGATGTTACTGTGGCCCTTTAACAGGAAAAACAGAGCCGTTCAATTTTGCCAGAAAACGTAAACGTCTGACTGATAACGCTTTGCTGAAAACGCGAAAAAACGGCGTTTTTTCACCCCGAGGCCGCTTTCGTGACCGACGACCGCCTTTTTCAGCCCTTTCTTATTTAGAATTTAAGATTTGAAAGCATTTTTAACACACGGTGAAAAATGCATAAAAGTTCAGTTTTTAAACCATTTTCTTCCGAAAACGTTTGCGGATTTCATTAATTTATAGTAATTTTGTAGCCACAATGCGCGCGAGCGTCATTATTTTTAAGTATTTCCTGATGTTGCCGTGAGGCAATCGTCGTACTACGAAAAATTATTATTAACAATTTAAATATTTAAATTTCAATCAATTATGTGGTTAATTAATTCATCTGTTGGTCGAAAGGTAGTGATGTCCTTGACGGGTATCGCGCTCATTCTGTTCCTCACATTCCACTGTGCGATGAACATGGTAGCGCTGTTCTCCGGTAAATGGTACAACACCATCTGTGAGTTGCTCGGCGCTAATTGGTACGCCGTCATTGCAACCATCGGCCTTGCCGCACTCGCTGTGGCACACATCGTATTCGCTTTCATACTCACGGCGCAGAACCGAAAGGCCCGTGGTTCGGAGCGTTACGCAGTTACTGACAAGCCTGCAAAGGTGGAGTGGGCGTCGCAGAACATGCTCGTGTTGGGTATCATCATCCTGCTCGGACTCATTCTGCACCTGTTCAACTTCTGGTACGACATGATGTTTGCCGAGTTGTTCCCCTCAATTCACTATGATCCGGCACCTGCCGACGGCTTCAGCAAGATTATCAACGTGTTCGGTAATCCTGTCTATGTTGTGCTGTACGTCATCTGGATTGTCGCCATCTGGTTCCACCTGACCCACGGTTTCTGGTCTGCAATGCAGACACTGGGCGTCAGTGGAAAGATTTGGTTCTGCCGTTGGCGTGTCATCGGCTTTGCCTACACCACGCTGCTGATGCTTGGTTTCCTCGT
>JAFUSC010000063.1 GCA_017467705.1 Prevotella sp. | reverse complement strand
CGCCGCGTCATGCAGCGCGACGGCATCACACGCGAGAAAGTGCTGCAATGGATGGACCGCCAGCTGCCGCAGGACGAAGTGCGCCGACGGGCTGACTGCGAGATCGTCAACGACGGCATAGACGACATCTACCGACTGATGGATGAAATCCTAAATCTCAAATATCAAATCTCAAATCTATAATCTCAAAACAATCAAGAATTATGTTAAAGACTATTTTAGCCATTTCAGGCAACCCAGGACTCTACAAGTTAGTATCACGTGCCAAGAACAGCCTCATCGTCGAAGCACTCGACGAGACGCACAAGCGCATGCCGGCCTTTGGCACCGACCGCATCACATCGCTGGCAGACATCGCCATGTTCACCGAAAGCGACGACGTGCCCCTGCACAAGGTGCTCACCGCCGTGAAGGAACAGGAAAAGGGCAAGACCGTCAGCTTCGACTACAAGAAGGCCAGCGCCACGCAGCCGCACGACTACTTCACGAAGGTGCTGCCCGAGTGGGACCGCGACCGCGTGCACAACAGCGACATCAAGAAGCTGCTGCAGTGGTACGACATCCTCATCAAGGCCGACATCACCAACTTCGACGAAGAGCTGACGCCCACCGAGGGTGACAACATCGACGACCGCCAGGACGCCGAGGCTTAAACGCCCCCTCTTAGCCCCCTGAGTCTCTTAGCCCCCTGAGCCTCTTAGCCCCCTACGGTAGGGGGTTGGGGGGATGAACAAGCGCTCTCCCTGACTCTGAGGCTATGAACAAGCGAAACAGAAAAAGACATTCTCTCACCCAGAGGGAATGTCTTTTTTCACAGTATTTACCGACTGTCAACGTTGTTTGACAGCACTTACTGTCAACCTACCTTGACAGTAAACACTGTCATCATGGTTTGACGGCGTCGCCGTCAACGGGTGACAGTAAAGCCGTCAAATGGTGACGCCCGCGCCGTCAGCGCGTGACGGCGACACCGTCAACAAGTGACGGAACCGCCGCCAATAAAGCAAACATGCCTCCAGTTACATACTCTATGCCCAAAATGGCACATATTCATTACTCTGACCTAAGGTCACATTTCTTTTAATAACATCCATCTACCTGCACTTGTATTACCAGTACGGCTAAGAATGTCCTTTTTCTGCAAGTCAGCGAGATTACGTTCCAATGTGCGTTTAGCTACCGCCAGAACTACCGCCACTACCGCCAGAATTACCGCCACCACTGTCGTTATTTACATTTTTGGTCTCGTCTGAATTATTTTGAAATTTCTTTTTGAAAACAATCTTCACCTCATGACCATCAGTCATATATTCGGGCTCTGGCACACCTTGTTCACGGCATAGTTCAACCATACGGCTCACACCTGTACCCAATCTTTCAAGATTAGTCGAGAGATATAACACTTGTGCTATTCTTAAATTGTAAGGGTTACCATCTGCCCAATGATCTTAAACGATGTAGGTGCAATGCCAAATTCGTCTTTTTCAGTTCGAGGGTGCGATGTTCATCACCTGCTATCCAATTGCTTAATATCTCCTATTGTCATGTTACCCACTATCTTTTGTGAGTTAATCAGTAACTTCTTCATTCAATTCATCCCCCCATACGAATTTGATGTCGTAGTTCTTCGCAAGCGAAGCGGTAGAGCCAAGCGGATGATGAAGATTCTTTTTTATTCACAATTCTCTCATTTATAGTTACTAAGTTCCTCTTGTGTTATTGTTATTCGCCATATTGAGAGAACAATCTATCCAACTCTTCGTTCAAGCTGATAGAGGCCACTTTCTCGCGTAATTCACTATGTGCGGCAAAATCGAGCCGTTTTAGTACATCTCCTGTGGCTGTTCGAGTCAACCTGATGAGTTGTGCTCGTCCGATGATAGGATTTTCTGTAGCATATTGAGCAAGAGCCTTTGCTTTTCCGACATTATCATCACGAGTTGGGTCATGCGGCTCCAGGATATCCAAAATATAGTCACCTCCATTCTCTTTCCTAATAATTAAAAAGTCTGGATAAAATGGCTTGATATTCCCCTTGTAATTATAATAAAGTGCCAACGCCTCACTACCTTTACACGGATTTCGGTACCAGCAACGGTAGTCTTCACGCTTGCGGTCTTCCTTGATGACAAGCCTTTCCCAACTGTTCAGTTTTATTTTGACTGTACCAGTTTGTTCGTCTACAAATAAGTGGTCATCATATTCATCTCCATTTTCATCACTATGGAAGGCTATGTTCTCACTCAGATAGAACGGAATGTTAGAAACCTCGGCACTATCCCGTACAATATTGCGATATTGCGTCTTTAGAGCATCAGAAAGTCTTGTGGTCTTCTGCCTGTATTTGTCATTTAGCTTATGATAATCTTCCTTGGCATATTCATGAAGCATTGTCATTTGCTCTTCATCACAAACATACAAGATAACATCCACTTTGTATATATTCTGATTGTCGGGATTGTCATACTTCCTGCCGTATGCATTGGCCACACCTTCATTACCCAATCTCTTTTCGGCTATTCGTAGCTGGCGCTCTACATCCACATCCGATTCAGAAAATATGTTCTTGACTGGTTCCTGCTTGATTTGTTCACCGAAAGCATCGTAAACCTTAGATAGCATCTCGAAATTCAACACTTTTTCTTTGGCTGCCGCATACTTGCCTGTATGTTTCAGTTGTTGAATGTACTCATGTATCTTTTCTACAATGGCATCTTTCACTGCTTCGTGTGCATGAACATCCAGCCCAGACATAAGCAGGAATCTTGAAAGACTGAAAAGCGACTTCAGATAGTCGTTCATCTGAAATGAACGAACTTGATAAGTAGGCAGAGCCAAGTCATTAATATAACTGACTATTCTCTGGCGGTCAATGTCATCATATTCAAAGTCTATGGATGTAGCCCCATCATCATTTTCATTCTCTCTGATTGGCGAGTGAGAAGAAGATGGTGTGACACGAGGTGAAGAAACCGGCTGCACAGTATGATTTGCAAATGTCGGGTCATTATCAAATAGCGATGGCCCATTGTCAACTATTGTTGGCTTTCTTTTGTGGACTGGTCGTGATGTCAGCATAACATACGAACCGCGTTCAATCTCTTCACCTATCACGTCAGTAGGCAGGTCACCACCTTCTTCGTTCTGCAATTCGTCGACCACTTTCTGAACTTTCTCGGAATCAAAGTGAGGAAGGAACAGCTGCACATCGTTCAGCATGTCGTCAACTAAGATACGCTGCCCAATCGGTGTCCGTACCATGCGCCCCAGCAGCTGAGCAATGGCTGTGGCATCTACATAGCGACGAAACGACATCATGGTTTCTGCTCTTGGACAATCCCAGCCTGTACTGAGTGTCTCTTTGAAGAACACGACACGTACTTGCTTGTTGCCTTGGATTTTAGAGGGCTCCTCGTAAGGTATATCCAAGCCATCCACCTGTATAACTCCTTTCGTGTCACCAAATGCATGTACCACTTCTCCCTTTTCAAACCGGCATCCTGCTCGTTCTTCTATCTTGGCGAGGCAATCGTCTAACTTCGTTTCTGTCACACTGCCGTTAGCGCCATTGAGTACTTGAACTACAAAGACAGGCTTTACCATCCAGTGGTGCTGTTCCCTGCAGAAAGTCTCCCAATGCAGGCATTTTGCTTTCCACTCGTCTGTGGCTGCCTGCAGTACGGCTATATCCTTCTGTTCGCTGGCCTCCTTGGGATAATAGATGATAACCCTGTCTTTGAGCAGTCCTGAGGAGCGTACTTCTTCGGGTGATACACGAACAGGACGGTTAGTGGCTGTGGAGTTCCTGACCAGTTGATTAAACCGTTCAATCGTGGCCGACATACCTATTACTACAGGCACAGGCGGCAATTCATCCTTTTCGCTACCAAGAATGAACTTCTGCATCGTGGTGGTAGCGCGGCCTGCCTCAATACCCCTCATTCCACGATGCGCCTCATCGATGATGAAGTACAATTTGTCTGCTTTCTCGTATATCGTATTTGCCAGCGTCTCCCATATTGTAAATTGACGATTGTCAGAGTGCTGGGTCAGGTTGCTGGTTCGGCTCAACTTCTGAGTGTTCAGGAAGTAGATGTGCCCTTCCTCTAATGTCTCACGGTCGAATGAGTCGTCACTGATGACCACACACTGGTTAAGCCTAATTTTGTCTGCTTTTGTGTCTATCTTTTCTTTCGACTGCAAGTTCAGTTCTGGCGAATCCGACAGCCAGACAAAAATGGCATCAGGTTGCTCAACGTATTTCTCGTTACCAAACAGGATGTCTTCTATCAGTGCCGACATGATGATGGTCTTGCCTGCACCTGTCGGAGCCGTAAACGATACCACTTGGTTTTGCTGACTATTGCGGTATTCGTTATGAGCTGCTGCACAATGATCGCGCAACTGCGCCAAAGCTCGTTTCTGGAATGTTATCAGTTCGTCTGTCATTTTTACTTCAAAAATTTAACAATACAGTCAATACAAATTGGCTTTTCTGTTACCACATCAATAAAGACATTGGCCGGATGCATATCTTCAAGTGCAAGACGGTCTGAGATATAATTCACGCCTTGTCCGTTCCAGTTGTCATGAAATCCCTTGGCAGCAACCATCTTGTCAATCTCGTCTTTCGTTGCCAATCGCAGACAATTCACGTATGGCTGCGTCAGCACTATACGCATGAGCCCATCACTATCTCGAGTAAAGCCTATCACATTCATGGCTGTTTCTGGGAAAAGATAGTTATGGAGCACGATGGCATCAAGAGCCTTTTGAGTGGTAGAATAGATAGAGCAGCGTTCTTTTATTACAGACGTGTCGCCATCCTTGTAATAGACCTTTGCCTCTGCCCCTTGTGCTATCATAGGCCCAAACTCCTCTACAAGAAATTGCTCAGAGTTTTCTTCCCATAGATTTACAGCCTTGGCCCATTGCTCAATGAGTTGTTCTTGTCGCTCGTCTATTTCCCAGTTTGCTGGGCTTCCTTGGCCGCCTTCAGCATTGCTACTTGCTGTAATGCTTGCTGCCGCGTAGCATGCGACGATGGACGCCCCAATGAGAGGCGCACCTGCCGTGCAGAGTCCTGCATGCTCTGATAGATTGAATCTAAAAAAATTTTCTGTCCCATTTTGTATGTCGTTTACGTAGTTATTGATTTCTTGTAATGTGATGTCCGAAAAGCCTTCTTGGGCTATCATGCCGAAAATATGTTGTAATCTGTCCATATTGTATTATCTCGTTACGTTGATTCTAAAGTTATCTAAATAGTCACGATAGAGTTGGCATGTCTGCCGCTTGGGGAAGCAGCGGGACATTTCACGATACATCGAGTCGCTATCCGTGACGAGGTACACCATACGAATGTCATCATGCTCATTGACACTTTCCATAAATTCGCTGAAAGCCTTTTCGTCAGTAAGCACGGCAAACTTGTTCTCTGGCAGTATCAGCATTTGTGGAACGGTATCGTTGCTCAATTGCGGACAACCCCCGGTAGCACCGGCCTTCATCCAGAGTAGGGGCAGCAGTTCGCGGAACTGGCGTCCAAGGGCCACTTGCGTCTTGTCGAGGAAATTCAGTTTGAAGAAGATGCAGTTGGCTGGGAATCCGTCTTTCATCTGGCGGTGGTCTGTGCCAAGATATTCGCCCTTCAGCGGCTGTCCGTTTACGTCGTGTCCTTCTATGCTGCAGACTGTGCGCGGCCAATTCACATAGCGGGCAATGCCCAGCCGTTCCCACTCATCATCACCTGGCTTAAAGCCCTGCTTAGTCAGTGTCTTGGCCTCCTGCTCGCTCACCTCATTGTTCGTCACCATGATGCAGCGACGATGGCCGCCATCCTCTACATTCAGCAGATTCACAGAATGAAGCGTGGTGCCTGAGCCGGCAAAGAAATCCACAATCAAAGCATTCGGTTTATTGGCAACTATTATTTTCAAAGAGTCTTTTACAGCATATAATGATTTTGGATAAGGAAATGTACGGTTAATAAGCATATTCCTTATATATCGGGTTCCCCATTCACCTGCACGATGCTGAGGTCTGTTCCAAACGGTTTTTACAGAGAACAATTGTTGTTTAGAAGCCACTTTGTTGAGAACAACAGCATTTTGAGAATCTCTTCCTATAACTTCTATTTCTCCATTCTCTATTCTTTGCATAGTAGCCTTGCTGAGATACAAGATTGAATATCTGTTTAACTTCTTGTCATACTCACCAACTCTTGCATAACCTTTTTTTACTAAATCTCTAAAATATTCGGCAGAACAACGCCATCGCCCTTCCACTCCATTTGTTTTTATTGGCCATGCGGCAATACAACCTTCTGGCACCAATATTTCTTCAATGCTCACATCTTTGTCAATGGGGTCGCCAACACCTTGTATACGATAATTCTTTATATCAACGAATACAGGGTAAAACAGATTTGGATTATTTTTCCTTAATGCGTCAGCACCTCCACGGAGTAACCGTTCCCACCGAACGTGTTCGGTGGGAACGGTTACTCCGTGGCGAGCAACCACTCCCACCGAAAATTCATCTTCATTCTGTTGCCTATTATTTAATAAATCATCAAGTTGTGGACATGGAGCAGCTTCGCCAAAGAACAGATAAAAAGCATATTCTTCGCATCGAGCTAATTGTTGATTTCTTTCTTGTCCAAAAGGATTAGTGACTATTGTTACCATCTGCATCCTTGCCTCTGGAAACAATTCTTCCAACAGACATCCCAGATGCAGGTATTCCTTTTCATCAATGGTGACAATGAGCACAGAGTCTTTGGGATTCAGTAATTTCTTTGCCAGCAGCAAACGGCGCTTCATCATGGAGAGCCATTTCGAGTGACGGTATTGGTCTGCACTGTCCACATAGTCGTTATTATACTTCCAGTCACGGGCTCCCGTGTTATAAGGCGGGTCGATATAGATGCAGTCCACCATGCCAGAATAGAGATAGGCCAGCAGTTGCAGGGCGTAATAGTTGTCTGCCTCTATCAGTGCATGCCACAACGCATTGTCTGGTGAATGTTTCACCTCGTCCATCACTTGCAGACAGGGATAAATCGGCCCTTCATTCAGACCTTCAGGCTGATGCTCTTCAAACACCAATCCGAATTTCTTCTGTTTCAGCAGCCGCTTCACCTCAGCGTCAATCCTTTGGCGCAGTCCTTCATCCTCTATCTGAGCTATTAAATCATTAATTGCAGACATGTATTATTTACTTAGTTTGATAAAGTTCAAAGTCCTACTCGGCAGTCCATAGCAAATCATCTACGCTGACACCCAATGTCTCTGCCAGTTGCTTATTTGTCATTCCTTTCTCAGCAAGTACCACCTTTAGGCGGTTGATTCTTTTACGTTCCATTCCCAATTTGCATGAATTTGCTACAAAGATACAATAATTTCTTTAACATCGATGCCTTTTAAGCAAAATTATTGTAGATTTATGGCGAATAAACAACTTTTTTTCGATTTCTTGCCTAAACACATAGCGCTGTCCTACTGCAAATCATATAATTCTTCAACTTATCACCTATGCTGCGGTTCTACGCTCTGAAAAGTGGCTCTTCAATTCCTTCAATGTCTGGTTATAAATGCCGATGAACAGAGGAGGGTGAAAGGTGGAAGGTAAAGGGAGAACACATCAAGGGTCTCAACACCTCTCCCTCCTCCTTCCACCTTTAACCCTCCCCATAAAAAATCCCCCTGACGTCAGGGGGATTTTGATATCTTAGAACCGACCGGGGCCGCCGAAGCCGCCACCGGGACGTCCGCCACCGAAGCCACCGCCACGACCGCTGGGGCCACCAGGGCCACCACCGGGGCGTCCGCCGCCGAAGCCGCCACGACCTTCAGGACCGCGAGGGCCACCCTGCTGACCGCCGAAGATGTTGAGGCGATAGATGACATGCAGCATGGCATACTGGTTGATGGAGTTATAATAGGTGTCACTACGCATCATCTCGTTAATCATACGTGTCACGTTCGACTGACGTCCCAGCAGGTCGTAGAACTGCAGGCTGAGCGTCAGCGCATTGCCACGCAGGAAGCTCTGTGAGACTTGGGCGTTCCAGATGAGCTCGTTGGTGTTCATCGTAGCATCACTGAAGCCACGGCGGCTGTTCATGTTCAGGTCTGTGGACAGACGGGTGCCCCACGGCAGCGTCACGTTGGCGTTCATGCCATAGGAGAAGGTCCACGTGTCAAGGTTAGCCGTCTCCTGCATGTTGTTGCGCGAGTGGGTATAGTTGAACGAGCCGTTGGGTTCCAGCTCAAGCCAGTCGTTGCGGTAGCTCAGACCGATGCGTTCGCCGAGGGAGAAGGAGCGCGTGGTGCTCTTCGAGGCTTCAGCCGTCCGGTTGAGGTTGACGTAACCCACGTTGTGGTTATAGCTCAGGTTGGTAAAGGTGTTGACGCTGTAGAAACCGGCAGAGTCGATGGCAGCGTTATACACGAAGAATCCCTGCGTGCTCCAGTTGCCGTTGATGTTCTCGGGCCGTGATGTGCGTCCGCCAGTGAGGGGGTCGTAGGTAATCATGTTCGAGATGGAATTGCTGGTCGTGCGGAAGTTAACATTAGCCATGATGGACTGCATGTGACTCTGCACGTAGTTGTTGTAAGTCAGACGGAAGGTGTTGGTGAACGAAGGCTTCAACCCGGGGTTACCCTTGGTGATGTTGAGCGGATTGCTGTTGTCGGTGATGTCGAGCAGGTCGCTCATGGAGGGCTGACTGGTCTGCCCGCGATAGTTGAAGCGCAACTGGCTGACGTCGGAAATCTTCCAGCGGAAGTCTGCCGTCGGGGTGATGTTGAACACCGTGCGCGTGGTGTCGGTAGACACGCCCTGATAACGCTGCACGAACTTCGACGTCTGCGGAATAAGTTGCACGCCGACGTTGAAGTTATAAGACTGACGGACGATGCGCAGCATCACCTCAGCGGTGTGGATGTAGTTCTTATAGACAGAGAAGCGGCTGAGGGGAACGCTCAGGTAGTCGTCAACGGGACGGGTGAGCCGACCGAGGTAGTTGTCCCATCCCCGATAGACGGGCGCAATATCGCTGAAGTCATAACCGTCGCTGAAGTCGTAGGTAGAACGGTCGCTCTTCTGGTATTTATATTGGAACTCATAGCTGAACTGCAAGTAGGTGCGCGGCATGATGGGCTCGCTGTAGGTAAGCCGCACGTTGTAGCTCCAGTTCTTGGTCGGCGTCAGGTTGTAGCGGTTGGTCTGATAGGTGGAGTCGTTGCCGTGCGAATCGAGTACCTGATAGAGGTTCACGACGTTCGACTGGAAAGCCCGTCCCTTGTTCTCACCGTAGTTAGCACCGAACACCAAGGTGACGTTACGTCCCGTTGAACTGAGCCGGCGGTTCAGCTGTAACGTTCCGCCGAGGCTGGTCGTCGTGGTGTAGTTGATGGAGTTGTTCAGGCTTCTGTTCACGACCGATGTGTCGTTGGCGGCCAGCAGTGCCTGAATGGCTCCGACCGCCAGCGGGTCGTCAACATAGAGATAAGGATCGACGCTGAAAGCAGCCGACGTGGAGTTGCTGCTGCCGTCATTGCCGTTGTAGCTGAACGTCGGGCGGAACATGATGTTGGTCATCGTGTCAGGCTGCCACTCCAAGCGCATCTGTCCGTTCCAGCGGTTGCCACGCGAGTAGCTCTGGCTTCTGCTGTTCGAGAACGAGCCGTTGGTGGTGAAGAAGTTTTGCGAGGACTGAAGCGACATGACGTCACCGTCGCTGTGGTTCCACCGCAGACTGCCGTCCCATTTGAATGTCTTGCTGGGTTCAAAGTTGATGTTGATGCCCACCATCTTGTTAGCCGTCAGTCCCTGACGTCCCATGCCGCCACGGAAGCCGCCGCCACCGCCGGGGAATCCCATGTCGTTGGTGTTGTTGGCATTGGTGAAGAGCATCACCTTCAATTGGTCGTCGAACTTGGCGCCCATGATGCGGTTCGCGTAACGGTTCTTCGTTCCGGCAGCCAAGTCAGCGTTGGCAAACAGTCCACGGTTCATGCCGGGCTTCACACCAAAGTCAAGCACGGTCTCTTCGTTGCCGTCGTCGATGCCGCTGACACGTGCCAAGTCACTCTTCTCATCGTAGGCTTTAATCTGGTTGACGATGCTGGTGGGCAGGTTCTTCAGTGCCGTCTGCGTGTCGCCCGTCATGAACTCCTTGCCGTCAATCTTAATTTTCTTGACTTCCTTGCCGTTGATGGTAATCTTTCCTGACTCGTCGACCTCAGCGCCCGGCAGTTTCTTCACCAGCTCCTCAATCGTGGAGCCCTCTGGCGTGCGGAAGGCACTGGCGTTGTAGACAAAGGTATCAGCCCGCAGCGTCACCTTGGCAGCCTGTGCCGTCACCACGGCCTCGCTCAGCGCGATGGCGTCAGCCTTGAGCGTGATGGTGCCCATGGGCTGGTCCTTGCCGTCCTTGATGTTGAGGCTGTGGGTATAGTCCTTGTAGCCCACGCTGGTAATCTGCAAGATAAACTGTCCGTTGGCAGGTGCCACAATCTTGAAATTACCCTCATCGTCAGACAAGATGCCACTCACCATGGTGCTGTCAGTCTTCAGCAGCTTGACTGTAGCCATCGGTACGGTTTCCTTTGAATCTCCATCAACCACCCTGCCGGTGATTGCACGCTGTGCGTTCGCTGAGAGAGCCATCAACAGGGCTATCAGCATCAGTTCTATTTTCTTCATGAACAATCAGTGAATGTTTGTAATCAAGTTGATAATTTATAGTGTTTGACGCCATGAGAGCCGAAAAGTTTAATAATTACACTTAAAAAGATATATTTCTCACTCTTTCGTGTGCAAAAACAGAGAATTATTCGTACCTTTGCCCCTCGGAAACAACAAAAGCTTAAACCCTTGACATGATGGAGAAACAGAAACTCATAATATCCAACGACCTGCGCCAGTCACTTGCAGCAGCGATGGCAGAAATCAAACATGACCGTCTTTTCGTGCTTTGCGACGAGACCACCCGTCGGCTTTGCCTGCCCTTAGTTCAAGACATGCTCAATCTTCCCACGTCAGGGGAGGAAGGAATGGGCTGCATCACCATCGCTGCCGGTGACACCCACAAATCGCTCGACGCGCTGAGCCATGTCTGGAGTGAGTTGCAGCGGGGCGGTGCCACGCGCCATTCGCTGTTGCTGAACCTCGGCGGCGGCATGGTGACTGACCTTGGCGGATTTGCGGCCAGCACCTTCAAGCGCGGCATCCATTTCATCAACATCCCCACCACCCTGCTCGCCATGGTCGATGCATCGGTGGGCGGCAAGACGGGCATCAATTTCGGCGGACTGAAGAATGAGATTGGCGTCTTCCGCAATGCTGACAGCGTCATCCTCGACACCGTTTTCCTCCAGACGCTGGACCATACGAACATCCTTTCAGGCTACGCCGAGATGCTGAAGCACGGACTCATCAGCGACGAAGAGATGTGGGCAGAGCTTGTCAGCTTTGATGTTTCGAGGTACGAGGATGGTTCGAGCTACGAGATACGAGGTACGAGGTGCGAGGAACCTCGCCCCTTACAAGCCATGCTTGCCGACAGTGTTGCCGTGAAGCAGCGCATTGTGCTGGAAGACCCGACGGAGCATGGCATCCGCAAGGCGCTGAACCTCGGCCACACCATCGGCCATGCGTTCGAGTCGTTTGCCATGAAGCGCCAACCGGTGCTTCACGGTTATGCCGTGGCGTGGGGACTCATTGTCGAACTCTACCTCAGCGTCATCAAGACGGGCTTCCCCACTGACCGCATGCGGCAGACCGTCAGCTTCATCCGCGAGCACTACGGGGCACTGCAGTTTACCTGCAAGGACTACCCTGAGCTTCTTGAACTGATGCATCACGACAAGAAAAACACGGCAGGCACCATCAACTTCACCCTGCTCGGCGGCATCGGCGACATACGCATCAACCAGACGGCCACAGAAGAGGAAATCAGCGAAGCCCTTGACTTCTATCGGGAGGGCTGAGCCAAGCGTTGGGAAATCGGATTACTGACAGGCCAAGCGTTCGGCCTCGGCACGGGCTGGTTTGCCTGTTTCGGTAAGAGGAATGTGTGGGACAGTTATGATGCGGCGCGGCTGCCAGTATTTGGGTAGCACTTGTTGACAGAGTATTTGTAGTGCAGGAATATCATTAGATTCAGTGAGCAGAACAACCTGCTCGCCGAATTTCGTATCGGGAGCCTTTGTTATTATAAAAGGTACGCGCGCGTGTGGACGCAGCAGCCGTTCCACCTCTTCTATCTGTATTTTAATACCACCTGAACAGATGACGTTATCCTTACGCCCGAGGATGCGGAACATGACTCCCCTCTCCTTAGGAGAGGGGTTGGGGGTAAGGCTTCCCCTGTCGTTCGTGACCAACGGGCCATCGTGAACAGCAGGGGCATTGATTACTAAACAGCTTTCTTCGTTCAACGACACCTGAACGCCGGGCAGCGGAACATAACCAGCGGAACGCTCCGGCCCGTTGAGGCGACGCAGGGCGATGTGGCTGAGCGTTTCCGTCATGCCATACGTGCTCCACACGGCATGAGGGAAATCCTGCAACTCGCGCTCCAGTGCCTCATCAATGGCGCCGCCGCCGATGATCAAATGCCTGACGGCCCGCAGGCGTTCCCTTCCTGCTGTATCATGCAGCAGGTTCCACACCTGCAAGGGAACCATTGCGGCGAAGTCAACCGTCCCCTCCCAACAGGGCAAGCCACTGGGCGGCACGGTGATGAGCTTCAGTCCGCACGTCAGTGCCCGCACCACCATCATCTTGCCTGCAATGTAGTCGAGCGACATGCACAACAGGGCCGTGTCGCCCTCGTGCAGGCCGAGGAAATCGCAGGTGATGCGTGCCGAGGCCTCCATGCGCCGCTTCTCCACGAGCATCGGCTTCGGCTGTCCCGTCGAGCCGCTGGTATGCACCAAGACCGTCGGGCTGTCATTGTGCCATTCGGCTAAGAACGCTTCGACATCCATAACTGGTCACCGCGTATCTCCAGCGGCATGGGAATGTTATCTGTAAACAGCTGGCCCGTACCCAAGCCCTGCGGCATCATCTCCCCTCCTTCTTGAGACCCCTTCGGGGAACAAGCGGCATAGCCGAGCGGGGAGGGGTTGGCGGAGCCATAGATAGAGCTGCACAGTTGTGCCACGGCGTTCAGTCCAACGTTGCTTTCCAGTGCAGAGGTAATCCATGAGCCGATGCCCATGTCGCGGGCTATGTTGACCCATTCGCGTGTGCCTGCCATGCCGCCGTGTAGCGACGGTTTTAGCACGATGTAGGCCGGACGGATGATGTTCAGCATCTGCCGTTTCTGATCAGGGTCATTGATGCCTATAAGCTCTTCGTCGAGCGCAATGGGGAGTGGTGCATCACGGCACAGCTCAGCCATGTTAGCCCACTGTCCGGCACGTATGGGCTGCTCGATGCTGTGCAGCGCATATTGCGACAGCAACTCCAGCTTATAGAGGGCCTCGTCGTAGGGGAACGCGCCGTTCGCATCAACGCGCAGCTCCACCTCACGCGGTCCGAAGCGCTCACGGATACGCTTCAGCAGCGTCACCTCAGCATCGAAGTCAATGGCACCTATCTTCAGTTTGATGCAACGGAAGCCCTGCTCCAGCTTCTGCTCTATGCGCCGGCTCATTTCTTCGAACGTACCCATCCACACCAGTCCGTTGATGGGGATGCCTGCCTCACCGCGGGAGAATGGGGTGTCAAAGAGTATAGGCTGCATATCTCGATGTACGTCTTTTCGAGCTGCGAGGTGCGAGGTACGAGGTGCGAGATTACCTTGCACGCCATGTCCAGTTGCCCTATCGTCGTGATTCGTATCCTCCAATGTATTCTCGCACCTCGTACCTCGTACCTCGTAGCTCGTCCCATCTTCGCACCTCAAAGCCATTACCGCCGTCTCCAAGCCGAAGAGCATGGAGGGATAGTCGCGCAGGGCCTCATAGGGTATCTCGCCTGTACGTTCCACGTCGTCGCAGAACCGGCGCAACACTTCGCCGTAGTTCGGCAGGTCGTCGCAGCTGAGCTGCGGCAACGGGGCACATTCGCCCACCCCGACGGCGGAACCGTCAAACACACGAACCAGCCAGATACGGCGCTCGGTGTAGACACCACGGCTCGTGCCGGCCGGTTGTTTGAAATGGAGCACGCGCTCCTCAATCGTTATCTTATACATAACTCAAGTTTCTGAAGTTCTTTTCTACCACAGATTTCGCAGATTTCACGGATTTTCGGTGCTGCGCGTTGTCAATACATTTCGCAGATTCATCTGCGCAATCTGTGGTCGTTTTATTACAATTGTCTCACGGTACCTGCGGGAACTGGTCAAAGTCGGGTTTGCGTTTTTCCAAAAACGCCCGTCCGCCTTCCTGTGCCTCGTCAAGGAAGTAGTAGAGCATCGTGGCATCGCCAGCCAGCTGCTGGATGCCTGCCTGTCCGTCCAGTTCGGCGTTCAGTCCGGCCTTGATCATGCGCAGCGCGATGGGCGAGCGCTCCATCATCTCCTCCGCCCAGCGCACGCACTCGTCCTCCAGCTCGCTGAGCGGCACCACCTTGTTCACCATCCCCATCTGCTCGGCCTCGCGTGCGGTGTACTGCCGGCAGAGGAACCATATCTCGCGGGCTTTCTTCTGTCCGACGATGCGTGCCAAGTAGGACGACCCGAAACCGGCGTCAAACGCACCGACCTTCGGTCCCGTCTGTCCGAAGATGGCGTTCTCCGAGGCAATGGTCAGGTCGCACACCAAGTGCAGCACGTGTCCGCCGCCGATGGCGTAGCCGTTGACCATGGCAATGACGGGCTTCGGCAGACGCCGTATCTGCATCTGCACGTCGAGCACCGACAGGCGGGGTACGCCCTCATCGTCCACGTAGCCGCCACGACCCTTGACGTGCATGTCGCCGCCTGAACAGAAGGCGTGCTTCACGTCTTCCAAGCGTTTGCCCTCGGGCACCTCGCTCATGGCTCCCGTCAGCAGCACCACGCGGATGCGCTGCAGCTCGCGCACCTCGGCGAAAGCCTGACTCAGCTCCAGCGTCGTGCGTGGCGTGAACGCATTGCGAAACCGCGGGCGGTTGATGGTAATCTTGGCTATGCCCTTATACTCTTCGAAGCGTATCTCTTCGAACTTACGAATCTCTTTCCACTGTCTCTTTTCCATCGTTGTTTTTTAGATATATTTGTGCAAAGGTACAAAATAATTCTTAATTCTTAATTCTT
>JAFUSC010000062.1 GCA_017467705.1 Prevotella sp. | reverse complement strand
GTTATCAAGAAGTTGTCAAGTACCTCCTTGGGCAGCACTAACCGTGCCAGCATCAACAAACCTTTGTCTTCCATGCAGCAAAGGTAAGAAAAATATCCGATATTCAAAAAAGGTTACCCCTATGAAATATCGACTGACCCGAGAACAGACTTGGAACCTTCCGCTGAGCTATAAAAAGGATGAGGCCGACACAAGTAAAACTTGATCGGCCTCTCTTGCTTTCGTGACTCCCGCGGGATTCAAACCCACAACCTTCTGATCCGTAGTCAGATGCTCTATTCAGTTGAGCTAGGGAGCCATTTTTCAAATGCGAGTGCAAAGGTACAGAGTTTTTTTGAAACAGCCAAACATTTCTTCGTTTTTTTTTCTTTTTTCTTAAAAAAGCAGGAAAAAGCAGCATCGTCATAGGTATTCACGCGCGAAAAATACAAATAAATTTGGTGTTTTGCTCACTTAATCGTACCTTTGTAACGGATAAACCAACGATGAACGTAAAACGCACGACAGCACAGCTGGCTTTCAGGTTTACGCTGATGTGCCTCGGACTTCTAACGGCCGGGGGCGTAACGCTTGCACAGAGTCCACAGGATTCTGTCACGCTGCAACGTGTGTTTGACTACCAGCGCAACTTCCAGCATCACACGGAGGGGGTGCAGCAGAACGTCTACATGAAATACACGTTCCACACCGAACGCCGCAACGTCATGCTCAACCTCGTGCCAACAATGTATACACTGGCCAAGGGTGAGCGCACGCGCATGGGCGAATCGTACTGTCGGCTGACCTATCTCGGCAACCACAAGCTGAACCTGAAGCGGCAGGTGAGCACGGGCAACATTGCACACTACAAGAAAGCCATGCCGACGGTGCTGGAGCTCACGACGCCCTGCATCTACGAGGAATGTGTGTTTGACAACTACATCCTGTCGCCGTTCTACAAGGGGAACCGCCGATTCTACCGTTACACGGTGGTTCCTGCACAGGCGGCGCACGAAGCCGTGGTGACCTTCCGCCCCAGGCTGGCCAACACACAGCTCATCACGGGCAAGGCATACGTAGACGTGCCCACGGGAAAAATCACAAAGGTGATGTTCGACGGTGAGTTTGACATGATCAGCTTCAAGGTCGACGTCGTGCAAAGTGACGAGGAGCAGCACACGCTACTGCCCCGAAGTTGCCACGTCGATGCGTCGTTCAAATTCATCGGCAATCACGTCCGTTCACAGTTTGATGTCGTCTACGGCTGTCCCATCACCCTGCCCGACTCCATCGAGGACAGGGACGACCTGCCGCTGATGGAGAGGCTGCGCCCCGTCCCCTTGCTGACGGCAGAACAGCAGATATACCGGCAACACGAAGTGGCCATGCCCGACACCATTACGGGCGACTCGACGGAGCAACGCGTGAACTGGTGGAAAGACGTGGCATGGGAGGCCATCAGTGAAAACCTCTTCAAGAGTCTGGGCACGGAGAACGAACATTCCTACGTGAGGCTGTCGCCCATCATTGCCCCGCAGTATCTGAGCTACAGCCACAAACGAGGGCTCTCATACAAGCTGAAGGCGGGCGCACGCTACACTTTCTCGCCACACCGTTACATCACGTTCGATCCTGAGGTGGGCTATAACTTCAAGTTCAAACAGCTGTTTGTCACGGCTCCGCTGCGCATGACCTACAACCCCAAGCGCGATGGATACGCCGAGATCGTGGTCGGTAACGGCAACCACATCACCAACTCAAGCGTGGTTGACGCCATTGCCGACGAAGGCATCGACATGACAGACCTTGACGGCATGGACCTTGATTTCTTCAAGGACAGTTACATTGAGGTGCGCAACAACATTGAGGCCTTCGACTGGCTCAGCATCATGACTGCCCTATCCTATCACAGGCGCAAGGCCGTCAACAGCGCCAAGATGCGTGAGATGGACAAGCCCGACGTCTATCGCAGTTTCTCGCCCATCCTCACACTGAAAGTGACACCTTGGCACAACGGGCCGCTGCTCACCCTCGACTACGAGCGGGGCATATCGGACGTACTGAAGTCGGAGCTGCGCTATGAGCGATGGGAGTTTGACGCCTCATGGAAAATCCACATGCGCCGCATGAGCCTCATGAACCTGCGGGCGGGATGCGGATTCTATACCAACAAGCACACGAGCTACTTCGTTGACTTTGACAACTTCCGCGACAACTTCATCCCCGGCGGATGGGACGACGACTGGACAGGACAGTTCCAGCTGCTGAACAGCAAGTGGTACAACGCATCTGAATACTATTTTCGCGTCAACACCAGCTATGAGTCGCCCCTGCTCTTTGCCACGTGGCTGCCACTGATTGGCCGTTACATCGAGCGTGAACGGCTGTATGCCAGCGCCGTGCTGATAGCGCACACCCGTCCGTACTATGAGTTAGGCTACGGCCTGTCCAACCGCTATTTCTCAGGCGGGGTGTTCGTGAGCATGCTCAACGGAAAGTTCCATGAGTTCGGCGGGAAGATCACCATCGAACTGTTCAGGAGGTGGTGAGTGCTTAGAGGAAAGCTACAGGGAAGATAATAATAGGAAATAATACATATATATAAATATGAGCAATTCACCATTGACGGTCTACAAGGCGAGTGCCGGCAGCGGCAAGACGTTCACACTGGCAACGGAATACATCAAGCATGTCATCATCAATCCGCAGAACTATCGCAATATTCTGGCAGTGACCTTCACCAACAAAGCCACCGAGGAAATGAAGATGCGTATACTGAGCCAGCTCTACGGCATCTGGAAGCAACTGCCCGACTCGAAAGACTACACTGAGGCCATCGTCAGGAAGACGGGCTTCACCGCGGAGCGATGCAGCGAACAGGCAGGCACGGCCCTGCACCTGTTGCTGCACAACTACAGCTACTTCCGCGTGTCGACCATTGACACCTTCTTCCAGAGCGTGCTGCGTAATCTGGCACGTGAATTGGAGCTGACGGCCAACCTGCGCGTAGAGCTGAACGACAAGGAAATAGAGGAAATGGCCGTCGATGAACTGGTGCAGGACCTGCAATCGACCGACAAGGTGTTGCAGTGGATTCTGAAGTTCATCATGGACAACATTGACGAAGACCGTTCGTGGAACATCATTGGCAGCATCAAGACATTCGGCCAGACCATCTTCAAGGACTTCTACAAGGACAACCACCAAGAGCTGAACGCCAAGATGATGCAGCACGATTTCTTCGACACCTTCACGCAGCTGCTACAAGCCCAGATGAAACAAGCAGAAGAGGAAATGCGCCGGACGGGGGCCGCAGGACTTCAGGCACTGGACGACGAAGGCATCAGCCCCGAAGACATCAAGAACGGCAAATACATCGTATCCTTCTACACCAAGCTACAGCAGGGAACCTTTGACGAGAAGGTAGTGACCAAATCCGTCAGCAAGTTCAGCCAAGAGACTGACGCATGGCTCAAGAAAGGAGCTGATGCACACTTGGCTGCCGTCGTTGAAGACCGCCTGCGCCCACAGCTGTGCCAAGCCTTGGACGCGCGCAGACAACAATGGCGACGCTACCAGTCGGCCCTCATCACGCAGCGCCATCTCAGCCAAATCAGGCTGTTAGGCAGCATTGAGCAGAAAGTCCAGGAGCTGAACCGCACGGCTAACCGCTTCCTGCTCAGCGACACCCAACACCTGCTGCGCACGCTCATCAACGACAGCGACTCGCCGTTTATCTTCGAAAAGATTGGCTCACAGCTGGAGCACATCATGATTGACGAGTTTCAGGACACGAGCACCGTGCAATGGCGGAATTTCAAGGTGCTGCTGGAAGAGTGCATGAGCCATGAGGGAGCCGACAACCTCATCGTCGGCGACGTAAAGCAGAGCATCTACCGTTGGCGCTCAGGCGACTGGCGGCTGCTCAACAACCTGCAACAGGAGTTTGAGCATCACGGCCAGCAGCTGACAGTAGAGACGCTGGGCGTGAACTTCCGCTCCAAACGTAATATCATTGCGTTCAACAACGCCTTCTTCCAACAGGCAGCCCGACAAGAGTTCAGCACGGCCAGCGAGAAAGTCGGCGAGGAGGCAGCCATGCAGATACAAAACGCCTACGCCGACGTCGTTCAGGACATACCTGAGTCCCTGCCCGCTTCCGGGCTGGTCAACATCACGCTGCTGCCGGCTGCCGACTATGAGGAGCAGACGATGGAACAACTGGAGCACACGGTGCGGATGCTGACGGAAAACGGCGTGAAGCAGGACAGCATAGCCATTCTCATACGCTCAAAGCGCAATATCCCGGCCATCATCAGCTACATGACGCAGCACATGAGCGACATCAACATCGTATCGGATGAAGCTTTCCGACTGGATGCCTCGTTTGCTGTCAGGATGATGGTCGGCGCCATGCAACTGCTCATACATCCGGAAGACCGGTTGCTGAAAGCCATCGTGGCCAAAGGTTACCAAATGACCCTGCACCCCGACGCAGAACAGCTGGACGAACAATGCATCAGAAGCGACATAAGTCTGGACACACTGCTGCCCGACCACTATCTGGACGAGCGCGAACAACTGCTCAGGCTGCCGCTGATTGAATTAGCCGAACGGCTTTACACCATGCTGCACTTAGAACAGTACAACGAACAGAGCGCTTACGTCTGCACGTTCTTTGACTACATGAACAGCTACATCAGCGATAACTCAACCGACATCAGTTCATTTGTCAACTATTGGGAAGACACACTCAGCCAAAAGACCATTCAAAGCGACTCGACGGACGGTATCAGACTCATCACCATCCACAAGAGCAAGGGACTGGAGTTCGACCATATCATCATTCCTTTCTGCGACTGGAAGCTGGAACTTCCGAACGACACATTCTGGTGTCGGGCAGCAGAAGCCCCCTACAACGAGCTATCCATTGTGCCCGTCGACTACAGCGCCAAGCTGATGGGCACGGCTTATGAAGCTCCATATAAAGAAGAATATTTACAGAAAACCGTTGACAACCTCAACCTGCTCTATGTGGCCTTCACACGTGCCCGCAACAGTCTGTTCGTCATAGGAAAGCGCGACAACGGCGGCGGACGTTCAAGGCTCATTCAGGACGTGCTGCCAGTCATCGGGAAAACACTGACCGGCGCCGTGCTGACAGGTAACGACGGACAGGACACAGCCGACAGCGACAAGAAAAAGAAAGAAAAGAGCACGGAGCCCATTTCGTTCGAATACGGAACGCTTGACACGTCAACAAAACAGAAACAGAAGTCAGACAATGTGTTCATGCAGCCCGCCGAGGCTCACGAGGTGAACATCCGGACGTTTGACAACAAGACCAGCTTCAGGCAAAGTAACAAAAGCCGCGATTTCATCGAGGGTGATACTGCCGAAGAGAATGGTAGCTACATACAGATCGGCAGTGTGCTACACTATGTTTTCTCACAGATAAAGACCAAGGATGACATTGATGCCGTGCTGCTGCAAATGCAGGCCGACGGTGTACTCAGCAGCCAAGGACTTTCCTTTGAGCGCGTGAAGCATCTGCTCCACAAAAGACTTGAAGACAGCCGTGTAGCTGATTGGTTTTCTGGAATTTGGGAATTATTTAACGAATGTAGTATCTTGTCCGTTGACCCTGCCAACGGTGAGGTGAAAGAGCGTAGACCAGACCGTGTCATGACGGATGGGCGACAGGTCGTCGTGGTGGATTTCAAGTTTGGCCGTCCCCATGAAGAGTATCATCAGCAAGTGCAGGAGTACAAAGACCTGCTGACACGCATGGGCTACAGTCAAGTAAAGGGATACCTCTGGTATGTCTACACAAATCGTATAGAAGAAGTATAAAATGAAGGAGGCAAGATATATGAAGTCATTTCTGCAATACGTTGCCGAGGATATGCTCAAGAAGCACGGAACGGATTTGTCACACACAGCGGTGGTGTTTCCCAACAAGCGTGCATCACTTTTCTTCAACGAACACCTCGCCCGGACAGCGTGCAAACCGCTGTGGAGCCCGGCCTACATCACCATCAGTGAGCTGTTCAGACAGCACTCGAAGCTGCAGGTAGCCGACCCCATCAAGCTCATCAGCGACCTGCACAAGTGCTTCACCGAGTGCACAGGCTCTACAGAGACACTCGACCAGTTCTACGGATGGGGACAGGTGCTGTTGGCTGACTTTGACGATTTGGATAAGAACATGGCTGACGCCGAAAAGGTGTTCGCCAATCTGCGGGACATTCACGAACTGGATGACGTCTCGTACCTGACAGAAGAACAGAAGCAGATTCTCCGCCAGTTCTTCGGAAACTTCACAGACGACCACCAGACAGAGCTCAAAAAACGTTTTCTGAATCTTTGGAGCCATTTCATCGACATTTATAACCGTTACAACGAATGTCTGACGGCACAGCAACTGGCTTATGAAGGAGCACTCTACCGACAGGTGGCACTCGATGAAACGACTGATTTTGAATATGAGCACTACATATTTGTGGGCTTTAACCTGCTGCAAAAAGCAGAAAGGGTGCTCTTTGAACGCTTGAAGAAGCAGGGAAAGGCACAGTTCTACTGGGACTTCGACACCTACTACATGCCAGGGAAAGGGAACGGCAAGTCCAATGAAGCGGGCCATTTCATCGCGCAATACTTGGAGCATTTCCCAAATGAGCTGGACCGTCATGACGATGAAATCTATCAAAACTTCACACATCCCAAGCAGTTGACCTACATGGCGGCACCAACCGAGAACATTCAGGCTCGATACATTGCCGACTGGCTGACAGAGCAACACCACCAGCGTATTGCCGACGGTAAGCGTACGGCCATCGTGATGTGCGACGAAAAGTTGTTGCCGACCGTCATCCACTGTCTGCCTGACGAGGTGGAGAAAGTCAACATCACGACCGGATATCCACTCATGCAGTCACCAGTCACATCATTTGTCAACCAGCTGTTTGCATTGCAGACGACCGGACACACCACAAACGGGCGCTATAGGCTGAAATATATCAACAAAGTGCTGCGACATCCGTATGCCTGCCTGATTTCCGACCATGTGCAGGAGTTGCTTGACGAGCTGAACAAGAACCATATCTACTATGCTTCGCCAGTACAACTGGCTAAGGATGATGCACTGGCACTGCTCTTCAGCGATCTGACAGACGAGACGAAGCTGGTCAACACCCTGCAACTGTGTCGCTGGCTGGCACAAATGCTGAACCACATTGCCTGTCAGGTCAGAGTGCAGCAAGAGACAACGGCAGCCGACCCGCTGTTTGCCGAATCGCTTTTCCGCACATACACGCTGCTCTGCCGTCTGGGTGACCTGATGGAAGGTGACGGATTGACCTTCGAGGTGAGTACATTGCAGCGTCTGTTGACCCAACTGTTCCAATCAACCACGGTGCCATTCCATGGTGAACCTGCCGTCGGACTACAGATCATGGGCGTACTCGAAACCCGGAATCTGGATTTCGACCATGTGCTGATGCTCTCATGCAACGAAGGAAACATGCCGCGCGGCGTCAATGACGCCTCGTTCATTCCTTACAGCATCAGAAAAGCATACGGGTTGACCACCATTGACCACAAGGTAGCCATCTACTCCTACTATTATCATCGGCTGTTGCAGCGTGCCAGTGATGTCACATTGATATACAACAACGCCACAGAAGACGGAAAGACCGGTGAAATGAGCCGTTTCATGCTGCAAATGATGGTGGAAAGCGGTCACAACATCGGGCACAAGACACTTCAAGCCGGTAAGAACGTGACACCTGCGATGCACAACAGCATCAACAAAACGACAGAAGTGATGCAGTTGATGCTCAAGCGTTTTTCCCTGTTAGCATGTGAGAACCAAGAACAAGACAAGCCTCTGCTGACGCCATCAGCCATTAACCGCTATATGCGCTGTCCGTTGCAGTTCTACTATAACTACGTGAGCGACTTGCACGAATTTAATGACGATGAGGAAGACACGATAGACGGGCGAATATTCGGTAACATATTCCACGAGGCAGCACACCAACTTTACAAACAGCTTGGATTCCGGATTACTGCCAATTCTATTGACTACCTGCTCAAACAACGCAAGACCATAGAAGACACCGTTGACAATGCCATCAAGAAAGAGCTCTTCAAACTGGACACGGCAGCTGACATGCCGGAGTTGAACGGGCTACAGATCATCAATAGGGCCGTCATCATCAGGTACATGCGCCAACTGCTCAAGACAGACAGGACACTCGCCCCGTTCACCGTTCTCGGATTGGAGCGGCCTGTGCTGCGGGAATGGCTCATTGACAATGGGAAAGTGAAGTTTACGACAACCATCGGTGGAACCATCGACCGCCTTGACTGCATCACCGTCGACGGAGAAGCGGAAACCATTCGTGTGGTGGATTACAAGACGGGAAGCGGCCGCATGGATAGCCTGCCCGACGTAGAGGCTGTCTTCATGACAGAAAACATAGGAACGAAACACAGTGACTATTACCTGCAGACGTTTATCTACAGCCTAATAGTCAGTGGGTCTGACGCATACAATGCTCATCACTGGAAGGTCATACCAGCACTGTTCTTCGTTCAACATGCCGCTAAGGAAGACTATTCGCCCGTACTCAAAATCAGCAACGAGCCGATAGCAGACATAGAGGAGTGCCGCAGCACCTTTGAAGAACGACTGTCAGCACTCGTCAATGAAATGTTTGACCCAGACGTTCCTTTCCGTCCGACGGCACAAACCAGCACGTGCAGCCGATGTCCTTATGCCCGGCTATGCAGCGTGTAGGCCCTAATATGATTCCTGTTCGTTGGGGAAGTCACCTGACTTGACGTCTGTCACATACTGTCCGACAGCATCAGTAATCACGGTGCTTAACTCTGCATAGTGACGGAGGAAGCGCGGCTTAAAGCCTTGCGTCATGCCCAGCATGTCAGCCACGACCAACACCTGACCATCCGTACCGCCACCAGCACCGATGCCAATGGTCGGGATGCTGATTTCCTTGGTTACCTGTGCAGCTAACTTGGCCGGCACTTTCTCCAACACGACAGAGAAGCAGCCGATGTCAGCAAGTGCCTTGGCGTCGCTGATGAGTTTGGCAGCTTCCGCCTCGTCCTTGGCACGCACGGCGTATGTGCCGAACTTGTTGATGCTTTGCGGTGTCAGTCCTAAGTGGCCCATAACAGGGATACCAGCATCGAGTATGCGCTTGACGGTATCTATGATTTCCACGCCTCCCTCCAGTTTCAGGGCATCGCAACCACTTTCCTTCATGATGCGTATGGCGTTAGCCACACCGTCATGAGAGCCGACTTGATAACTGCCGAAAGGCATGTCGCACACCACAAGGGCTCGTTCGACAGCACGAACGACCGAGCGGGCATGATAAATCATCTGGTCAACGGTTATGGGCAGCGTCGTCTGATTGCCTGCCATCACATTGGAAGCCGAGTCGCCAATCAGAATGGCGTCAATGCCAGCCTTGTCGACGATGCCTGCCATTGTGTAATCATAGGAAGTAAGCATTGAGATTTTCTCTCCCTTCTGCTTCATTTCCAAAAAACGATGCGTAGTGACCTTACGTGTATCGCTTACTAAATATCCTGCCATAGTTATTTACGGTTTACGAATTTACGATTTCTATTTATTACTTATAAATCAAGAATTTGCCAATCAAAGCCAACGTAGTTGCTGATAACTTCGTCGCAGAACGGTCGGATGTCGTCTGCTGCATTTGTTGTCGCAAGTCCCACCACATACATAGCAGCTGCCCTACCCGACTTGAGGCCGTTAAAGCTGTCTTCAAACACCACACACTCTGCTGGAGCTGCACCAAAACGTGCGGCTGCCTTCAAGTAACAATCTGGATCAGGTTTTGAACGCTCAAAGTCTTCGGACGTCAGAATGGCGTCGAAGAGCGACTTAAATTCCGGATGATGTTTGTAAACACTCTCCATCTTAGGGACATTGGAACTTGTCACCACAGCGGTTTTGATGCCTCGCTGACGAAGTACACTCACAAAATCCTCGAAACCAGCCACATAATCATAGTTCATCTGCGCCTCAAACTCATTGAGCCGGCGTGTTATGAGTGGCTGCTGTGATGCCAAACCGTCTGCTGTAAAATAACGCTCGTATATCTGCGTCAGGGTCTGGCCCTTGATGACATGCTCCAACCCAGGTTGTTCAGGGTGGAACTCACGACATTGCGCGCCCCAGAACTTCGTGTATTGAGGTTCTGTGTCGAACACTACGCCATCTAAATCGAATAAAGCTGCTTTTATTTCCTTTTTCATTTCGGGGTGCAAAGGTACGAATAAGTAAGATAATACCCAAATAAATACAAAAAAAATTGATTGTCTCACGACAACCAACTTTTCATTAACCTTAATAATCTAATACCATGAAAAACACGTTACAAAGGTAATGATTTTATCAGAGTTTTGCAAGTGTTTCATTGTATTTTATCCCTAAAATTATGTTTTGTTAAATTTTTCACCATTCCATTTAAGATTTGTTTGCAAAATAATGACATTTGTCTGCTCTCGCTCGTCAGCTGTCAGGGCTTGATTGGAAACAGTCAGCACCAGCTCGTCAGCATCTCGGCTAAGTTCTGCAACTACCTGATAGGGCTGGAGCATGCGTTTCAGCTCGTCAAACCGCTCTGTCGTCATGTCAGCGGGCTGTTTCAAGAGCTCGTCTGCATCAATCCGTATATAACTGTCAGCCTTCAGGGGCGTCCATTTACAGGAATAGAAACGCACAACGCTTTCACGGGCAGACGTCCCATACGTGGTAACCATACATATCACGGCGTTGACATCATCAACGGGTACAGATACAGGAAGTACACGCATCTGCATGGTGACGGCATCGTTCATCTTCATACTGATGAACTGGTCGTTTAGCTGTTCCATCTGCGTTTGTCCACCAAACGTATTAGCAACACGTGCTTCCATACCGGAGTCCATGAAGTCAATACAATCAAGGCGATTGTTAAGTGACAGATAGGGAAACAGGCTATCAGGCATCTGCTTGAACAGCTCACGGATGTCAGTCGTCTGCGCAGACAATGTAAGCGCAGCTGACCAACAGGCAAACAACAACAATATTCTTCGTTTCATCCAATCAATTTATTTGTTTTCTTTAACGAACTCATGCGCCGTTTGAACGGCTTTCAAGTGGCGCTTGAACCGTGTTCAGACGGCACTTGAACCTGACTCAGAGGCCGCTTCAGCCACGTCCCTCGCGCAAGTCTCTCACGCGAACAGCCTTGCCTTCGGCCTGAGGAAGCGAACCTTTCTTGACCAGTTTGACACGCGGCGTCAGCAGAATCTCATCTTTCAGGGCACGCTGAATGTCCTTGGTCATCTTCTGCAATTCGGGATAGACGTCTGTAGTCAGCCCGTCGAGTTCCACCTCAACGGTCATGATGTCGTTGTCATCTTCGGTGTCAAGCGTAATGAGATAGTTGCTGCCCAAACCGGGGTATTGTACGAGTATCTTCTCCACCTGCATGGGGAACACGTTGACGCCCTTGATGATGAACATATCGTCGGTGCGACCTTTGATGCGGTCAATACGCCGATGGGTTCGTCCACATGGACAGTCACCAGGAATGATGCGCGTCAGGTCACGGGTGCGATAACGCAGAATGGGCATCATCGTACGGTCGAGCGTCGTCAGCACCATCTCGCCCATTTCACCGTCGGGCACAGGCTCCAGCGTGTCGGGGTCGACAATCTCAATGATGTAATTGTCTTCCCAAAGGTGCATACCGTTCTGCTCTTTACATTCGAAGGCAACACCTGGGCCGTTCATCTCTGTCATACCGAAGGAGTTATATGCCTTGACGCCCAACATACTTTCAATGCGGCGACGTTGCTCGTCGGTGTGAGGCTCTGCGCCAATGAACAGCGTGTGAAGTTTAGTGCTCTTCGGGTCAACGCCCTCTTCCTGAAACACCTCAGCCAAACGAATGGCATAAGAAGGAATGGCATGCAGACACGTAGTGCCGAAGTCGCGGATGAACATAATCTGACGCTTGGAGTTACCTGCTGCAGCTGGCACCGTCGTGGCGCCCAGTTTTTCAGCACCATACTGAAAGCCGAGGCCGCCCGTAAACATGCCGTAGCCCGATGAATTCTGGAAAACATCGGTGTCACGACATCCCACCATATACATATTGCGTGCAATCATGTTGGCCCAAGAGTCAATGTCATGACGCGAATAAGTTACCACGGCAGGGTGTCCCGTCGTGCCGCTGGTTGAATGTATGCGAATGGCATCCTTCATGTCACCACCGACCAACCCGAAAGGATAGCTGTCGCGCAGATCCTGTTTCGTCGTGAAGGGAATCTTGCGAATGTCAGCAATGGTCTTAATGCTGTCGGGAGTGATGCCGAGTTCACCTAAGCGCTTGCTATAGAAAGGGGACTTCAGGCAAATAGCAATGCTCCTCCTCAGTTTTTCCACTTGCAGTTGCTCCAACTGCGGACGAGGCATGGTTTCCAGTTCCGGTTGCCAATATTCTTCTTGTTTAATCATTTTGTATTTAGCTTTTGTATAAATGCATCATCATAACGGCTGCCAAGCCTGCCGTTTCGGTACGAAGCCGGCTCTTGCCCAAATGAACCGACACAAAGCCATGGGCGATGGCTGCACGGACTTCACTGATAGAGAAGTCACCCTCAGGGCCAATAAGCACCGTCACGTCATCGGCTGTCGCAGGTTGTCGCAACTCATCATATAAATAAGTACGCGCGATTTCATCATAGCAATGAGCAATGTATTTCCGGCCTTGACGCTCCTGAGCAATGAAATGCTGAAAGCTCTCCATATCGTTGACCGTTGTTGTCCATGCCTTACGGCTCTGCTTCATGGCAGAGATTGCTATTTTCTCTATGCGTGGCACCTTGATGACCTTACGCTCAGAGAACTGGCAGTTCAAGAATGAAATTTCGTCAACACCTATCTCGACAGCTTTCTCCGTCATCCACTCCATGCGCTCCATCATTTTCGTGGGTGCAATGGCCAGATGTATGTGTCCTGTCCACGGTCTTGATTGAGGCATCGTCTCAAGAACGCTGAACTGGCACCGCTTCTGTGAAACAGCTGTCACTTCTGCACGATAGAAAGAGCCCTGCCCGTCCATGAGCATGAGCTCGTCGCCTTCATGCAGGCGCAACACCCTGACGGCATGGACAGCTTCTTCATCAGGGAGTTCCTGACTCACAGCCAAATTGGGAGTATAGAAAAAATGCTCTTCTTTCATTCTGTTTTGTTCGTATGGCTACGTCTGTTCAACTCATCCTTGATGTTGGAGGCCAGAAGATAGTTCTCTTCTTCGATAGCCCGTTCGAGTCCCTCTTTTAACTTCTCTGTGTTGAGTGTATTGATGGGAATCGAGATTTTGGTCATATTCGCTTCGTAAGGCATACTTAGTGAAGCCATCAGTTGCTTCTCGATATAGATAGGAATATCTCCGATGAGGTGCAACAGAATGGCATCACTAAGACGTATCTTGCGTTCTGAGAGGTTGTCGGTGTTACAAAGTGTCGTCAGGAATTGTCCATCATTGACATCATAAATCACGATTTCCAATGTCAGCTGGTCGACGTAGTCACTCAACATGGCCAACATCACCTCTGGCAACAGGAACCTGCACGACTCCATAGCCTCTGTCCGCATATGCAACTGACGCCCCAAAGTCTGGTCACAAACAATGTTCAGGGCACGCGATTCTGTTTCGTCAGTCAGCGTGATAATCCCGACACCGTTTGAATTGACCACCTCGGAGAGGCTTTTATAGATCAGCCGCACACGTTCCATGCTCTTTCGTTTCCTTATTTCTTATCGGGTTTGAACAGGAAGGCGAATGAAACGCCCACTACGAGTGCAAAGGTAGCAAAGATGAACCAGCAGGTCTGCCAGCCACCCGGATTAATTTCCATCAGGAAGTCACCCCGCTGCTCGCAGAATATCTTGATAATGGCTCCGGCAGTCAATGTGCCAATCGTGGCGCCGATACCGTTTGTCATCATCATGAACAAGCCTTGAGGCGATGCTTTGACGGATGGTTCACACTCCTGATCGACGAAGATACCACCCGACACGTTGAAGAAGTCGAAGGCGACGCCATAGACGATACAGGACAAGATGAAGAAGATGACGCCTGGCATTGCCGGATTACCAATGCCGAAGAAGCCGAAGCGGAATACCCAGGCAAACATTGACATCAGCATAACGCCCTTGATGCCGAACTTCTTGAGACAGAAGGGTATCATAAGGATGCAAAGAGCCTCGCTGATTTGTGAGATAGAGGTCAGCAGCGTGGCATTGTTAGCGGCAAAAGAGGTAGCAATAGCCTCGTCGGCACTACCCTTGAAGCTGGTGATGAAGGGACCGGCATAGCCGTTGGTCACTTGCAGGCACATACCCAGCAGAGCAGAGAAGATGAAGAACATAGCCATCTTCTTGGTCTTGAAGAGTTTGAAGGCACTCAAGCCCAGCTGTTCGGTAAGCGAAGTGTTGCTTTCCTTCTTGGCCAACGGACAAGCAGGCAACGTGAAACAGTAGGCAAAAAGCACAAAGCTCAGTAAGCCAGACACAAAGAACTGCATGTAGGTATACTGGAACTTAAATGCACTCTCACCCAGTGTGAATCCGAATGAGCCGTCTTCCCACACAGCACAGTTGACAAACCACATTGTTGCGATGAAACCTACCGTTCCTAAGACACGGATGGGCGGGAAGTCTTTGACGGTGTCCATGCCGTTACGCTTCAGGATGGAGAAGGCAGTGGTGTTGGCCAGTGCAATGGTGGGCATATAGAATGCAACGCTCAATGTATAAATCGTGATAAACAATGTCTTGTCAGGTTGAGGGTCATTCATTCCCATCCACCAAAGTCCCATCATAAAGGCACCTGCCAAAAGGTGACAAAGGCCAAGCATCCGCTGTGGCTGCATGTACTTGTCGGCCACAATACCCATCAAGGTCGGCATGAAAATTGACACGATGCCTTGAATGGCATAGAACCAGGAAAGCTCATTTAACATTCCTGCAGGAATCAGATAGTTTCCCATACACGTGAGGTAAGCTCCCCACACGGCGAACTCCAAGAAGTTCATGACCGCTAAACGTACTTTAAGATTCATAGTCGTAATATTTTAGATTGGTTTATTATTCTTATATGCTTTCTGGCTATTGCCTTCCTGCCTGATTTCAACGGTGCCCCCGAGCCATGTCGTACCTGCCTGTTCACCCGTGAGCACATAACATTGCCGAACGTGGTCATTCTCGTCCAGTTCCACACATCCGGGTTCCAGTAGCCGACCGTCAGGAAGCACGATGCTGTGCGCTGCAATCCTTCTTTTTATTGGCATATTTCTTCTGACAACATTGACGCCATCGGCTATCTGGTAACAGGTTTCACCGGCACCCGCTGCGGTTTTTCTGCTGAGGGCGGATTATTCTGCACAGGTGCTGACGGCCTGTTCTGCACAGGAGCTGTCTGCTGGACGTTGGCGGTCGTATCACGCTGCACTTTAAGCGAGTCGCTTGCAACAGGAGCGGGTGTACTGACAGGCGCCTCCTTGGAATGGAACCGGATAAACTGTATCTGGTTGATGAACATGACGTCAGAAGAGCTTGCTGCCTCTGTGGACGGTGCGAGGTAAAAGAACAAACGGAGGTCCTTCACCACATGGTCACGACTGGCGGGAATCCTAAGCGTTGAGACGCCCGTACTCGTACATCGTGTACTATGTGCAGAAACGCTGTCATTGTCGTATCGCACAGCGACATAGAACGTCGCATCACGTGTACCACCCTTGAACATGAAGTTCGTCAACAGATTCATCTGGAACGAATCCCCTTTGCGGAACGAGGTGTCTGCCTTCAGCGTAAACTCCGCCCGGTTGTAACAGGGGCGGGGCATCAGCAGCAGGGCCGTTGCATCACGCCAGATATTGGCTGTGTCGCCACTGGCACTCAACGTGGAATACTGGTTCAACTCACCCATGGCTGCGCCCAGAGAAGCCGCTTTGTCATTCAACCGCTGCGTGACACGGCTGTATATCTTTGAGAATTTGTCGGCTCGGCCATAATAATACACAAGCGAAGAATCAAAATCAGCCTTGGTATAGCCATGCTTCTTAAGGGTAGCCAGCAGATAGACTTCCTGATTAAAATCCACATACTCTGTGGATGTTGCCGTCTGGCTGGCCATGGCACGGCTGACGTGGTAATCATAGAGCAGGTCTTCCATATCTCCCTCACCGATGACTCCGCTTGGAGTCGTCGGCTTACAGGCAGCCAATATGGCCACTGCCACCAAGATAACGGTCAAACCTTTTGCTCTTACCATCTCTTCCTATTCTTGCGCAGCTGTTTCCTCTTGTTGTTCCGTCGGTTCTGCCTGCTCCCGTTTGAATGTTATCGTGCTCAGTTCCTTACGATAGAAGATGAACAGAGCAATGATGCCGACACTCACACAGGCATCAGCAAAGTTGAACACCGGGCTGAAGAACACAAAATTCTCGCCTCCGACAAATGGCATCCACTCTGGCCATGTGCTCTCAATGAGCGGAAAATAGAACATGTCAACCACACGTCCCATGAGCATGGGGGCATAACCGTCACCGAAGGGCACCAGCTCTGCCACTGACCACGGCGTGGATTCGGTGAAGATTTGTCCGTACAGCAGACAATCTATCAGATTTCCCACCGCACCTGCCATGATCATAGTGAGTAGGACTATATACCCTTTCCGAGCCTGTTGCCGAAGTTGAAGCCAGATGTAATAGCCCAATGCTCCAACCGCCACAACGCGGAAGAGCGTCAGGAACACCTTGCTCCCGATTTCCATGCCGAAAGCCATGCCGTTGTTCTCAATGAACGTTATCTTGAACCAGCTGGCTATCTCGAAGGATTCATGCAGATTCATGTGAGTTTTCACCCACACCTTCAGCAACTGATCAACCAAGAGTATGACGAGCAACAATAATGCAACGCCCCACCCTTTGCTCCACGCTGTCTGTTGACTACTGCTCATTTATTTCTGTTCAATTTCGACTCTACGCTCAACGTGGCATGCGGAACGGCGCGTAAACGCTCCTTGGGAATAAGCTGTCCCGTGATACGGTCAACGCCATACGTTTTGTTCTCAATGCGTACCAGCGCAGCCTCAAGTCCTTGGATGAACTTCTGTTGGCGTGCTGCCATCTGTATCAGCTCTTCCTTCGTCTGCGTGGAACTGCCTTCCTCCAGTGCCTTGTAGGTAGGCGATGTGTCATCGACGTCGTTAGAGTCCTGATTCGTCAGGATACGCATCATCTGGTTGTAGTCACGCTTGGCCAACGCCAGTTTCTCATTAATAATCTGACGGAACTCCTCGAGCTCTTCATCAGTGTAACGTGTTTTTTCAGACATAATTATACGATTTTAGTTATTCTATCGATTTTAGTTATTCTATGGTTTGTTGATTGTTCTTTTTATATCCTCGTCAGTTTTTCTGCACCTTGATGTTCAGTTTGAAGTCATCGAAGTCCACTTCCTGCCCATCGTTAGGAGCAATGTCGATGGAATCAGCCAAAACCTGCGTCTTGACGTAATCACCAAAGGCACTGACAGCCTGTTCCACCTCTGCATTAGGTGACAGGGTAATGGTGATGCGGTCGGTGATTTCGAAGCCGCTCTCCTTGCGAAGGTTCTGCACGCGGTTGATGATTTCGCGGGCCATACCCTCCTGACGAAGCTCATCGGTCAGCTCTACTTCGAGTGCAACGGTCAGTGCGCCCTCATTGGAGACAAGCCATCCGGGAATGTCCTCGCTGATGATGTCAACGTCCTCAACAAGAATCTCCGGTTTCTCCGGTAATTCCGGAATATCCAGCAGCAGTCGGCCATTGGCTTCGAACTCAGCAATCTGCTCCTGCGAAAGCTGGTCGACGGCAGCGGCGACAGCCTTCATCTGCTTGCCGAACTTCTTACCCATCGTCCTAAAGTTACACTTTACTTTCTTGACCAAAATACCCTGTCCTTCAACAAATTTCAGCTCCTTGACATTCACCTCATTCATAATGAGGTCCTTGACGGCTTCAATGTGACGTTTCTGCTCTTCTGTTGCGGGAATCATGATGCTCTGCAACGGCTGGCGCACCTTGATGTTCACCTTGCGACGCAGCGCAAGCACCATCGAGGTAATCTTCTGTGCCATCTCCATACGGGCTTCCAAATCGGTGTCGATGGCAGAACTGTCAGCCACTGGGTAGCTGTCCAGATGCACGCTGTCCTTCTCGCCGCCAAGGTCCTTATAGAGTTGGTCGGCATAGAACGGAGCAAACGGAGCCAACAGCTTCGCAACAGTCATCAGACAGGTGTAGAGTGTCTCGTAAGCCGAACGTTTGTCAGCACTCATCTCCTTACCCCAGAAACGTTTGCGGTTCAGGCGAACATACCAGTTGGAGAGGTCGTCATTGACAAAGGCATCAATCAAGCGGCCAGCACGAGTCGGGTCGTAATTCTCAAGCTCAGCTGTCACTTTCTGCACCAGCGTATTGAGCGAAGAGAGTATCCAGCGGTCAATCTCGGGAGTAGCCCCCTCCACACCTCCCCGAGGGGAGGCTTTCGCTGCGCCTGCCGCTCTTGTGTCCCCATCGGGGGACGACAGGGGGGCTTCCCACCCGTCCACATTGGCGTAGAGCGCAAAGAAGCTATACGTATTATATAAGGTACCAAAGAATTTACGCTTGATTTCGTCGACGCCCTCAGGGTCGAACTTCAGGTTGTCCCACGGCTCAGAGTTCGTCATCATGTAGAGGCGCACGGCGTCAGAGCCATACTTCTCAATCATCTCGAACGGATTGACCACATTACCCACGTGCTTCGACATCTTGTTGCCCTTGGCATCGAGCACCAAGCCCGATGAAATGACGTTTTTGAAGGCCACAGAGTCGAAAATCATCGTTGCAATGGCATGCAGCGTAAAGAACCATCCACGTGTCTGGTCGACGCCCTCGTTAATGAAGTCACAGGGGAAGGCCGTGCGGTTGTCGATGAGTTCGCGGTTTTCAAACGGATAATGCACCTGAGCGTATGGCATAGAACCTGAGTCGAACCACACGTCAATGAGGTCAGCTTCGCGCTTCATCGGTTTGCCTGATGCGCTGACCAGTATGATATAATCAACATACGGACGATGCAGGTCAATGCGGTCGTAGTTTTCCTTCGACATGTCGCCCGGCACGAAGCCTTTATCTTTCAGCGGATTGCTCTGCATGAAGCCAGCCTTGACAGATTTCTCGATTTCATCGAAAAGCTCTTCAACACTGCCGATGCAGATTTCTTCGCCATCCTCAGAGCGCCAGATAGGAAGCGGCGTGCCCCAGAAACGGCTACGGCTGAGATTCCAGTCGTTCAGATTGTCGAGCCAATTGCCGAAACGTCCCGTACCCGTTGACTCGGGTTGCCAGTTGATGGTCTTGTTCAGCTCGCTCATGCGCTCCTTGCAGGCCGACGACTTAATGAACCACGAGTCGAGCGGATAGTAGAGCACGGGCTTGTCCGTGCGCCAGCAGTGCGGGTAGTTGTGCACATGCTTCTCTATTTTGAACACCTTGTTCTGCGCCTTCAGGTCCATGCAGATCGAGACATCGAGCGTCTCGTCCTTGTCGGTCAGCGTGTCGTCGTAGGCATTCTTGACGTAACGCCCTGCAAACTTGTTCCATTCACCGACGTTCACATAGTGCTTGACAAATTCTTCGTCGAGGTCATCAATCACAAAATACTTGCCTTGCAGGTCAACCACAGGACGCTCCTGCCCTTTCTTGTCGATGAGCACAATGGGGCAGATGCCTGCTTTCTTGGCTACGAAGGCGTCGTCAGCACCGAAGTTAGGCGCAATGTGCACAATGCCGGCACCGTCGTCGGTGGTCACGTAGTCACCGGGAATGACGCGGAAAGCATCACCCATCGGCTTGATGGCAGGCATCAGCTGTTCATACTCCATGCCAACGAGGTCAGTGCCCTTGTAGCGCCCCACGATGCGGTAAGGAATGAATTTCTCGCCTTTCTTGTAATCGGGCATTTCCTCATTGTCGGTGATGCAGCCCTCTGCGGGAAAATAAGCGTTCAGACGGGCCTCGGCGAGCACCAGCGTCACCTTGTCTGCCGTATAGGGATTATAGGTCTGCACGGCCACGTAGTCAATCTTCGGGCCCACGCAGAGTGCCGAGTTGGCAGCCAGTGTCCACGGAGTCGTCGTCCAAGCAAGGAAGTAAAGAGGACCCCAAGCCTCCCCAAGCCCCTCCAAAGGAGGGGTTGTTTGATTACCGGAATCAGCAGGACTATCCAGCTGCCCCTCCCTTTGAGAGGGGTTGGGGTGGGCTTTTACCTTGAACATCGCCGTGCACGTGGTGTCCTTCACGTCACGGTAGCAGCCGGGTTGGTTCAGTTCGTGGCTCGACAGGCCGGTACCGGCAGCAGGGCTGTAAGGCTGGATGGTGTAACCCTTATAGAGCAATCCCTTCTGATAGAACTGCTTGAGCAGCCACCAAAGCGTCTCAATGTACTTGTTGTCGTAGGTGATGTAGGGGTTATCAAGGTCTACGAAATAGCCCATCCGTTCAGTCAGGTCGCGCCATTCCTGCGTATACATCATGACGTTTTCACGGCACTTGCGGTTATAGTCCTCGGTTGAAATATAACGTTCGCTCTCCTTGTTATCAATATCAGCCTTCGTGATGCCCAGCTCCTTTTCCACGCCCAGCTCGACAGGCAGGCCATGGGTGTCCCAGCCGGCCTTGCACTTCACTTGATAGCCACGCATGGTCTTATAGCGGTTGAACGTGTCCTTTATTGAACGGGCCAGCACATGGTGAATACCCGGATGTCCGTTGGCCGAGGGAGGACCCTCGTAGAACACGAACTGGGGACAGCCCTCACGCTCCTCAACAGAGCGCCAGAACACGTTTTTCTCCTTCCACATCTGCAGGATGTCGTTGTTTACCTGCGTCAGATTCAAGCCGTTATGCTCGGCAAATTTCTTACTCATTTCTTAATTATTTTACCTTTTAACCTTGTTTACTCTTTAAATGACGTGCAAAGGTAATCATTTTTTTTTACATCACAAAATTATTAAGTATTTTTCGAGGCGTGTAGGGTAAGTAATGGAAGCAATGTGAGACATTGACCAACTCAAAAAAACAGCACAAAAGGCGTGCGGTGACGGTACAAGGGCAATGCACTGACGGCACACAGTCTTTGCACTGACGGTGCTCGCCACACATTGGTTACCAGCAAACAAAAGACAAAAAAGTTAACAGTTATAACAGTTAACAGATAGATTTTTCTGACACCCTGTTTTCGAGAAATAGCCCTGATTTAAAATTACTATATATATTTATATATAATAAGTAGGTAAACAAAATTAAGCAGCTATATGCGAGTAATGAATAAACAGGTTATTTCCGACATCTGCCAGCGCCCGATTGGCGGCATAGAAGAGCGTGTCAGTACTTGCGTAGTCC
>JAFUSC010000061.1 GCA_017467705.1 Prevotella sp. | reverse complement strand
TTCCAGGCCATCCTGCCGCTGCGCGGAAAAATCCTGAACGTGGAGAAGGTGCAGTGGCACCGCGTGTTCGAAGCCGAGTCGGTCATGAACATCATCCAGAGCATCGGCGTGCGCTTCGGAGTCGAGGGTGAGGGCGACCGCGAGGCTAATGTCGACAAGCTGCGCTACGACCAGATTATCATCATGACCGAAGCCGATGTCGATGGCTCGCACATCGACACGCTGATCATGACCCTCTTCTACCGCTTCATGCCGCAGGTTATACAGGGCGGACACCTCTACATCGCCACTCCCCCACTCTACAAGTGCACCTATAAGAAGTTCTCTGAGTACTGCTATACCGATCAGCAGCGTCAGGCCTTCATCGACAAGTATGTGGACGGCGACGAGAACGCCTCTGCCCTGCACACACAGCGCTACAAAGGTCTGGGTGAGATGAACCCCGAGCAGCTGTGGGAGACGACGATGAATCCCGAGAACCGTCTGCTGAAGCAGGTGACCATCGAGAACGCAGCCGAGGCCGACGAAATATTCTCCATGCTCATGGGCGATGACGTAGAGCCCCGCCGCGAGTTCATCGAGAAGAACGCCACATACGCCAATATCGACGCATAAAAAAGGATACATCATTAAAAGAGTGGAGCGAAATCTCATCATGAGACTTCGCTCCACTCTTTTAATGATACATGGTTAAGCTTCATCGTCCATGCTACCTTCACGAGAACGGCCACCGCCGCTACCGCCACTACTGCCACCAAAGCCAATACCAATCGTGCAACTACATTCAGTCACACTACCACTGCCTGCCAGCAGGTTACCTGTTTCAATCTTAAAGACCTCCACTTCCGGAGACTTGTAGAGTTTAGTTTTTTCCATTGTTTTCTTTTTATTATAAATTACCTGTTAAATATATGGATATTTAAAATCGGCTGCAAAGGTAGTAATAATTTTTCCATTTTTACCCCCCCCACATTAAAGTTTGTTAATCCCGAAAATTTTACTTTTGACTATCCCCTTTGTTAATACTTTTATGTAATTTTGTTGCAAAAAAGAATGAAGACCATCTGTAATCCTGCAACACCTTACGACCGACTATTGGGCAGGCAGCCGATACTGACCAATGAGCGTCACTACCGCCCAATGAATTTCGTCATAGAACAACCTGTCGACAACGGGCTGCTACTTTACCACACGCTGACCCGGCAAATGCTGCTGCTTTCAACTGCCGAAGCAAACGCCTACCACATGCAACCAGCCACATTGACACCACTCATCGAAGCATGGTTCCTTGTACCAAAGGAGCACGACGACCGACAATTAAGTCACCAGATAAAGGCCGTAGGACGAATGTTAGAACCGCAGCAGGCTGCCATCACCAGCTATAACATTCTCACCACGACAGATTGTAATGCCCGCTGTTTTTACTGTTACGAACGCGGACGCAGCCGTATTCCCATGAGCGATGACGTGGCCCGGCACACAGCCGACTACATCATCAACCACTGCGGCGGCCAGCCCGTAGAGTTGCTCTGGTTTGGCGGAGAACCACTTTACCGCAAATCGGTCATTACGCTCATTTGTCGCCAATTGTCTGATGCATCCGTCCGCTTTACGTCAGGCATGACCAGCAACGCCTATCTGTTCGATGAAGAAACCGTACAGGAAGCTGTTGACCTGTGGCGGCTCCGCAACATACAGATTACTCTCGACGGGACGGAAGACATCTACAACCGCAGCAAGGCATACATCAACTGTGATGGCAGTGCCTATCGCCGCGTCATCAGTAACATTCATCAGTTGCTGCGTTCCGGCATCCATGTGCGCATCCGTCTCAACATAGACATTCACAATGCCGACAATCTGCTGCAACTGGTCGATGAGCTGCACAATGAGTTTCACGACACCAAGCACATGAAGGTCTACCCGCATCCGCTTTACGGAGAAAACATGAAGAACGCAGCACTCTATGATGACCACAAGCGAGCCTTTATGTACCAGCGAATCAATGAAATACAAGAGCGGATAGAGGCATACGAAATGGCAGAGAGGACACATTTGGAACATCATGTCAAGTTACATCAGTGCATGGCTGACAGTGACCATGCCGTAGTTATTCTGCCTACGGGACATCTGGGTAAGTGTGAACACTATACCGACAGCAATTTCTACGGTCACATTGACAGCAACGAACTCAACACGGCAATGCTTGCCAGCTTCCGCGAGTGCCGCGACGAGATGGAAGCATGCGCCACGTGCGCCATCTACCCAGACTGCTTCCGGCTGAGAAAATGTGAAGCCATTTCTCACTGCTACCCTGAGATGCGCGAGTGGGCGACACGTAAAATCCGCCGTGCCATGCAAGCTACCTATGAAAAGTATCTAAAAGAAAAAGAAAACTGAGCGATGAAATATAAAATAGATATGGAACCTTTGGCCAACCACTACGTGGTAGCCGTAAAAGAAAAGGATACCGGCCTGTTGGTCCGAACACTGACAACCGATGACAATGGTGCCGAGATCATCAAGCTGTTACAGATGGAAACGTCAGTCAGCGACACCGCCAAAGAGATAGCAGCACGCTACAACGTGTCGCCTGACGTGGTGCTGGCCGATGTAGAGAAACTCGTTGCTTTAATTGAGGATTGAGTAACTCCTCTTCATGAAGCTGGTATTAACCAATATTAACGTAAAATGCTGCAAGGATTCCGGGGGGCGGTCGTTTAATAGACAGAACAAACCATCTAAAAAGGACAAAAGACATGAAGAAAGCATTGCTAAGCTGCGTGCTGACAGCAGCACTGTTCACGGCCTGTAGCCAGGACAACACGGAAGACGACAGACTCGTCTGCGTAGACATCACCCCTATCTGCTTTTACATTGAAGTGAGCGACCCCGCAGGCAACGACCTGCTTGACGAAAGCCGCCCGGACAACCTGCTGGATGCCATCACCGTCAGCTACGACGAAACGGACTACACCGTGCAGGAACGGCTCTACTACTACGGCGACGACGGCCTTGAAAGCCGCAGCACGCGCACCTATATACCCACGTTCATCGGTCTATGGTCGCAACTCAGCTGGAACTATGCAACCAACACTGCCGGCAACTACCAAGTAGTGTTCGGCGAGTTTGCCGGCGAAGAGAGCGTAGCCCACCGCGAGATAACGCTACACATAGGCAGCCACGAGGCAACACTGGCCTACAGCAACAGCTGCAAATGGACGGCGGGCGATTTTCCTGACATTGACCGCCACTTCTACCTGAACGGTCAGGAGCTGACTGACAGGCCCGCCAACCTTGGGCTGTACGCTTTCACCTACACCCCAACCGACGGTCTACAACTCCAAACCGCCCACTGAACCCTCGCAGTTCCGGGTTTAAAGATCAAACTGGTAACCCAACGTCAGCCAGAGCGAATTGGTGCGCCACGTCTCGTTTAAGAGTTCCACGTCGCAGAGGTTCGTCAGGCCGATGTTGTAGCGCAGGTCAAGCACCACCTGACGATATTCGTAGGAGACACCCACGGGGACACTGATGTTCACTTTCTTGTAGAACTTGTCCAAGTCCTGCGACGAGCCGTCGGCCAGTGCCGACTCACCACTGAGCATATAGCCCAGTTGCAGACCTGCCTTGATGGCCAGACCGTCAGTCACATAGAAATTCTCCACAGCCGAGAAGTTCAGAAAGTCAAAATGACTCTTGCTCTCACCTGCGGGAAAATCAAGGCTGAAGCCCTCACGCGAATACCACACACCGACAGCCGTTGACAGGGGCTGCACATAGCGGTAGCTGACTTCAGCACCTGCTACCAAGCCCAGCCGACGCCCGGACTTGACGGAGTGATCAAAATCATAATAGATTTCCTGTCCCGACATGTTCGACGAATTGACGCCCACGTGCGGCGTGATGGTCCAACGGCTGGTTCCCTGCGACTGTGCCTGAGCGGCGAACGTTGCTGCTATGCCCAGCAGCATGGTCATGATGATTTTCTTCATTTGTACGCTTTCTGTTTTTATTCAACACTTCTATTTATAGAAATGCAAAAAGTCACGAATTATTGCATCTGCAAGCAGAAAAATCACTTCCGCCCTTGCAGGTCATCGTTCTCCACCGTCTTGTTGGTTTTCTTCACGCTGGCATTGAGCGAACCGATGCGCAGGCTGATGCTGATACCCGCATAACGCGAGTGGGAACGTGACGCGCTCCAGCCCGTGTAGTCACCACGGTCCGTGTAGGAGCGGGCATACTCATACTTGCTGCTGTTGAAGGGGTTATAGACGTAGGCGCGCACGGTCAGGCGGTCGTCCTTGAGGAACGAGCGTTGCAGCTGGATGCCGTAGTTCCACGGCCCGCCGTCGCTGTAGCCATAGAGCCCGTTCAGATAGTGACCTTGCTTGTTGAGCGAGAGGGTCAGCTTCACGTTCCACGGCAACTGCTGCGACAGCTGCGTGTAGAAGCCGAGCCGCCATATATCGTTCTTGATCTGTTGGCTCTCGTTCTCGCGCTTGTCATACGACATCCACGTGTTCAGCATCCACTGCGTGCCGTCCCAAGGCCGCCACTGCACGTAGCCGTTCAAGCCCACCCACCGGACCTTGCCCACGTTGCCATAGGTGTTGTAGATGATGCCCTCGCGTACATATCTATATAAGCTCAGCAGGTCGTTGGAGAGGCTTGCCGAGAGATTCCAGTTCATGGTGAGCTTCGGTGTCAGCAGCGAGTAGCCCAGCGCCAGGTTGTGCTGTCCTGAGCTCTCCAAGTCGGGGTTGCCCTGTGTCACGCTGGTGGTGGTGACGAAGCGGGCCGGATTCAGGTACGAGATGCCCGGGCGGTTGATGCGCAGGGCGTAGTTCAGCTTCAGCGAGTGGCTGTCGTTGATGCGCCAGTTGGCGGTCAGCGACGGCACCCAGTCGTTCAGGTTCCGACGGAAGTCGTCAGCACTGCCGTCGCGGAACTTCGCGCTCAGGTGGCTGTACTCGTAGCGCAGCCCACCCATCAGACTGACGGGGCCTGCCTGTAGCTTGTATTGTGCATAGAGCGCAGCCACCTGCGTGGTGTGCAGGAAGTCGCTCGTCATGAGGTGGCCGTTGTCAAACTCCTGACCAGCGTCGCTGTCGTTGCGGCGCAGGATGTACTTCGCGCCGAGGTCCAGCGTGTGGTTCTCCCAGAGCGGGCGCGTCCAGTCCAGCTGCACGGTGTGCTCGGCGAAGTTGTTGCGGTTGTGCTGGGCCATGTGGCTATAGTCAGGCAAGCTGACGATGTCGTAGTAGTCGTACAGCGTTGTGTTGTGCAGGCGGGTGGTCGAGATGAGGTACGACAGGTTGAGCGACTCGCCTTTGCGCTGCGTCAGGTGCTGATAGTCCAAATGGCCGTCAAGGTCGAGATAGTTCTGGCTGGAGCCGTCGAGCGAACGGGCACGGTAGCTGTAGAGCGTCTGCCCGGCGCCGTCCTGCATGTTCGTCCATGTGTCGTAGGCAATATCAACGTTATAGTACCACACATTCAGCGAACCCGTGATGAGGTTGAGCGAATCCTGCTCGTAGCTGGCCTCAACGGAGCCGCCGCCGTGACCACCCTTGTTAGAGCCTTCACTGATGTAACGGTTGACGTTGCCGCTCTCCCGATACACATCCTCTGACTCGTACCGGTGGTGTGAGGAAGACCGCGACTGCAACTGTCCGAACACATTGGCCGACAGCGTCAGCTTGCCCTTCTGCACCGTGCCCCAGAGGTTGGCGTTGTGGTTGCCCGAG
>JAFUSC010000060.1 GCA_017467705.1 Prevotella sp. | reverse complement strand
GTTCAGATAAGAGCCGTCGCGGGTGTCAACCTGAATCAGGTCGCCCTCGTCGATGAACAGGGGCACGCGAACCTCAACGCCGGTTTCCAGCGTGGCGGGCTTGGTAGCGTTGGTGGCGGTGTCGCCCTTGACGCCCGGCTCCGAGTGAGTCACGCGCAGATTGGTCTTGACAGGCATCTCGGCATAGAGAATCGTGTTGGTATCAGCGTCGCTGACGACTTCAACGATGTCGCTCTACTTCATGAAGTCAACACCGGTGATGAGGTCATTGGCAATGGGAATCTGGTCGTAAGTCTCCTGATTCATGAAGATGTAGTCGGCACCTTCCTGATACAGATACTGGTAAGCGCGACGCTCAACGCGTACGTCTTCCAGTGCTTCGCCAATGTTAAAACGCTTCTCGAGTACTCGTCCGCTGACAACGTCTTTCAGCGTAGTGCGCATGATGGTGTTACCCTTGCCCGGCTTCACGTGCAGGAAGTCGATGCAGAAGTACAGCTTGCCGTCCATGCGGATGCAAGTGCCTTTCTTGATGTCTTGTGATTTGATCATAATTATTTTCTGTTTATTGTAATGTAATTGCCTCGTTTTTCGGTGCAAAGGTACAAAATAATTCTTAATTCATCATCCATGAATCATAATTTTTTCGGAAAAACTTGCGTATTTAAAAAGAATTGCGTAATTTTGCAGCCCAAAAGTGCGAAATAACAACAATAAAATAGAATAAAACGATGAAAAGAACATTCCAGCCGCACAATCGCCGCCGCGTGAACAAGCATGGTTTCCGCGAGCGCATGGCAACCAAGAATGGCCGTCGCGTACTGGCATCTCGCCGTGCAAAGGGCCGCAAGAAGCTCACTGTTTCTGATGAGCGTCACGGAAAGTAATCCGTAAACTTCGGATTCGAAAGGTATAGCAGAGGTTGACCGCGAGGTTTTCCTCTGCTTTCTTTTTGTCTTTTTGCCCGATTTATTTGGTATTGTCGGGAATTCTTCGTACTTTTGTCCGTTAGATATAAAGCATCTTGGGTAAAGCCATGGATATAAAACAGTTTTTAGGGAAATTCAAAAGCCTTTATCTGTGGGGCAACATCCTTGCCATGATTCTTGTCGTGGTGGTGCTGCTCGTGGGCTTGCAGTTCGGTCTGGACATCTATACACGTCACGGCGAAGGCGTCGAAGTGCCGAAGATTGTCGATATGAACATTGACAAGGCCCGTGTGCTGGCCGACGAACTGGGGCTTGAAATCCTGGTTTCCGACTCTGGTTACAACAAGCGTATCGATGCTGATTGCATTCTGGCCCAGACTCCCGGGCCGGGGGCGAAGGTCAAGAGCGGTCATGCCATTTACGTGACCGTCAATTCGGCATCGTCGCCCACGGTGACCATTCCCGACCTGATAGACAATAGCAGCCTGCGTGAAGCTGAGGCCAAACTCACCGCCATGGGCTTCAAGATGCTGCCGCCGCAGAAGATTACCGGCGAGAAGGACTGGGTCTATGGCATCATCAGCCGTGGACGTCGCGTGGGTACGGGCGACCGCGTGTCTATTGATGCTCCGCTGACGCTCATCGTCGGCTCCGGCGGTTACGAAGATACCGAGGTGCTGGACTATGACGACGAGGGCTACAGCGACGCCACGGCCGACGATTTCGAGGAAGTGACGGCACCGCCTGCTGTCCGCGAACATCCGGCAGGTAGCGATGAGCCGGTGAAGAAGGAAGACGCCAATGTGGACGATAGCGGACTGGGTGATTACTAAGCATGATAGAGGCAGAAGATATAGAACTGATTGAGGACGACGAGGAACAGCCGTCGCAACTGTACGAGCACTACCGTTTTGTGGTCGATCCCGGCCTGACGCCCGTGCGCGTAGATAAGTTTATGTTCGAGAAGCTGCAGCATGCTTCGCGCAATCGCATCCAGAAGGCTGCCGACGCTGGCATGGTTCACGTCAACGACCGTCCCGTCAAGAGCAATTATAAGGTTCGCCCCGGCGACGTGGTCACGCTGATGATGGACCGCCCGCACTACGATACCACGATAGAACCCGAGGATATTCCCCTGAACATTGTCTATGAAGACGACGACGTGCTCGTCATCGACAAGCCTGCCGGACTGGTGGTTCATCCCGGTGTGGGCAATTTCCATGGCACGCTGGTCAATGCCGTGGCGTGGCACATGCGCAACACGCCGAGCTATGACCCCAACGACCCGTCGGTTGGACTGGTTCACCGCATAGACAAGGACACCAGCGGCCTGCTCGTCGTTGCCAAGACTCCTGAAGCCAAGACCGAGCTGGGCGCACAGTTCTTCAATAAGACCACCCATCGCAGCTATCTGGCGCTGGTGTGGGGACACTTCACCGAGGACAGCGGCCGCATCGAGGGCAACATCGGGCGTGACCCGAAGGACCGTTTGCGCATGGATGTCTTCCCGCCGGGCTCCGACATCGGCAAGAGTGCAGTCACCCACTACCGCGTTGTCGAACGCTTCGGCTATACCACGCTGGTGGAGTGCATTCTGGAGACGGGCCGAACCCATCAGATTCGCGCTCACATGCGCCACATCGGCCACCCGCTGTTTGCCGACGAACGCTATGGCGGCTGCGAGATTCTGCGTGGAGAGCGCTCGGCCAGCTACCGGCAGTTCATCAACAACTGCTTCAAACTGTGCAACCGGCAGGCGCTGCACGCCCGCACGCTGGGCTTCGTCCATCCCAAAACTGGCCAGCAGATGGACTTCGACAGTCCGCTGCCAGCTGACTTGGCGGCGCTCATCGACAAGTGGCGGCGCTACATCGTTCCCTCATCCCCATTAGACTCATAAGACTTATAAGACCCATAAGACCCATAATCAAACAACAATGAAACAACTCAAGAGAAACATTGCCATCGTCTGTGGTGGCGACTCATCAGAGCACGACGTCTCGTTGCGCTCGGCACAAGGTATCTATTCATTCTTCGACAAGGAACGTTACAACGTCTATATCGTCGATGTGAAGGGCGTTGACTGGAAGGTCGAGCTGCCCGGTGGCGTCACCACCCGCATCGACCGTAACGACTTCTCTTTCGTGGAAGACGGCAAGGCCAAGTTGTTCGACTACGCTTATATCACGATTCACGGCACACCGGGCGAGAACGGCCTGCTGCAAGGCTATTTCGACCTGATCCGCCTGCCTTATTCTACCAGTGGTGTGCTGGTCGAGGCCATGACGTTCGACAAGTTCGTACTTAACCAGTACCTGCGTAGTTACGGCGTTCGCGTGGCCGACTCGCTGCTCATCCGCAAGGGCTACGAGCAGTTAGTCAGCGACGACGAGATTGAGGAGCGCATCGGCATGCCTTGCTTCGTGAAGCCCGCCACTGACGGCTCGTCCTTCGGCGTGTCGAAGGTGAAGAACAAGGACCAGCTGGCTCCTGCCATCCGCAAGGCCATTATGGAAAGTCCTGAGGTCATGGTGGAGCAGTATTTGGCAGGCACGGAGATCACCCAAGGCGTCTATAAGACGAAGGACAAGACGGTGCTGCTGCCCATTACCGAGGTGGTGACCAAAAACGAGTTCTTCGATTACGACGCCAAGTACAACGGTCAGGTTGAGGAGATCACTCCCGCCCGTCTGCCAGAGGATGTGACCCGCCGCGTCAACGAGGTGACCAGCCACATCTACGACATCCTGCACTGCAACGGCATCATCCGCATCGACTACATCATCTCGCCGCAGGGACAAATCAACATGCTCGAAATCAATACTACTCCCGGCATGACCGCCACCAGTTTCATTCCCCAGCAGGTCCGTGCCGCCGGCCTCTCCATGACCGACGTGCTGACCGACATTGTGGAAAACCAATTTTAGGGAATGGAGAATTGAGAATGGAGAATTATGATTACCTGATTATGTTGAAGCAACGAGATAACATCATCTTAACGAAAACGGAGCACTTTGGTGATCGTATTATCAAACTCTATCAATATCTCACCGACGTCAAGCATGAATACGTCATGTCGAAACAAATCTTGCGAAGCGGGACGAGTATCGGAGCTAATGTGGCAGAGAGCCGGAACGCCCAAGGACCTAAAGACTTTATTAGTAAGTTGAACATCGCTTTGAAAGAAGCTGACGAAACTCATTATTGGCTTGGTAGTTTGTATCGTGCGGATTATATGACTCAGCCACAATACGAGTCTATGCATTCTGATAACGATGAAATCATAAGAATACTGACCAGCATTATCAAGACGATGAAGGAAAGGAATCAATGAATGGAACAAGGTAATCATAATTCTCAATTCTCAACTCTCAATTCTCAATTAAGTAGTTTTGACGAGATTCGCCCTTACGAGGCGCATGAGATGCAGCAGGCTTTTAATGACCTGATCAACGACCGGCAGTTCTCG
>JAFUSC010000004.1 GCA_017467705.1 Prevotella sp. | reverse complement strand
CATTTTTTACGCTTTAGCGTATGACGACGCCCCGGAAAAGCCCGGCTCCGATGTCCTCACGCGCGCGTATATATAAATAAGGTGTAAAAGGCATGCTTGGGGCACCTCCTGTCAAAGTATCTATTTTGAGGGTATCAAAATACCTATTCTGAGGGGGTCAACATACCTATTTTGAGGGTGTCAAAATACCTATTTTCATAGGGGTCAAAATACCTATTTTCATACCCCACAAAATACCTATTCTGACACCCTCAAGTTACGTATGCTGAGGGAGACAAAAACGTAGCATGACACCCACAAGGTACGTTCGTCATACCCACAAGGTACATTTTTGACACCCTTCAGGCAATACACTCCCACGGCAAGTCCCTTATTCTTGCTTCTTTTTCAGCTTGACAATGATGCGGTCGTGAGGCATCCCGTCCTTGGCTTTCTCCACCTTCATGCTCTCAATGTCGGCAGGATTGATGCCTTTTAGCGTGACGATATTGGCCGGTTTGCCGTCAACTTCGACATCGAAGTCTTTGTCGGCGTGACCACCCTGCACTTTGAACGTGATGGGAATGGTGTACTTCACACGGACAGCCTCGCCATTCTGCTTGCCTGGCGTCCATTTGGGCATGGAACTGACCACGCGCACGGCCTCGGCATCCAGCAACGGCTCGACAGAGCTCACGACATTGGGCTCCGTCACGCTGCCGTCCTTCTCAATGACGAAGTTCACAATGACGCGGCCTTGGGCGTTATTCTCATAAGCTCCCTCCGGATAGCGGATGTTCTCAGCCAAGTACATCATCATGGCCGATGGGCCGCCAGGGAACTCAGGCATCTCTTCCACCACGTCGAAGACACGCTCGGCCTCAGCATCCTTTTCCTTAAACATTGGAATCAGGCATTCCTGGCCAGTGGTCGTCATATAGCTGATGCAAGACTTTGCCGGCATCGTTGTGGTCTGCATTCCTACATACATGACCTCCAGCATGTCGTCTTCCTGGGCATCCAACGTGAAACGCCCCTCTTGGTCCGTCACTGCGCCTTTCTTCGAGCCGGCAATCCTGACAACGGCCCCCACTACGGGCTGCATGTCATCCGGGCTATACACCTGCCCTTTCAATGTATGGAGTTTGGAGGTCTCGGCCTCAGGCTGGCCCTGCTCTACGACTACGACTTCGTTCGCCCCGGCAGTCTTGACGGTGGCATTCTTCTTACCTTTCTTGATAATCTGCTTCTTCTGTGGCTGCTGGCAGACCACGTCCGTAACCGTTTCGGCGTTCAGGGCCAAAGCCATACCTACAATGGGCACCAAGGCAAACAACTTCAGCAGATGGCTGCCCGACGATTTCTTATGTAACATCATATGAATTCTTTTTTTAAGGGTACTATGACTAATGCCATTGGCAATGGAGTACCCGCCAATGCCCGCGGCTTTTGTGATTAACAGGTATTGATATTGACGCGCATTGAACCCCTGAGAGAGTACTTCACCGTCGGCCTCGTATTCGTGGATGGCGCGTAAGTCCTGGCGCAGCATCCACATGGCGGGGTTCGGCCACTGGAGGGCAGTGAGGATGTCAACGAACAACACATCCCACGAGTGGTGCAGGCGGATGTGTGCCCGTTCATGAGCCAGCACGGCAGGGTCGTGCTCGGCATAGTCACGCCGGCTCATCACGATGTAGTGCATCCAACTGAAAGGCGACACGTCGCCGTCAGCGACACACAGCATGATGCCGTCGGGCTGTCTGTGTTTCTCGCTTCGTCTGACGAGCAGCAGGATTTTGACAACGGCCAAGAGCATGTAGCCCAGCGTAGCCGCTACACCTATTATATATATAGCGGGCAACAGCACTTGCCAAACGGGCACGGCAGGCTCGTCGTCGGCCACTACAGCCCGCACGCCGCCCACCTCTACCGTCGGCATCGGCACAACTACCGTCTCGTGCAGCGTGATGACACACAGCGGCAGCACGAATGACAGCACTGTTGCTGACAATAGCACCGCACGGTTCACCCGGTGGAACGTCTCGTTGGCCAGCAGCAGCCGATAGAACAGGTAGAACACCCCTATCAGTACCGCCACCTTGGCGTCGTAAGTCAGGAATTCCAGCATCGTCATGGCTCAGCAGTTCAGTTTTGACCGTTCTCTATCTCTTCTATCAGTTCGCGAAGCTCGGCCACGGAGATTTTCTCCTCGGTGACAAACGACGAGACAGCTTTCAGATAAGAGTCGTCGAAATAACTCTTGATAACTCCGGCTATCGACGAACGCCCGTACTCCTGCTCCGTCACCAGCGGATAGTACTGGTAGGTGTTACCATACTGCTTATGAGCCAGAAAGCCGTGACGCTCCAGTATGCGCACCATCGTCGACAGTGTGTTGAAGTGCGGCCGAGGCTCGTCGTAGTGCTCCAAGAGTTCGCGTACAAACATGGGGCCGTACTGCCAGTACAGTTCCATGATTTCTTTTTCTTTATTCGTCAGTTTCTTCATTGTTGTTAACGTTAAGTTTTAGCAATTCATTTGCGCGTCATTGTCAATATCTGACTGCAAAGTAACTAAAACTTTTCGTTACGCGCAACTAAAGGCTTTAGTTCTTAACCGTCCTTAACATGATTAATTAGTTATTCACACCAACAATGGCAACCACGAAAAAGGCCGTCCGACAGGAATCGGACGGCCTTTTGTTTTTACCTATGAAGCTATAGCTTATTTCAGCTCGGCGAGGTACTTGATGGTGCGAACCATCTGAGAAGTGTAAGAGTTCTCATTGTCGTACCAGGCAACAACCTGAACGAGTGAGTTGCCGTCGCCAATCTTGCTGACCATGGTCTGGTTAGCATCGAACAGCGAACCGAACTTCATGCCGATGATGTCAGAAGAAACGAGCTTCTCCTCGGTGTAACCGAACGACTCGTTGGCAGCAGCCTTCATGGCAGCGTTGATGTCCTCAACAGTCACCTCACCCTTCACAACAGCGTGCAGGATAGTGGTAGAACCAGTGGGAGTCGGAACGCGCTGGGCAGCACCGATGAGCTTGCCGTTCAGCTCGGGGATAACCAGACCGATAGCCTTGGCAGCACCCGTAGAGTTAGGAACGAT
>JAFUSC010000059.1 GCA_017467705.1 Prevotella sp. | reverse complement strand
GGATAGCCCAGGATGATGGTGTCATACTCGTCGATGCTTTCCAGCGGGTTCTTCACTTCCGGGCGCACTTGGTCGTGCAGTTCCTGCTTGGCTTCCTCGATGCAGGTCATGTAGTCCTTGCTGTATTCGTAGGTCGTGTCAATCTGGAATACGTCAGCCTCTGGCAGCAGTGCCTTGATCTTGCCGGCCACCACCTCGGTGTTGCCCAGCTTCAGGTTCCTGATACTTCCGTTCACATAGTTCTCTCCGCGACGAGAGTAATACGCAATTAATACTTTCTTTGCCATAGGTCTAAGCCCCTAAGTTAGGGGGATGGGGGTCTGAACAAGCGAATCGACCCGTCTTTGAGTTATTATTGGGAGCCTGCGCCTGTTCAGACCCCTGTTGCCCCCTACCTTAGGGGGCTTGAATGACACTGCAAAGATACGACAATCCCCCGAAACGGGTGTTACACAATTCGCGGGGGAATTTATCAAATTCGGAGATTCAGCCTTGTGTCACCTTTACCGCAAATCGCTGGGCTTTGCGCCTAAGTTGTTCTGCACATAACGGCTGAAGTGGGCCGGCGACGAGAAACCGAACATGTCAGCAATGTCCGTAAAGGTGAGGCTTCGGTCACGTAACAGACGGCTGATGTCGAGCGAGGTATAGCGTGTAATCCAGTAGTTGGCAGGCAGGCCGCTGACTTTCTTCGACACCTCCGAAAGATATTTGGGCGTAATGCAGAGCTTGTCAGCATAGTAGGCAATGTCGCGGTTCTTCCGGTAGTCACCCTGTTCCAGCATCTCAATGAACTGGCTCATCAGCTGGTCGTTCTGTGAACTGATCTTGTCCTCCCCGTACATTTCTGCGTGGAAGTCGAAGAAGTCGAGAATCATGGTCTGCACGGCATTGGTCAGCACGTCACGGTAGAAATGATGCTGAGGCTGCGCCAGACGCTGGCGGATGACGGCGAAGTTGTTGGCACAGCGTGCCTGCTGTTCCGGGTTTAGTTTCATGATGGGGTTCTCGAAAAGAGCCAGATGCCCTTTCATGCCGTAGTTGCTTCGGGGTGTGGAAATCTCTATGAATTCCTGAGTGACATAGATGACATCTACCGCGAAGTCCGCGCTCTCCTGCAAGTTCCGCACGAGGTCGCCCCTGCGTGGTATGATCAGACAGTCACCCTGTTCCATGCGTGACTTCTTCCCGTTACGCTCAAACGTGCAATGCCCCGCATGACAATAGGCATGGCAAAGATACCCTGCCAGCTGGCTGTTGCCAATCCTTGACAGCGTGTCGTCTATAATGATGTGCTGTATGGCCTCCATAATGTTTCTTTAGTAGTAATATGCTCTTACATCATGTGTTATCTGCTCTGCAAATATACAGATTTTGCAGCATATCCCGCAATTTTGCAGCTCAAATTTAACAAAAGTTGAATTCTTTTTTTGCTATCCATAAAATTTCTGTGAATTGCTTGGCAATTTCAGGAATAATCCTTATCTTTGCCAACAGATAAATTATGAAGTATTTGAATATGAAGACAAAGAATTTATTATTGGCTATATTCTTTCCTGTGACGACCATAAACGCTCAAGTGATTGTTACAGACACAAGTTCTTTTGAACGGGTAACACATTATATGAAGGTTGACAAAACCTATTGTAGTGGAATGCATACACTTGAGGCTATTTTCCCCTATATGCAGAGCAACCATTATCAAGTTATTAAGAATCCTGTTGTGTTTTCCAATGGTCAGGTACGCGACAATGCAGAAGGTGGAAATAAATATATAGGCTATAGCCTGCATACAACCGAACTCAAGCAAATTGGGAACGTCTTTAACCTCGGAATGAGTTTTGATGTGGCAACTATCAATATCAATGTTAACTTTGATGCTATTGAAACCATTTATCCCTATGATACGACAAGCAAGGAGTACATGGAGAACACAGGAAACATAACTACTTGTGTCCTTCCTCACCATCCCCACATTGAGGGAGTTGCTGGCGAAATCTGGGCTCAATCGAGTGATATTATTGACTATGCGCGGCGTTGTTATGAATATACAGCCACACATTTAAATTATCTTGCCAACATGGGGATTCACAGCCTCCAAGATGTCATTGGCAAGGGTGGTGGTGATTGTGGCAATTTCTCTTCTTACTATATCTCGCTATTGCGTAATCGAGACATTCCTGCCCGGCATGTGGTAGGAGTGATGGGACAGGATAACTATCATGTATGGCCAGAGTTCTATCTGCAAAATTACGGTTGGATACCCGTAGATCCCACATTTAAGAACGGGAATCCTGATGGCGACTATTTTGGACACAAGAACAGCCCACATTATATCACGACTTTAGGTTTGGAATTAACAAACTACAAATTCGCAGAAAGTGACGAGCCTATGCAACTTGAACTTATGCAACTGCTCTATTACCAGTGGTGGGCATACAATCCATGCACATCTACAGAATTCGATTTCAAGATAGAACGTACTCCGACGGCCATTGATAACAGTTTCTGTATTGCCGACAACAGCATCTCAGTTTATGCTCTCGGCAAACGCATCTTCGTGGAAGGCTCGAATGGCGAGCGAATACAGGTTTTCGATACGGCTGGAAGAATAGTGGGGGGCAGCAATGAAGGTTCTGTTACCGTCCCAACAGCAGGTGTCTATCTTGTGAAAGTGGGTAGCCGGTTCGCAAGAAAACTGATTGTGGTAAGTAAGTAACGGAATTGGCTTATACAAAACAAGTCCGACAGCCTTGTGTTGGCTCTGCACTTTGGTTAATCCAATTATCAGAGTATCCCAGTCGTTTGTAATCAGCTAATGCCTGTTGTATTCCCAGCTCTGGGTCTTGCATTTGGTCAAGCCGTTGTGCTGCTACCTGAGCCATCCATTGCTTAAATGGTTCTGCCTTTGGCGATGGGATGGATTGTGTCAAACGGAAAAGCTGCTCTGTATCAGCTACATCCGTCTTACGCATCTTACCATCAGCAGCTTGAAGTTTCAAACCGTGACAATTTGTCACGGTTTCATTTCCTTCTGCTTTTAGACGTTGCTTTAGCTTTCTCCAATATGCAGTCGCATCCTTACTTTCTGTAAGAACACTACAAACATCGACTATGGAGAAATACCATTTCTCCTCCGCGTCATCATACACGGCGCGAACCTTTTTCTCTTCAAAGAGTTTTATCTGATTGAACTTTGTCATATCTTCTTTATGTCTTCTGGGTAAAACCTATACCCATGCCCAGTACCTGTATAGGCATCACTTTCTGTTATTCCAGCACTATTGGGTATATGCTCCCCATTTATTGTTTCTCTTAAGTCTTCTTGTTTCATGAGAAATAGTTTGGTTAATGTTTTATATTCCTCTTTCTGCCCAGTCGCCGCGGTCGAGGTTGCGGTAACCGATGGCTTCGGCGATGTGCTGTGATTGAACTTTCTCTGAGCCTTCGAGGTCGGCAATGGTGCGGGCGACCTTGAGGATGCGGCTGTAGGCGCGGGCGGAGAGCGAGAGCCGTTCCATGGCCATGCGCAGCATGTTAAGACCTTGCTCGTCGGGTTCGGCAAACTGGTGAATCATACGTTCGGTCATCTGGGCGTTGCAGTGAGGCCTACCCCCAACTCCTCCCGAAGGGGAGGGAAGCGATGCGAAGCGCTCGGTTTGGATGTGGCGGGCACGGATGACACGCTCACGGATGGTGGACGAAGGCTCACCCGGTGCCATGCTCGACAGTTGTTTGAAGGGAACTACGGGCACTTCAACGTGCAGGTCAAAGCGGTCCATCAGCGGACCGCTGATGCGCGAGGTGTAACGCTGTATCTGACCGGGAGTGCAGACGCAGTGATGCGTCGGGTCGCCGTAGTAGCCGCAGGGACAGGGATTCATGGAGGCAACGAACATGAACGAACACGGGTATTCCACGGTGTAGTTGGCGCGGGCAATGGTGATCTTGCGGTCTTCCAATGGCTGGCGGAGCACTTCCAGCGTCTGTTTCGAGAACTCTGGCAGTTCGTCGAGGTAAAGGATTCCGTTGTGGGCCAGCGACACCTCGCCCGGCATGGCCTTGGCGGTGCCTCCGGTCATGGCGATTTGCGACACGGTGTGATGCGGACTGCGGAAGGGACGCTGCGAGATGAGCGACACGTTGCTGCCCAGTTTGCCGGCCACGCTGTGTATCTGCGTGGTCTCCAAACTCTCGGCCAGCGACAGCGGTGGCAGGATGCTGGGCAACCGCTTGGCCATCATGGACTTGCCGCTTCCCGGCGGGCCGATGAGGATGATGTTGTGGCTTCCGGCAGCTGCCACTTCAAGGGCACGCTTGACGCTCTCCTGACCTTTCACGTCAGCGAAGTCAAGGTCATCAAAGTTGCATTGCTGTGCGTAGAACTCCTTGCGCGTGTCAGTGACCATGGGCTCGTAGAGGCCATGTCCGTTCATGAACGCCACGACGTCAGCCAGATTCTCCATGCCGTAGACGTCGAGGTTGTTGACGACGGCTGCCTCGCGGACATTCTCAATGGGGACAATGAGCCCCTTGAACTTCTCTTTCCGTGCACGGATGGCGATGGGCAACACAGCCCGCACGGGCTTCAGTTTTCCGTCGAGTCCCAGTTCGCCTACCATCATATACTCTTGCAGCCGGTCGCAGTTGATCTTGTTGTCGGCGCCCAGTATGCCGATGGCCATGGGCAGGTCGAAGCCGCTGCCTTCCTTTTTCAGGTCGGCCGGCGACAGGTTGATGGTCAGGTTGGCCGTCGGTGTCTTGAAACCAATGTTAGGCAGTGCGGCACAGATGCGGTCATAGCTCTCCTTGACCGCCATGTCAGCCAGTCCTGACAGGCGGAACGTGACGCCTCTGGTCAGGTTCACTTCTATCGTGATGGTGGTGGCTTCCAGTCCCATCACGGCAGCGCTGTAAGCCTTTACTAACATTGTTCCAGCAGTTTTGTCAGCTCACGCATGCCCTCGCTGGCACCTTTCTGTATGTGTGTCAGTCCCGGTATGCCGGAGCCCACCGAGGGGCTTGGGTCAATGAGGTAGACGGGTGTGCCGCGCCGGGCATACTGCACCAGTCCGGCGGCGGGGTAGACCACGAGCGACGTGCCGATGATGACAAGTATGTCAGCCTGCATGACCTGTTCGGCGGCAGCGCTGATCATAGGCACGCCCTCGCCGAAGAACACGATGAAGGGGCGCAGCAGCGAGCCGTCGCCAGCCAGTGTGCCGGGCTTCACCTCGCAGTTGTCAGCCGTCAGCAGCTGGTGATAGCGCTCATCGTCGACGTCGCGGCTGGAGCAGACCTTCATTAGTTCGCCGTGCAGGTGTATAACATGCGACGAACCTGCCACTTCGTGCAGGTTGTCGACATTCTGCGTGACGACCACCACGTCGTAGTTCTCTTCCAGCGCAGCCACCAAGCGATGGCCCTCGTTGGGCTGCACGCCGATGCACTTGCGGCGCAGCATGTTGTAAAACTCTGTGACGAGCGTCGGGTCAGCCTCCCATCCCTCATGGGTTGCAATCTTCTGTACGGGGTAGTTCTCCCACAGTCCGTCAGCATCACGAAACGTCTTCAGACCGCTCTCCACCGACATGCCGGCACCGGTCAAAACCACGATTTTCTTTCTCTTCTTTTCCATAAGGCTTTTGTGTTAATGATTATCTGCCTACAAAAATACAAAATATTTGTGAAAGCGTAGGCAGAAAATGTGAATTAATTTTTCCTGAGGCAAGAAAAATAGGCACAGTGATGGGTAAAACAAAAAATTATTTGTATTTTTGCACCATGTTAAAACTGTTGATGAAAAAGCAGGCGCTGTGTCTGCTCCTGTTGGTGTTATGCTGTCTGCCCTTGCATGCACAGTATGACCTGCTGTCGGCCAAGAAGAATGTCATTCGCGGCGGCTACAACTTCTGGGTCTACACGCCGGAAGACTATTATTTCTCCATGGACACGACGCCGCTCATCATCTTCCTGCACGGTGCCAGTCTCTGCGGGCACGACCTGAACCGCGTGCTGCGCTATGGCCCCATTGACGCCGTGAAGCGCGGGCGCGACATTCCCGCACTCATTGTGGCGCCGCAGAACCCCGGCGGACCGTGGAATCCGCATAAGCTCAACGACATTTTGGAGTGGATGAAGAAGAAGTACCCCTTCGACGAGACGCGCGTCTACGTGCTGGGCATGAGTCTCGGCGGCTACGGCACGCTCGACTTTGCCGGCACTTATCCTGAGAAGATTGCCGCCGCCATTGCGCTCTGCGGCGGCAGCACGCTGAAGAGCTACGCCAAGCTGGGCGACCTGCCGCTCTGGATTGTGCACGGCACGGCAGACCGCGCCGTGTCCGTGAAGGAGTCACAGAAGGTGGTGGCCGGCATGAAGCAGCTCGGCATCACCGACCGTCTGCGCTTCGACTGGATGCAGGGTGCCTCGCACGGAGCGCTGGCCCGCTTCTTCTACACCGACAAGACTTACGACTGGCTTTTCCAGCATGCGCTCACCGACCCCGGGCGACCCGTCTGTACGGTCATTGACATCACGCAGGCTGACCTCTCGTCAGCCTACCGCGGCATGCAGCGCCGCGTCGACGAGTTGGAAGTGGAACTGAACAGCGAACAGTAACTATAACTATAACTCATGAAACAAAACATTATTGACATGCTCAAAGGCTTTCTGCCTTTCTGTCTCGTGACGCTTCTGCCTTTCGGCGCAGCAGCACAGTCGGGCTATCCCATCACACAAGTGCCGTTCACGGCGGTGAAAGTCACGCCGGGCACGTTCTGGGGCGACCGCATCAAGGCCGCCCGCGAGGTCACCATTCCGCTGGCTTTCTCGAAGTGTGAGAGCGAGCACCGCTACAAGAACTTCGAGATGGCGGCCTACACCTTGCAGCATCCCGGCCACGCCGGGCTGGAGACCGCCGCGTGGGACGTCTCGAAGTTCATGGGCTTCTCGTTCGACGACACCGACGTCTACAAGACCATCGAGGGTGCCAGCTACGTGCTGCAGACCTTCCCCGACGAGCAGCTGAAGCAGTACATTGACTCCGTGCTCGACGTGGTGGGCGCGGCGCAGGAGCCTGACGGCTATCTCTACACCGCCCGCACCATCAATCCCCGCCACCCGCACGGCTGGTCGGGCCAGAAGCGCTGGGAGGTGGAGGAGATTCTGAGCCACGAGCTGTATAACCTCGGCCACATGGTGGACGCTGCCTGTGCGCACTATCAGGCCACGGGCTCTGACAAGTTTCTCAACATCGCCAAGCGCTACGCCGACTGCGTCATCCGCGAGGTGGGACCCAACCCCGGTCAGGCCTGCGTGGTGCCCGGTCACCAGATTGCCGAGATGGCGCTGGCCCGCCTCTACGTGCTGACGGGCGAGCGGAAATACCTGGATGAGGCTAAGTTCCTGCTCGACTATCGTGGCAAGACGGCCCGCCACGACATCTACTCGCAGAGCGACAAGCCCGTGGTGGAACAGACCGAGGCGTGGGGACACGCCGTGCGTGCCGGCTACATGTATGCTGGCATGGCTGACGTGGCTGCACTGACGGGCGACTCGGCCTACATCAAGGCCATCGACAAGATTTCCGAGAACATCATTTCACGCAAATACTACATCACCGGCGGCGTGGGCGCGCGTCATGAGGGCGAGGCGTTCGGTGCTGACTACGAGCTGCCTAACCTGACGGCCTACAACGAGACGTGTGCAGCCATATCAATGGTCTACCTGTTCCACCGCATGTTCCTGCTGCACGGCGACTCGAAGTACATTGACTGCATGGAGCGCACGCTGTATAACGGCGTCATCAGCGGCATGTCGGTCGACGGCGGTCGTTTCTTCTATCCTAACCCGCTGAGTGCCAACGGCAGTTACATGTTCAACGCCGACAATACCAACACGCGCCAGCCGTGGTTCGGCTGCGCCTGCTGCCCCAGCAACCTCTGCCGTTTCATTCCCTCGTTCCCCGGCTACATGTATGCCGTGAAGGACCGACGTCTCTACGTCAACCTGTTTGCTGGCAACACGGCCACGATTCAGGTGGGCGGCAAGGACGTCGAGCTGGAGCAGACGACCAACTACCCGTGGGACGGCGACGTCACCATCCGCGTGCTGAAAAACAAGGCCAAGGAGTTTGACATGGCCATCCGCCTGCCGGGCTGGCTGAAGGAGCCCGTGCCGAGTGACCTCTACCGCTACGTGAACGGTGAGGACGGCGTGGCCGAGGTGCTGGTCAACGGCGAGAAGACCGACGGCCGCATGGAGCAGGGCTACATGGTCATCAGCCGCAAGTGGAAGAAAGGCGACGTCATCACGCTGCGCCTGCCGATGGCTGTGCGCACGGTGGAGGCCAACCAGCGCGTGGCAGCCGACCGTGGCCGTCAGGCCGTGGTGCGCGGACCGCTGGTCTACTGCGTTGAGGGAGCCGACCATCCCGACATCAACATCTTCCGCCTCATTCTGAGCGGCTATCCGCAGTACGAGGTGGAGGAGAGCCTTGACCCCGTGAACGTGAAGCGCGTCATCTATGCCAACGGGCAGGTGCTCGACTACACCGGAGGCGGCAAGCATCAGCTGCGCGACTACCACATCCGGCTTATTCCCTACTACGCTTGGAACCACCGCGGTGCCGGCACCATGGACGTCTGGCTGACGCATGACATTACCGCGTTAGGCCGCTGAGCAGGCAGGGTGCTCCCTCGCGCGCGTATATATATAAAAGGTACGCGCGCGCGTATACCCCTAACTCGCAGCGAGAACTGCCGATTCTCACCGCGAGAATCGGCAGTTCTCGTCGTGAGAATCGTCAGTTCTCGTCGTGAGAATCGTCAGTTCTCGTCGTGAGAATCGGCAGTTCTCGTCGTGAGTATTGACAGTTCTCACCGTGGAAATCGGCTATTCTCGTCGTGGGAATCGGCTATTCTCGTCGTGAGAATCGTCAGTTCTCGTTGCGAGAATCGACTGTTTACAATTTGAGAATCGGCGATTCTTACAGCATGCCGTGGCGATAGCGCCAGATGTTGTAGCCCCAGATGGAAAGCTCGAAGAGGATGATGGGAACGTAAATGAACGGGCGGTTGATGAAGCGGTTGATTATCCGGTTGTACTCGTTCAGCCGGTCGCTGTGGTTGAAGTAGTCGTAGACCGACAGCGCAGCGGCTGCGATGAAGGCGGGGACGACCAGATAGACGTTGGGGTTCATGATGAACGCATCGACAGGATGACCTTTCACCAACAGGAGAAAGGCGCGTGTGCCACCGCAGCCTGCGCACGGCAGGTCGAGCAACAGCCGCGACGGGCAGGAAACGAGATCGTAGCCTGCGCGCTTCGTCACTACTGACAACAGCACCCAGGCTACGCCGATGATGCCGGCAATGATAAGGCTGCGACGACTTATCACGGCTGGCGTTGTTTACATGTAACTGGCACTTTGGACGAACTTCTGATAGTTCTTGTCCTTGGCAGCACCCATGATGAGGAAGATATCAATGAGCCACCAGATGCCGCAACCGCCGCCAGTGATGAGTTTCAGCACACCCATCATCACGTCGCCGATGTAGAAGCGGTCAATGCCGTAGACACCGATGATGGCGGAGATGATGATAGCTATCATCGGGTCCTTATAGTCCTGAGCCAGCAGGGTGCTGGCTTTCTGCGGGTCCATCTGTTCCAGCGTCTGGCGGATGGCGGGCATGCTTGACTCGGGGAAATATTTGGCGGCGTTGGCCAAAAGAATGTTTACACTGCTGTCCATATTGTTTTGTCAGTTGTTTTGTCAGGAAAACTAAAATGCACATATCAAACCCCTTCGGCGAAGGATGCTTGATATGTGCTTAATGGTATTTCACTCAAGATCAGATGACCTCGTTAACCTTGCTCAGGTTGTACTCCTTGGTGCGCTTGCCGGCTGTGAAGATGTCGATCAGCGCCCACACACCGCAACCACCGCAGGTGCAGAGCTTAACGATACCCATCGTGGTGTCACCCAGCATGAAACGATCCACACCGTATGCACCGACAATCCATGCGATAATCATCATGGTGGTTCCGCTCTTGAAGTCGATGGCCATCAGTTCGTCGAACTTGCTGTCGTCAGCAGCTTCCAGTCTCTCACGGATTTCAGTCATTGCCTCAGCGGGCAGGTTAGCAGCGTTAGCGGCTAAGAACTGGTCAATTTTCTCTTTAATCATAGTTGTTAATTTTTATGGGTTATTTTTAAGTTAAGTTGTACTCTTAATCGTCTTAGGAATTTATCAGTGCAAATTTACGTAAAAAAACAATAAGTGCCCTAAAATGCGCGTTAAAAAACATTAAGGACGGCTTTCTCCCTCTACATATTGCTCTAAAAACATGTGTTCACCGTCAAAAACGGCGTATGTGAACTGGTTAATCCAGTCGCCGAGAATCATGACGCGCGCCTTCTTGGTCAGCTGCAAGTCGAGCTCAATGTGGCGGTGGCCGTAGATGTAGTAGTCAATGTCGGGGTGCGTCTGCATGTATTGGCGCGTGTAGCGCACCAGGAACTCGCGGTTCTCGCCCATGTAGGCAGGCGGGTCGGTCTCCTTGTGCTTCATGTAGCTGTGCTTGGCCCACGTGTGGCCGGCCCAGATGCTCCAGCGCGGGTGAATGGCTGAGAAGGCTATCTGGCACAGACGGTTGTGGAACAGCCAGCGCAGCAGCTTGAACGTCTTGTTCGGGTCGCCCATGCCGTCGCCGTGGGCCAGAAAGAACAGCTTGCCGTAAATCTCGGTGGTCAGCGGTTGCTTGTGCAGCACCACGCCGCACTCGCGCTGCAAGTAGTCGAACGCCCAGATGTCGTGGTTGCCGGTGAAGAAGTGCACCTCCACGCCCATGTCGGTCAGCTCCGACAGCTTGCCGAGGAAACGTGTGTAGCCGCGCGGCACCACGTACTTGTATTCGTACCAGAAGTCGAACATGTCGCCCAGCAGATAGACGGCGGCAGCCTTGTCCTTGATGCTGTCGAGGAAGCGCACCAGCCGCCGTTCCTGCATGCGGCCGTGCGGAATACCCCATGAACCCAGATGGGCGTCGGAAAGAAAATAGATATTCTTCATATTACTTAGTCGAATCCTAATTCAACGCGGGCTTCTTCACTCATCATCGACTGGTTCCAGGCGGGTTCGAAGACAAGGTTGACGTTCGCCGTGGTGATGCCCTGCACGCTCTCCACCTTGGTGCGCACGTCTTCCAGAATGTAGTCGGCTGCCGGACAGTTAGGCGCCGTAAACGTCATGTCCAGGTCAACGCTCTGGTCGTCGCGCACGTCAATCTTGTAGATCATGCCCAAGTCATAGATGTTGACTGGTATCTCAGGGTCGTAGACTGTCTTGAGCACGTCAACGATGCGCTCCTCCAGCTGTGTCTTTTCTTCTTGTGTCATTGTTTGCTGTTTTATTTTTGTTTTGCTTGGATGCGTTTCGGGAGTTGGTTATTCTTCTTCAATGTCGGGCAGATCTTCGGCGTCTCTGTAGTCCATGACGACGTTGCAACCCTCCAGCGTCACGTTGTAGGTGCTCTCGTCGTAGTGATGCTCAATGTCAGAGTTGCTGACGGTGACGGGTGCATCGCAATAGAAGAGCGTGCCCTTGTTGTTGTTGAACGTGCATTTGTCGAACATCACGTCGCGGCACACATCATCCACCTGAATACCGCCGCCGTTGCTGTAGACCTGACAGTTAACGAACAGCGCGCTCTGCGTGCCGTAGAGCCGGATGCCGAAATGGTGGCATCCGTAGAAGTGGGTGCCGAAGGCGCTGATGCTCTTCGAGTTCTTGACGGTCAGGCCGTTGACGCCGCAGCCGAACAGCCGGCAGTTGTTCACGGCCACGTTCTCGCAGTTCTGGAACAGCAGCACGTCGCCCACACAGTCACCGGTATCCGTGTGCCCCATGGTGAAGTTGCTGATGCCGATGCTCTTGCAGTTGATGAACACCATGACCTCGGCGTAGCGCGGCGTCACTTGCAGAAAGGCGCCGTTGCTGCCCGTGCCTTCCATGTTGATGTTCTTCATGCCCAACACGATGAGCTTGTTTCCGTCGTACTCCGAAATATAGTAGATGCCGGGCTTTGTCTGCACTTGTGTCTGGTCAGGGTCCAAGTAGTAAGGCTTGACGTAACCGTCGTCAATGAGGTCGTTCATGGCGTCGGTCAGGTTCACGGCTCCGCTGCCCGTGGTCGTGGTAATGTTGGCGTCGTTCTTGAGGGCGAGGATGAAGTCGCGCGCCGTGCGTACCTGTTGCGCGTTCATGACCGTGTGCACACAGAGGCACAGCGTTAACACGAGCAGCGTCCTGATGACGGCGGTGCTGTGGGGTGTTGTTTCTCTTCTCATAGGTCTTGGTTTTAGTCTTTCTTTGCAAAGATAATACAAAAAAAGCAATTACGTGTGTGATTCGCTGAGTTTAACATTTAAATGCGCCCCTGTTCGTGGTAGGAGTAGTAGGCCCCGTCGGTGATGATGACGTGGTCGGCAAAGTGGATGCGCATGATTTCGCAGGCTTTTCTGACCCGTTCGGTCAGCTGGTCGTCGTCGTGGCTGGGGCGCGTGCTGCCCGACGGGTGGTTGTGGGCCAGTGCCAGAATGGTGGCGTTGCAGAGCACGGCTTCCTTCATGATGAGCCGCACGTCGACAGCTGTCTCCGTGATGCCCCCGTGCGACAGGCGCACGCTCTTGATGAGCCGGAAGTTCTGGTTCATGAGCAGCAGCCACGCCTCTTCCACGTCGAGGTCCTGCATGTGGGTGTGCAGGTAGTTATACATGCGGGTGGCGGTGCCTAAGTCCGGACGCTCCTCAGCCTGTTCGCGCTGACGGCGCTTGCCCAGTTCGCAGGCGGCAAGGATGGTGATGGCCTTCGCCTCGCCGATGCCCTTGAACTGCATCAGCTCGTGGACGGACATCTTGCCCAGTGTGTTCAGGTTGTTGTTGCAGCTGTTCAAGATGCGCTTCATCAGCTCCACGGCACTCTCGTCCGTATTGCCGGACCCGATGAGAATGGCCAGCAGCTCGGCATTGCTCAGCGCCTCAGGCCCCAGCGCGGCCAGCTTCTCACGCGGCCGGTCCTCCTCGGCCCACTGGTTGATGCTCAGTTTCTCCATTGCTCCATTACTTTTTGTGACGTATGAATCCAATCAATGGCTATCCGTGAATGAAGCACGGAGCTGAGCATGGCAACGCCGAGTTCGGTGAAAGCAAACGGGAGTTTGCGCGTTCCACCCCAACTTGAAATCACAATTTGTGATGTCAAGTCGTTTGCAACTTCTTCTCTTGTAAGTTGAAACATGAAATCCTCTCCCTCAAACCGTTCCATGTTTCGTATCTTATGATGTATGCTTGTTAGTGCTTCCATTTCTTTTCTACTTATTTATAGAAAGTTTTTTCAAACGCGGTGAATTCGTCTTTCTTCAGCACACAGCGTTTCCACCACGACTCAATGAAGCCCAGACCGTAGCCCATGAGCTGGACGAAGGCGGCAGGGACAGAGAGCAGGCCGACATAGAGGCTGCGGTTCTTAATGGCGGAATCAATGAAGATAAGGAGTGCGTAGAGCAAAATGGGGGAGAGGGCTGCCACAACGAGCCAATACCAGCAATAGAAATGCTCAGGATTGCCGTAGACCATCATGATGCGTCCCAGTGCTCCGATGAGGATGAGCAGAAAGACACCGACGGTGAAGACGGTGGGCAGCAGGTGTACGAGTTTAAGTGTACCGGGGTGGCGCTTCTCAAGGTTGATGCGCGCAATGCCGCTGTTGTAGACCTGACGGAAGAACTTGCGGAAGTCCGTGCGCCGTTTGTGCCACACCCATGCGTCAGTCAGCAGTTGCGGCTGATAGCCTGCTTCGACGATGCGGTAAGAGAAATCAATGTCTTCGCCGAAGCGCATCTTCGAGAATCCGCCGAGCTTTAGATAGATGTCGCGGCGGATACCCATGTTGAACGAGCGGGGATAGAATTTATCTAACTTTTTCTTGCCACCGCGAATACCGCCGGTGGTGAAGAATGAGGTCATAGAATAGCTGATGGCTTTGTGTATGGTCGTGAACGACGGGTGAGTGGCGTCAGGACCGCCGAAGGCTACACACTCTCCACTCTCCACTCTCCTCTCTATATTAGATATGTATCCCGGCGGCACGACCACGTCGGAGTCAAGTATGATAACGTAGTTGCCTTTGGCACGCTCCACACCGTAGTTGCGGCTCTGGCCGGGGCCGCTGTTTTCTTTATAGTAATAATGCAAATCAAGGATGTTCGCGTACTTGTCGCAAACATCCTTGCATGTCTTTTGTGAACCGTCCTCGACTATAATGACCTCAAAGTCTTTGACTGTTTGGGAGCAGAGGCTCTCAAGCAATTCGTCCACTTCGTCGGGACGATTATAGACAGGAACGATAATGCTATAGTTCATAGTTCATAGTTCATCGTTCATAGTTTAACGCCCATTGTCCACAGCAAGCGGCAGTCCAGCCATAACAGACGGCTCACAGGCGCAGCCCCACTATGAACTATGGACTATGAACTATGAACTGATAAAAACTTACTCTTTCGCGCGTGCCAGATAGCTGCCGTCGCGGGTATCCACCTGAATGAAGTCGCCCTCGTTGATGAACAGCGGAACGCGGACCTCCACGCCGGTCTCCAGCGTTGCGGGCTTCAGTGTGTTGGTGGCGGTGTCACCCTTGATGCCGGGCTCAGAGTGGGTCACCTGCAGAATGGTCTTCACGGGCATTTCTGCATAGAGGACAGAACCGTCGGTAGTGTCGCTGACCACCTGAACCACGTCACCTTCCTTCATGTACTCGTGACCGATAACCAGGTCGTTGGCGATGGGAATCTGCTCGAAAGTCTCCTGATTCATGAAGATACGTCCTTCCTGATCCTCGTAGAGATACTGATAGGGACGATGTTCGATGATGACGTCCTCCAGTTTTTCGCCGATGTTGTAACGACGCTCCAGCACACGACCGTCGGTGACGTTCTTCAGCTTGATGTTCATGATGGTGTTTCCCTTACCGGGCTTGCGGTGCTGGAAGTCGATGCTAACCCAAATGGCGCCGTCCATGCGGATGGCCGTTCCTTTCTTGATGTCTTGTGAATTAATCATAAAAATATTACTGTTATAATGATAATTATTCGCGCTTTACGGCTGCAAAGGTACGAAATATATATGAATTATGGATTATGAATCATGAATTTTTCCCAAAAAACTTGCGTAATTCGAAATAAATGCGTAATTTTGCAGCCCGAATTGACGAAAGACAATAATATAAAATAGAAAAGAACAATGAAAAGAACATTTCAGCCGCACAATCGTCGCCGCGTGAACAAGCATGGATTCCGCGAGCGCATGGCAACGAAGAATGGCCGTCGCGTATTGGCTTCCCGCCGCGCTAAAGGTCGCAAGAAGTTAACAGTTTCTGACGAGCATCACGGAAAGTAATGCATGGAAGAATACCCTGACGGTAAGGAAATAACGGAGCGGAACGCAAGTTTCCTCCGTTTTTCTTTTGTGTTTTCGGGAATTATTTGTAATTTTGTCCGATGGTTTGAAAATATAGAATATGAGCGTAAAGGAAATATTCAAGAAGCTGTCAGGCTTCTACGTGCTGGGCAATCTGCTCGCCATGTTGCTCGTCATCATTTTGCTGTGCGTCGGAGTCTGGTTCGGACTTGATATCTACACGCGCCACGGCGAAGGTATTGAGGTGCCTAATCTGGAGGACATGACGTTCGACCAGGCCAAGGTGCTGTTGGAGGAGCGTAACTTGCAGATACAGGTTTCTGACTCAGGCTACAACAAACGGTTGCCGGCAGACATCATTCTGGCACAGACGCCCGGAACAGGCACCACCGTGAAATCCGGCCATGTAATCTACGTGACCGTCAATTCGCCGTCGTCGCCTACGGTCATCATCCCCGACCTGATTGACAACAGCAGCCTGCGCGAGGCACAGGCCAAGCTGGCGGCCATGGGCTTCAACATGCTGCCCCCGCAGCGTGTGCCCGGTGAGAAAGACTGGGTATACGGCATCCTCTGCCGTGGACGGCGTGTCGGTACGGGTGACCGCATTTCAACTGACTCTCCCCTGACGCTGCTCGTCGGCACGGGCGGTTATGAGGATGATATTGACGCCGTGGACTACGATGATATAGGCGCTACCGAAGACGAGGAAGCAAGCTCGGCAACAACGGCTGTTGAGGAGTTTGAGGAAGTGACTGCGCCGGAAAGAACGGAAGCGCCTGCGGCTGACAACAGTGAAACAAGCGAATAACACACTCATGATGACGGACGAACAAGAAGAACTGGAACTCAAACTCGGTGACGAAGTGTCGGCAGAGTTGTTGGAGGACGACGATGAACAGCCGTCGCAGCTCTACGAGCACTATCGCATGGAGGCCGACCGTGGTCAGACACCTGTCCGCGTCGACAAGTTCATGTTCGAGAAGTTGCAGCACTCGTCGCGTAACCGCATACAAAAGGCATGCGACGCGGGAATGGTGCACGTGAACGACCGTCCTGTGAAAAGCAATTATAAGGTTCGTCCGGGCGACGTGGTGACGCTGATGATGGACCGCCCGCACTACGACACCACGATAGAGCCCGAGGATATTCCGCTCGACGTCGTTTACGAAGACGACCAGCTGATGGTGGTCAATAAACCCGCAGGACTTGTGGTCCACCCGGGTGTGGGCAACTTCCACAGCACGCTGGTCAACGCTGTCGCTTGGCATCTGCGCGGTCTGCCTACTTACGACCCGAACGACCCGAGCGTCGGACTGGTGCACCGCATCGACAAAGACACCAGCGGACTGCTGGTCATTGCCAAGACGCCCGAAGCCAAAACCGAACTGGGCGCGCAGTTCTTTAACCACGATACGCATCGCAGCTACGTGGCGCTCGTCTGGGGGCACTTTACGGAAGACAACGGACGCATTGAGGGCAACATCGGACGTGACCCGCGCGACCGTCAGCGCATGACCGTGTTCCCGCCGGGCAGCGATATGGGCAAAAGTGCCGTCACGCACTATCGCGTGCTGGAACGCTACGGCTACACCACGCTGGTGGAGTGTCGGTTGGAGACCGGCCGCACGCATCAGATACGTGCCCACATGCGCCACATCGGCCATCCGCTCTTCGGCGATGAGCGCTATGGCGGCACGGAGGTGCTGCGCGGTGAGCGCACGGCCAGCTACCGGCAGTACATCAACAACTGCTTCAAACTCTGCAACCGGCAAGCGCTGCATGCCAAGACACTCGGCTTCATGCACCCGACGACCCATCAGCAGATGGACTTCACGAGCGAACTGCCTGCCGACATGGCTGCGCTCATCGACAAGTGGCGGCACTACGTAGCCTGCCCATAAGTCCAATAGGCCCCATAAGACCCATTATAACAACAAAAAGATAATAATGAAAAATTTGAAAAGAAACATTGCCATTGTCTGTGGAGGCGACTCGTCTGAGCACGACGTGTCGCTGCGTTCCGCGCAAGGATTATTCTCGTTCTTCGACAAGGAGCGTTACAACGTATATATTGTTGACGTCAAGGGCGTCGACTGGCAGGTGGAGCTGCCCGGCGGCCTGACCGCACGCATTGATCGCAACGACTTCTCGTTCGTCGAGAACGGCAAGGCTAAGCTCTTCGACTATGCCTACATCACCATTCACGGAACGCCCGGTGAGAACGGCCTTCTGCAAGGCTACTTCGACCTCATCCGGCTGCCTTACTCAACGAGTGGCGTGCTGGTCGAGGCCATGACGTTTGATAAGTTCGTGCTCAACCAGTACTTGCGCAGCTATGGCGTCAGCGTGGCAGACTCGTTGCTCATCCGCAAGGGCTATGAGCAGCTGGTCAGCGATGACGAGATAGAGGAGCGCATAGGCATGCCCTGCTTCGTGAAGCCTGCTGCTGACGGTTCATCGTTCGGCGTGTCGAAGGTGAAGAACAAGGACCAGCTGGCTCCCGCCATCCGTAAGGCCATGATGGAGAGTCCCGAGGTGATGGTGGAGCAGTTCTTGGAAGGAACGGAAATCTCCATCGGCTGTTACAAGACGAAGCACAAGGCCGTGGTGCTGCCGGCCACCGAAGTGGTGACCAGCAACGAGTTCTTCGACTATGACGCCAAGTACAATGGTCAGGTGCAGGAGATTACGCCCGCCCGCCTGTCAGAAGATGTTACCAACCGTGTGCGTGAAATCACCAGCCACATCTACGACATCCTGCATTGCAACGGCATCATCCGCATTGACTACATCATCTCGCCCGAAGGCAAAATCTCCATGCTCGAAGTGAACACCACACCTGGCATGACCGCCACCAGTTTCATTCCCCAACAAGTCCGCGCCGCAGGACTCTCCATGACCGATGTATTGACCGAAATCGTTGAAAACCAATTTTGAACAATTATAATTAGTAATTGGAAAAATGAACGTAGAGAATTTTGACGAGATTCGTCCTTACGAAGCCAGTGAGATGAAGCAGGCGTTCAATGATCTGTTGAACGACCGCCAGTTTTCGTTGGTGCTCAAAGGTTTTGCGCCGTGGCTGCCGAAAGCCGTGCGTAACGGCTTGCTGCGGCTGGCCTTCACGGGCGTGAAGACACCGCTCGACTTCCAGAAACGCTTTATGAAGCCTGTGGTGAAGTGGATTATCCGCAAGCATACCGATGGCTGTCGGTTTGACCATTCTGCGTTGAAAGCTGGGGCAGGTCAGCGCTTCACCTTCGTCAGCAACCACCGTGACATCGTGCTCGACTCGGCATTTCTTGATGTTATGCTCATTGAAAACGGCTTTCCGACGACCGTCGAGATCGGTATTGGTGACAACCTGCTCATCTATCCGTGGATCAAGCGCCTCGTGCGCATGAATAAGGCGTTCACCGTGCGGCGCGGTTTGACGGCGCACGAGATGATGCGTTCCAGCCAGCTTATGAGCAGTTACATCCACTACGCCGTGACGCAGAAGAAGGAGAACATCTGGATTGCCCAGCGCGAGGGGCGTGCCAAGGACTCCGACGACCGCACGCAGGAGTCGGTATTGAAGATGCTGGCCATGGGAGGCGATCTTAAAGAACTCAACATCGTGCCGCTTTCCATAACATACGAGTTCGACCCGTGCGACTACCTGAAGGCGCAGGAGATGCAGCAGAAGCGTGACAACCCTGCGTTCAAGAAGAGCCGGCAGGACGATCTGGACAACATGAAGACGGGCATCTTCGGTTATAAGGGACGGGTCATCTACCGTTGCGGATGTCCCGTCAATGCGTGGATGGACGAACTGGCCGACCTGCCCCGAAAGGACTTCTACGCAGCGCTGGCCGCGCGCATGGACCGGGAGATACATCGCAGCTACGAGCCGATGGCCGTGCATTATGCGGCGCTTGACATGGTGACGGGTGAGTCCCGCTTTACTGACCGCTATACGTCTGCTGATAAGACCCGCTTTGAGAAATACATTGACGGCCAGCTGAAGAAAGTCACCATCCCTAACCCTGATATGGACTTCCTGCGTCACCAGATGCTGCTGATGTACGCCAACCCGGCCAAGAACCGTTTGGAGGCACTGCGGGCGTAAGCGGGCTGCGGCCAGCGGCCTTCGGCCTAAATGAGAAATGATAAATGATAAATGAAAAATGAGAAACCCATGCGGAAGTATTATACATATTATATAGAACATCTAAGAAACTGGTGGATGATAACTTTATCATTTATCATTTTTCATTTATCATTTAGCGTAGCGTTAACTTCTTGCGAGACTGACAGCTACGACAAGGGCGAGGGTAAGTATTCCCAGATGCAGGCTGATTTCGTGGTGGCTGGCGTCGGCAGTGATCAGCGTGTCGATTACGTCGTGACCGACGAGGGCGACTCGCTGTTGGCCTTTCCGCGCTTTACGACGCAGAGCATCGAGAAGGCTGACACCACCTATCGCGCCATTCTTTATTATAAGTTGGTGAACGACGACGCAGGTCGCGCCGCTGTTGAGGCGATGGGCCTCTCGTTGGTACCCACGTTGACGGCCCACACTCCTGAGGAGATGGATAGTCTGGTGGGTGACATGAAGACGGACCCCGTGAAGTTCGAGAGCATCTGGCTGGCGCGCAACCGTCGGTTTGTCAACGTCAGTATCATTCTGATGACCGGCCAGCCCGACACGGACGATGTGCACCAGACGCTGGCCCTGATGTGCGACAGCGTGCAGCATCATGCCGACGGCCGTGCAACAGCCTGCTGCCGGCTCTATCATGACCAAGGTGGCGTGCCCGAATACTATTCTTTGCAGCGTTATCTCTCCATACCCGTCAGCAGCCTTGCTGCCGACACGCTGCGCCTGAGTATTCAGACATACGCAGACCCTGTTGTCAAAAGCATTTCCTTGAAATAGTGTAGAGCTTAGAACAAGATTCTCTCCAACGTCTGCATTTCTTCTTCCGTCGTTGCCCAGCTGGTGACGAAGCGGCAGATGGTGTGTCGCTTGTCAGCCTGTCCCCAGTGCGTGAACTCCACACGTTGTGCCAGCCGTTCCACCTCCTCGTTGCTGATGATGACAAACTGCTGGTTGGTGGGCGAGTCAATGTAGAACTCGTACCCCTTGCGGCGGAACAGCTCCTTCATGCGCATAGCCATGTCAATGGCATGGCGCGACAGCTTGTAATAGAGGATTTCGTCTTTTCGAGCTACGAGGTGCGAGGTACGAGGTACGAGGTTACCTTGCACGTCATGGTTTCCTGTCTCTAATGTATTCTCGCAGCTCGTACCTCGTACCCCGCAGCTCGGTGCTTCGCTAAACAGCGCCTCAAACTGCAAGCCGATGAGTGCACCTTTGGCTATCACGGCGCCGTGCTGTTTCTGTATGCTGAAGAAATGCTTGTGGGCGCGGCGGTTAGTGAACACCACGGCCTCACCGCACAGCGCGCCGATCTTCGTGCCGCCGATGTAGAAGACGTCGCAGTGGCGTGCCAGATAGGGTAGGGTGATGTCGTTGCCATCGGCCATCAGACCGTAGCCCAGTCGTGCGCCGTCAATGTAAAGCGGTATCTCATAGCGCTGGCACACCTGATAAATCTCGTCCAGCTCGTGGGCAGTGTAGAGCGTGCCCAGTTCCGTGGGGAACGTGATGTAGACCAGTCCCGGATAGACGGCATGCGCATTGTTGCCGTCGTGCATGAAGTCGTCCAGATACTTATCCAGCACCTGCGGGCTCATCTTCCCGTTCCCGCGCTCCTTGCCGTCCGGCCCTTGCTCTTTTTCGGCGGGCAGCGTAATGATCTTATGCTCCGTAAACTCCACCGCGCCCGCCTCGTGCACGTTGATGTGGCCCGTCTCCACGCAGATGACGCCCTCGTACTGGTAGAGCATCGAGTCAATGGTGGTGGCGTTCGTCTGCGTGCCGCCCGTCAGGAAGAATACCTCCGCGTCAGGCATGCCGCAGGCCCGTTTGATCTTCTCCTTCGCGCGTTCGCTGAACTCGTCGAAACCGTAGGCCGTAGGCCGTGCGTCGTTGTTAGCTATCAGGTTCTGCAGCACCAGAGGGTGCGCCCCGTTGTTGTAGTCACATTCAAATGAAATCATAGCTTCTTGTATATGGTCTTGCCGTAGTCGTAGCCGTTATAATCTTGTGCAAATGTAAGAACTTTTCCTGAAATAGCCAAATGATTGTGTGTTTTTTATTTAATGCACGGTACGGCCTACTTGCGGAACTTGGCATACCTTATTATATATACGCGCGCGCGAGGAAAAATCCCCCATTTTGCAAACCGCCGTTTCCCGAATTGTAAACCGCCGTTTCCCGAATTGTAAACTGGCGATTCCCGATTTGCAAACTGCCGTTTCCCGAATTGTAAACCGCCGATTCCCGAATCGGGAACCGTTAAACTTCATCATCAAACACTAAAAATGCGGTGTGTTATATTAACACTTATTCGCCAAAATATGTTCTTTGTGTTAAAAAAATAGCCCCAAAACGGCAAAAAAGCAAAAAAGTATTGATTTTTGTCATGATAATATGTTGCTATTTCATAATTTTATATTATTTTTGCACCGTGAAATTGGGTCAATGTGCTATTACGTACAATCAACGGACCCTTTCCATACTACAAAACTCATATAATGATAGTACTAACGGAAAAAACTAAAGTGCCTATTAGAAAGAACTGTTGACCATCTCATACCACTGCGGGCCTGGTAGGTTTGGCGTGGGCTGGGTTGATTGCCCCGTTGTGGGCAGACATCTGGCAAGTGAAATTTAGTGTATACCAAAACAATAAATTTAATGTAAATACCTAAGTATGAATCAAAAAATCAGAAAGACTGCGCTGTTGATGAGTGCGCTGGCCCTCATGGGACTTTGCTACTCACCCAACGCGAACGCTGCTGTAAATGCCGTTGACGGCGTGCAGCAGGCAACGAAGAAGGTTACTGGTACAGTTTCCGACGCTCAGGGCCCGGTTATCGGCGTGACTGTGCAGGAGAAAGGCGTCACCGGTAACGCAGTGATTACCGACATTGACGGTAACTATTCGATCAACGTGAGACCCGGTGCAACGCTGGTATTCACGTACATTGGCTACACCACTCAGGAGATTGCCGTCGGCAACCGCGACGTGGTGGATGTGAACATGGAAGAGGACAACACCTCACTCGATGAGGTTGTGGTCGTCGGTTACGGTGTGCAGAAGAAGAAGCTGGTCACTGGTGCAACGGTTCAGGTGAAAGGTGAGGACATCGCCAAGCTGAACACCACCAACGCACTGACCGCCATGCAGTCCAGCACTCCTGGTGTCAACATCACGCAGAGCTCCTCGCAGCCTGGTAAGGGCTTCAAGGTCAACATCCGTGGTGTGGGTACCATCGGTAACTCTTCACCGTTGCTCATCATCGACGGTGTCAATGCCGGTACGGCTGACGACGGTCTGAACGGCTTGAACCCGAACGACATTGAAAGCATCGACGTGCTGAAGGACGCTGCTTCTGCAGCCATCTACGGTGCACGTGCTGCTAACGGTGTGATTCTGGTGACCACCAAGCAGGGTAAGGCTGGCAAGCTGCAGATTCAGTACGACGGCTTCGTAGGCTGGTCAAACGCTTACAAAGTTCCTGGATTGGTGGATGCACAGCAATACATGCAGCTCATCAACGAGACCAATTTCAACACTTACGGCACTGCTACCAACTGGGGCTCATTGGTTCCCTCTGAGATTCTTGACATGGTTAACAATGGCTGGGGCGGTACAGACTGGTTCAAGGAGTACGAGAACAAGAACGCCCTGCAGTTCAGCCACGCTGTCAGCCTGACGGGTGGTACTGACCGTTCTAAGTTCTCTATGTCACTCAACTACAGCTCTAACGAGGGTATCATGGGTGGCGACAACGCATCAGACTATAAGCGCTATGGTGGCCGTATCAACTCTGAGCACGTCGTGCTGAAAGGCAAGGACCTGCTGGGTGAGGACCACGACCTGCTGACCATCGGTGAGAACGTTTCTTACTGGTATCACAGCAGCCATGATCTGGCTGAGGGTAATGGCTATTGGAACATCATGCAGGCAGCCTACGTGGCTTCTCCGTTGGTTCTCCCTTATGATGCTAACGGCAACCTGACCAGCTATACCAACAATCACACAGGTTATAGCGACATGATTTTCTCGAACCCGCTCAATCACTTCATGAACGGTGGTTATAACTCTATCAACCGCAACCGTGATTTCGGTGTGGGTGCAACTATCTACTGGATTGTTGAGCCCATCAAGAACCTGCGGTATCGTGGACAGTTCAATACTGGCTACAGCGCAAGCTACAGCCGCAGCACCCAGAAGCCCTACAGCTCAAGCTCAACCAGTGCGAGTGCTAACTACAACCTGAGCATGAGTGAGGCAGAGAGCAGCAGCTTCACCATTGAGAATACGCTGTCTTATGCACTGCCGAAGCTTGGTAATCACTCATTTGATGTCCTCGTTGGTCAGTCGTTCGAGCGCTCCAACTGGAGTTCTGGCTTGTCTCTTAGCTTCTCTGGTACACCGGGCTCATTGGTTTATCAGGGTTGGGATTACAATGTGCCGAGCAACTATGAAGCAGAGGCTCTGCAGGGTCATACTGGTTATGATAACCCCATGCAGGGTAGCATCGCTTCGTTCTTCGGACGTATCAACTGGAACTACGATGAGAAGTATATGGCAACATTCATTCTCCGTGCTGACGGTTCTTCCAACTTCTCACGCGGTAACCGTTGGGGTTACTTCCCCTCAGTTTCTGCTGGTTGGGTTATCACCAACGAGCCCTTCATGGAGAAGGCACGCAATTGGATGGACTTCTTGAAGCTTCGCGCATCTTGGGGTCAGAACGGTAACTGTAACATCGGTAACTTCTACTATCTCTCAAACATTGGCTTCTCGCCGACGGGCTATAAGGACTATGGTTACAAGTTCTCCAGTGATCTGACCAATACCATTAGTGGTGCCTATAATACAGGTGCATATGCAAGAAACGTGCCTAACCCCGACGTGACATGGGAAACCTCTGAGCAGATCAACATCGGTATCGATGCACGCTTCCTGCGCAGCCGCTTAGGTGTTGCTTTCGACTGGTATCGCAAGACCACGAAAGACTGGCTCGTACAGGCCCCGATGAATGAGGTGCTGGGCTATGAAGAGCCTGCTATGATTAACGGTGGTGATATCCGCAACACGGGTATTGAGCTCGCACTTTCTTGGAACGACCAGATTGGCAGCGACTTCCGCTATCATGCCAACTTGAACCTGGCTACCAATAAGAACGAGGTGACCCGTCTGGCTACTGCTTCTCCCATTGGTGTCGAAAGTGATTATGCTAGTACGTTGTTCCAGAACTCTTCTTACGTTTCTCTCGTAGAGGAAGGTCATCCCGTAGGTTACTTCTATGGTATGTCTTACAGCGGCATCTGGCAGAATCAGGCTCAGATTGAAGCAGCCCGCGCTGCTGGTCAGGCAGTGCTGGCTGGTGCACAGCCCGGTGATCCCATTTGGGATGACTTCGACAATGATGGCACGATCAACTATGACCTTGACCGTCATGAAATCGGTAACCCCCATCCCGATGTAACGCTTGGTCTCAGCTTCGGTTTCGACTGGAAGGGTCTTGACTTCGGCATCACCGGTTTCGGTGCTTTCGGACAGCAGATCATGCAGTGCTACCGCACCGCTCTGTTAGCTAACCAGTATAATAACTACTCGGTTGATGCATTTGACCGTTGGCATGGTGAGGGCACCAGCAATACGCAGCCTCGTCTGACCGTAGGTGCTGTTGCTGACCAGTGGGTATCTACTCGCTACATGCAGGATGCTGACTACTTCAAGATTCAGAACATCACGCTGGGTTACGACTTCACCAAGGTTTGGAAGAACTCTCCGTTCCAGCAGCTCCGTCTCTATGTGCAGGCTCAGAACCTCTATACCTTCACTGGCTACACGGGTGTTGATCCCGAGTGCTCATCTGATGGTGGTAAGTCTGCAAACAACATGAACTTCATCCGTGGTATTGACGTAGGTCTCTATCCTTCTGCTCGTACATGGATTGTCGGTGCAAGCATTAAGTTCTAAGAACTCAAACTAAGAAACTTATAAACTCAGAAAGAAGAAATATGAAAAAGATATATTTATTGGCAATCGCTGCACTCTTCGCCTTCGCTTCGTGTGAAGATGCGCTCGATTCCTCAAACTTCACAGAGGCCAATACCGGCAACTATCCTGCTTCAGCAGGTGACCTGAATAAGGAGCTGGCTGCCCTCTATGGCGTGATGAACCAGATGAGCACCAGTCCGTTGCAGACAACTTGGTTCGTGAACTACATCATGTCTGATGATGCTAACGGTGCCGGTGGTACGGGTGACGTGGAATCACATGCTATTGGCCATTTGACATCGAACAAAGAAGATCTTTTTGATGATGCATGGCATAACACATACGTAGGTATTGCCCGTGCCAGTGCTATTATCTATGCTGTTGATGCTTTCGACTGGACTGGTCAGGAGACTACCCGCAACCAGTTGCTGGGTGAGGCTTACTTCATGCGTGGTCTGTTCTACCTCTGGGGCGTACAGTTCTGGGGTGACATCCCCGCTTACTGGGATGCCGCTGCTCCCGATCCCTGTCCGCAGCAGAGTGCAGAAGAAGTCATCTTCCCCCACATTCTGGCAGACTTCATGAGTGCCTATAACCTCATGACTAATGGCGCTACAACCCGTGGTGACGGACATGCCACAAAGGGTGCTGCTGCTGGTTTCTTGGCTCGTGCCTATATGTTCTATGAGGGCTTCTATAAGAAAGCTGGTGAGTTGGCTGTTGCCTCTCTGGCCGACGTGGAACTCCCTGAACAGGAAGGCGTCAATGGTCCTCTGACTAAAGCGCAGGTTGTTGCTGCTCTTGATGATGCAATTAAAAACGGCGGTTATGAACTCGTTGACGATTTCCGCCTGCTTTGGCAGTACACCAACGAGATTACTGCTCCTGACTATCCTTACGTAGCTGACTTGGCTGCTAGTGGTAAGTTCTGGGCTGGTAATGGAAACTCTGAGGAAATCTTCCAAGTGCAGTATATGAATGCTGGTTCTTGGAATGGTAACATTGCCATGGGCTTCACCAATCAGGCTTCTCTTTATTGCGGTCTGCGTTGCGACGATGACGGTAATGGCCATGTAAACGGCGATGCTGACGAAATGCCTTTCGGACAGGGCTGGGGTCAGGGTACCATCAATGCAAACCTGTGGGACGATTGGAGCGATGCTGACCCACGTAAGAAGGCTACCATCCTGAATGCACCTGAGGAAATTCCGAGCTTCGTGTTTACAACTTCCTGCTCAGAGGATGCCGGCTACTACAACAAGAAGTGGATGCCTATTACTTGTAAAACATCTTCTTGGGATAATTTCAACACTATGTATACATGGTGGGGACAACTCCGTATGAATATTGGTGGAGAAGTGTTGGATGAAGATGGAAATCTGGTTCCGAAGTATCCCAATAACAATGGTAACTCATTCCAAGGTGAGCATTATGCTGACATGGTATTACTCCGCTTGGCTGACGTGATGCTGATGCACGCAGAGCTGACGGGCGACGCTACCTATATGAACAGGGTGCAGAGACGTGCCGGTGTTGCTGAGACTGCTTATTCTTGGCAAAACATTCAGAACGAGCGCCGCTGGGAGTTTGCCGGTGAGGGTATTCGCTATAATGACCTGCGCCGCTGGTCGGGAAAGAACGGAGGCGAAAACTGCTTAGCTGCCCGTATGCTTGAGCGCCAGAATGGCAGCCGCGTGAACTACACGGGTCGTTGGTCACAGATTAAGCATGCTACTTCTTCATGGGCTAAGCGTTATGCTGAGACCGATGGCTTCATCCAGATTCCGCCTGCACAGATTCGTATTACTGCTGATGAGACAATCTTGAAGCAGAATGCAGGATGGGGTGCTGGCGTTGCTGATGCTAACATTTCGGGTACACCTGCTTATTAATCACTAACATTAAAAGAGAATAATTATATGAAAAAGTCAATATTAATGTTTGCTACGGTTGCGCTCGCTGTCTTGACTGCCTGTGATCCCATCAAGGAGGAAAAGGACTTTGACGTGACGAACCTCACAGCTGAGCAGCTGCTCGCCGGAGCAACTTTCGAACAGTTTGCTGATGAAGCTTGTACTGAAGCCCTTGCCGATGGTAACTGGATTAAGTACAACATCCCGAGCGTGTCGAGTGTGTTCATTTACTATGTAAAGGCTGACGGTTCAGAGTTCAAACTGGCCAGCGGTGCTGCCGGTGGCGTGTTCAACTTCGTGCCCGCACGTGGTTCTGACCCCAACCAGACTGTTTACTTCCGCTACATCAATCAGGATGGTGAAGAAGTGGTTGCTTCTAAGGAGTTCACCGTTCAGGTGGCTGGCGAGCTCGAAATGCCTATCCGCTATCTGGCTTCTAACGACTACGGTTCAAAGACTTGGAAATGGGATCCCTCTATCACGGGTGCTGTCTGGGGTAACATGGGTTACTGCGGCGGTGCTGGTAGTGATGTCGGTATCTCTGGTAACGGCCAGTGGTGGGGTGTCACCTCTACGGATGAGTTCAACGGACAGTTGCAGCACACCGAGGATGGTACTAACCACGGCGACGGTGATCTGGGTGCTTACATGGTATTCACCGAGGACGGCCTGCTGAAGGCTTACGCTGCTGACGGTACTGAAATCCGCTCTGACTCTTATGCAGTCGAGGGATGGGATGCCGCAGGCGAGTGGAAACTTGGTAACCTTGTAACGAAGGCTATCCTGTGGCCGTATGAGATCAACTCAAATGGTAACATTCCCGGCACTTACGAGATTGTTTACCTGACAGCAGACAAGCTGACACTCGTTTATCCTGACGGCGGTGACTTCGGTGCTCTCGGCGGTTGGGGCGAAGCTTCGTTCTGGCACTTCACCAGCAATACCGATGCTTCTGGTATGTTGGCTGGTTACGAGAGTGGCAAGTCTTGGACTTGGGATTCCTCTATCACGGGTGCTGTCTGGGGTAACATGGGTTACTGCGGCGGTGCTGGTAGTGATGTCGGTACTGCTGGTAACGGCCAGTGGTGGGGTGTCACCTCTACGGATGAGTTCAACGGACAGTTGCAGCACACCGAGGATGGTACGAACCACGGCGACGGTGACATCGATGCTTACATGACCTTCGGAACCGATGGTATTCTGAATGCATACGACGCAGCCGGCAACCAGATCCGCAATGGTAAGTATGAGCTCGTGCCTGTTTCTGGCAACGACTGGAAGATTGCTGACCTGAACACTACAGCCATCCTGTGGCCGTACGAGATCAACTCAAACGGTAACATCCCCGGCACTTACGAGGTTGTTTACCTGACCAGCGACAAGATGACGCTCGTTTATCCTGACGGCGGTGACTTCGGTGCTCTCGGTGGTTGGGGCGAAGCTTCGTTCTGGCACTTCAAGGCCAAGTAAGTCAAGACAACTGACAAAACCCTGATATTCATTCCGCCCGGCAACTCTCCGTCGCCGGGCGGAATTTTTATGTTTTCCCGCCAAATGTTTGGAGAATACGAAGAAAGTTATTATTTTTGCAGTGTGAATATTAAACAATGAGCGATGAGTAAGTTTATCAATCCTTTCACAGATGTAGGCTTTAAACGTATATTCGGGCAGGAGATATCTAAGCCTGTGTTAATTGCCTTTCTGAACTCTCTGCTTTCCAAGGAGCGTAGTATCGTAGATGTTAAGTTTCTGGATAAAGAGCAGATAGGCCTTGCTGACGGTGACCGTTCTTTGATATATGACATATTATGCGAGACGGAAACGGGCGAGCATATCATTGTCGAAATGCAGAATAAGTATCAGCCCTATTTCAAGAAACGTAGTATCTACTATGTGTCTCGCTCTATCGTTGAACAGGGAGAACGGGGAGTGAGTGGAAGTACGACATCAAGGCTGTCTATTTGGTTGCTTTTCTGAATTTCAAGTTGAGTGACATTTCAGAGGATTTCCGTACTGATGTTGCTTTGATGGACATGAAGCGGAGAACGGTGTTCTCTGACAAGGTCAGGCTCATTTATCTTCAGTTGCCATACTTTACAAAGGAGGCCGACGATTGTAAAAATGTATTTGAACGTATCATTTATGTATTGAAGCATATGGATATTCTACAGCGTATGCCTTGGATGGCACAGGATGCAGTATTTAAGAAGCTGTCGGAGATAGCAGAGGTGGCCTCACTCAGCCAAGAAGACCGTCGTAGGTATGACGAGAGCCTGCGCCACTATCGTGATACAATAGTGGTTATGGAAGGACAGTTTCTTCAAGGTGAGGAAAAAGGCCGTGCGGAAGGACGTGCGGAAGGGCTTATTGAAACGGCACGTAAGATGAAGTCAGACGGAATGGAACTGCCGCTTATCATGAAATATACTGGTCTCTCTGCTGATGAGATAGAAGGAATATAGATGGAAAAAGAATTTGATTTCAAGGATGTGCCCAGTGGATGGGTGCTGTGCTATGTGGATAAATGTCCGCTGAAGGAGCGGTGTATGCGTTACTTTGCCGGGCAGCATGTGCCACCGACGAAGGTGCTGGCCAAAACGGTGCTGCCCACGGTGTTGCTTGAGGAGAGGTGCCGCTTCTTCAAAGAGAAGCGCGTGGTGAAGGCTGTGCGTGGCTGGGGCGACTTCTTCACGACCGTGCGCCGCGATCATTACCATGAAATGCTCGGTGAGATGATAGCTTATCTGCGCAGTGAGACTTACTACTACCGCTACAAAAACGGCAAATACCTGCTGATGCCTGAACAGCAGCAGTGGATTGCTGACCTCTTTGCACGCTATGGTTATCCGGATGTTGTGCACTTCGACAACTTCGTCTATACCTACGATTTCCAAGATTAACAGGACTGTCAACGTGGTTTGACAGTGTTTACTGTCAAGCAAGGTTGACAGTAAATACTGTCATCCTGCTTTGACGGACTTTCCGTCAACGGGTGGCGGCGCGACCGTCAACGGCTGACGGTGACGCCGTCACGGGCTGACGGCTTTACTGTCAACGCATGACGGCATCACCGCCATTGCCGTCAGGCATGATTTTGGCTCTTTTATTTGGCTCTTTCGGATATTCTTCGTACTTTTGCAGCACGGAAGATAAACAACAGAAGAATATGGCAACAATAACATTAGATACTGCTGTATACAATAAGGCGCAGGCTTATGCTGATGAGAAAAACATCAGTGTGGATGAATTGGTGGTCTCGCTCATCAATAAATTGACTCCGAAGCGGAAAGGGAAATATCGCATGAAACCGATAGAGGAGTTGTCACCGTTGCTTCAGCAGATAGCGGCAATGCCTCGGACAGGCGGGCTTGAGGACGATGATGTAAACTGCAATCAGGCGAGGCTGGAACACTATAAGGAGAAGTACGATTTATGATGAGGGTATTTCTGGATACTAATATCTTGATAGATATTGTTGCGAGGCGCAGTAAATTTTACAAGGCTGCAAGCAATGTCTTCAACTTGGGCATATTAGGCAGTGTTGAATTGGTGACGACTTCAATGTCCTATGCAACGTGCGTCTATATCTGTCAACGGGAAATGCCTTATCAGGATGTTATCATGGTGTTGCAGCAGTTGGATTCATATGTCAAGATCGCGCCCATGAATGGCGCACAGTGTCAACGTGCCTTGCATGCTGATGCTGTCGACTTTGAGGACATGCTTCAGTATGAAGCTGCTCTTGGGGGTGGTTGTGATGTTGTTGTAACACGTAATGGTAAGCATTTTCCCAAGGATGGTATTCCTATCATGACTCCTGAACAATTCTTGCAGTTTTATATGGATGAGGAATCGGAATAAAAACAGCAGCGTATGAAATTAACAGGCAGATATTGGAAGGTGGGTGTGTCGGTGCTGTTGGGCATTGGCGTGTTCCTGTTCTGGTGGGGCGGCTATCCTTTTGCGCTGACTTATCAGGAGCAATATCAGCTGTTCCTGTTCACGTCTGACTATTTCCGCGAGCGTGCCAGCATTGCCGGCGGACTGACTGATTACGTGAGCGACTTCATCGTGCAGTTCTATTACATCCCCTGGCTCGGTGCCCTGTTGCTCGCATTGCTGAGCGTGGCGCTGTATGCATTGGTGCCCACAAAAGACTCCTCCGGTCAGGGGAAGTTAGAGGAGGCCGTTCTTCCGCTCACGATTCCGCTTCTGCTTCTCCACCTGATGGGTGACGAGAGCGTGCTGTTGGCCTACATGGTCTCCATGATCGTGGTGCTGCTGACGGTGCGGCTGTTGCGTCGCCCGAAGTGGTACGTGGAGCTGCTGGTTGTTTCTGCGCTCTACTGGGTGGCCGGTCCCATGTGCTGGCTCTATGTCGCCGTGCGCGTGGCACAGCGCGGTTGGCGCTGGCTGTGGCTGCCCGTGTGGCTGTTGGCCGTGGAGTGTCTGGCTTACCTGACCGTGATGCAGCAGTGGCCACCCGAATCGGTGCTGTTCTCCATCAATTATTACCGTACGCCCATGCAGATGCCGCTGCTCATGGCGCTCATCCCGTTGGCCGTGACCGCCATCGTGGCCCTGTCGCACGTGAAGCTGAGCAGCAAGATCGGTGTGCCGTTGGCCCTCGTCTGCTGTCTGGCAGCGCTCGTCTACGTGCCCTCGGGCTTCGATGCTGACAAGTATGAGCTCATCCGTCAGGACCAGCTGATACGTGCCGAGCAGTGGGACGAGGTGATTGAGCGGGCTGAGCAGCATGTGGTGAAGACTACGTTCTGGTCGAACAGCGTCAACCTCGCCTTGTCGCAGAAGCGGCAGCTGGCCGAACGCATGTTCGACTTCTATCAGAGTGGCGACGATGCGCTGGCCATGCCCCGGCACCGTGACTTGACGAGCAACCTGCCGACAGCCGAGGCATATTATCGGTTGGGGCTGGTGAACTCGGCACAGCGTTATATGTTCGACATTCAGGAGTCTATCCTGAACGGCAAGAAGAGCGGCCGCTGCACGAAGCGCATTGCCGAGTGCATGATCATCAACGGCCATTACAAGACGGCGCGCAAGCAGCTCAACATCCTGAAGCACTCACTGTTCTACAGCAGTTGGGCCGAGGAAGCCGAGCGTTGTTTAGACAACGAGGCACAGGTGGAACAGCATGCCGACTGGGCACGGTTGCGCAAGCTGCGTTTCAAGGACAACTTCCTGTTCAGCTACGGTGAGATTGAAAAAATCTTCGGTCTGCTGTTCGTCAATAATCCCGAGAACAAGATGGCGCTCGACTATTTTCTGGCAGAGCAGTTGCTGAAGGGCAACGTGCAGCAGTTCATGCAATACTTGCAGTGGGCGCAGCAGTATGGCGGCTATCGTGCCATGCCTGCCGGCTATCAGGATGCCGTGCGCTGCATCCAGACGCGGGGGCGCGAAGGCGGCAAGTACGGGGAGTACGTAAGGCGCTTCGCTAAATGATAAATGAGAAATGATAAATGAGAAACTTATGCAGAAGTATTATACATATTATATAGAATGTTTGATCCTGCTGCTGACTTCATGCCACGAGGGCCCGCAGCAGACGCAGAAGGTGGACGCCTTGCCGCAAATCTATCCTGACTACGTGGGCGTCACCATTCCTGCCGACATTGCACCGCTGAACTTCGAGATGGTAAGCGACGACGTGGAGACCGTGGACGTGACGGTCAAGGGTTCCGTGGGCGGTGAACTGCACGTCAACGGCGCGTGGGCCGACTTCGACGTGGACGACTGGCACGCCCTGACGGAGCAGAACCGTGGCGGAGCGCTGACGGTGACCGTCTGCGCCGAGCAGCAGGGCAAGTGGACACAATATCAGGACTTCAGCATCTACGTCAGTGCCGACACGCTCAGCGACTGGGGACTGACCTATCGCCGCATTGCCCCGGGCTACGAGGTGGGCGGCAACATCGGCATCTATCAGCGCAACATCCACACCTTCGACGAATATCCCCTTCTGTTAGAGACGGCAGTGCCCGGGCGTTGCTTCAACTGTCACACGCCCAACCGCACGAACCCGCGCCAGCTGACCTTGCAGATGCGTGGCGAGGGTGGGGGCACGATGGTGCAGATTGACGGTGAGCAGCGCTGGCTGAACACGAAGACCGACTCCACGAAGGCTGCCGGCAGCTATGCCTACTGGCATCCGTCGGGCAACTTCTGCGCCTACGCCACCAATACCGTTCACCAGAGTTTCTTCGTCGGCAAGGGCCAACGCATAGAAGCCTACCATGAGTTCAGCAACATCGTCGTGCTCGACGTGCGCAGTGATGAACTGATACTGGCTCCGCAACTGATGACCGAGACCCATCTGGAAATCTTCCCCGCGTTCTCGCCTGACGGCAAATACCTGTACTACAGCACGTCCGACTCCTGCCGCGTGCCGGCTGAGTACGAGAAGGTGAAGTGCAGCATCTGCCGCATCGCGTTTGATGCCGAGGGGCGCCGGTTCGGTGAGCAGGTGGACACGCTCATCAACGGTCCGGCCAACGACAAGAGCTACACGCTCGCCCGTCCGTCGTATGACGGGCGCTGGCTCATGTACTGTCAGACCAGCCGCAGCAACTTCCCCGTGTTCCAGCAGGATGCCGACCTCTGGCTGATGGACCTGCAGACGGGTGAGACGCGCGCCATCGACGAGGCCAACAGCCCGGACACCGACAGCTATCACAACTGGTCGAGCGACTCGCGCTGGTTTGTGTTCACGTCGAAGCGCGACGACGGCATGTACGGACGCCTCTACGTGGCACATGTTTCCCCGGACGGCAAGGTGGGAAAGCCTTTCCTGCTGCCGCAGCGTCAGCCGAAGAAGTACTACGGTGACCTGATGGACTCGTACAATGTGCCCGACTTCACGTGCGTGAAGGTGGACTTCAACGTGCGCGAGGCCCATCGGCAGGTCTATGCCAACGAGCGGGTGCAGGTGAGGATTAAGAATTGAAAGTTGAAAATTGAAAATTGAAGATTGAAGATTGAAAATTAAAGATTGAATATGACAGACAAAATGTTTTCGGTTGTAAAGGCGGGTATCAGGTTCTTACCTTTTGGCCTTTTTGCTATTTTACTTTTAACCGGTTGCCAAGAGCAGAACAACGACGGGCGGTGCCACATCTACGGCACCGTGGGACAGGCTGACAAGGTGGAAGGCAAGCGCATCTTCCTGGTGCCGCTGACAGGTCCTGCCACGGCAGAAACCGTTGACAGCGTGGAGGTGAAGGACGGTAAGTTCGAGTTCTCGCCCGACAGCATGCAGATGTATAAGATTCTGCTTGACTACCATTACCGTCTCGGCTTCGAGACGCTCATCATCGTCGGTGAGCCGGGCAACATCTACGTCACCATCGACAGCATCAGTCATGGTCGCGGAACGGCGCAGAACGACTCGCTGGAGAAGTGGAAGGACGTGACCGAGAAGCACAACCGCGAGTATGCCTACCTGAACCGTGCCGCCGAGAGTGCCAAGAAATCGGGCAAGACGCAGCAGGCTGACAGCCTGAGCGCTGAAGCGAAGCGAATGCATCTGGGCTACAAGCAGTTCTCGCGCCGCATGGCCGATAACCTGAAGGAGGGCGTGCTGCACGACTTCCTGAAAGAGCACTTCCCGCTGACCTACAAGCGTAAGATGCCCGACGGTACTGTTATAACGATGGACGCTGATACGAATGAGCCGATACAAGAGTAAACTGCTTGACTGGTCACTGACGCTGGTGTTCGGCGTGGCCGTGTTCCTGTTCTGGTGGCGGAGCTATCCCTTCGCCCTCAGCTATCAGGAGCAGTTCCAGCTGTTCCTGTTTGATCAGGACTATCTGCTGGACCGCCTGGCAGAACCAGGCGGCGCCGTGCGCTATGTGGCAGAGCTGCTGGTGCAGTTCTACAACAGCGTCGTGCTGGGCGCCCTCGTCATCGCCGTGCTGCTCATGCTGATGCAACGGCTGACCTTGGCCTTGATGCAGGGGCAAGGAGCAAGGAGCAAGGAGCAAGAGAAGACACCCTCCACCCTCCACCTTCCACCTTCCACCTTCCACCCTCAACCCTCCACCTTCCACCCTTTAAGCTTCCTGTTGCCCGTGCTGGTCTGGTACATGATGGGTGACGAGAGCCAGCTGTTGGCGTTCCCGGTGGCCATCATCGTGACGCAGCTGCTCATGCTGTTGGTGCGCTGGCTGGCGCAGAAGGGGCTGACGGTGCGCATCGTGTCCATGCTGGTGCTCGTTCCCGTCGGCTACTGGCTGTGCGGGCCCGTGGTGCTGGTGCTGGCTGCCTATATAGGACTGGCGAACCGTCCGCTGCGGCTGACGGACTGGGTGCTGGCCGCCGTGGGCGTGGGCTATGGCGCGCTTTGTGTCTACCTCAGCAGCTTCATGGTGCCTTACACCGTGTCGCAGCTGTTCTGCGGCTTGGGCTATTACCGCTTCTTTGAGGTCATGCTGCTGACGCAGCTGTTGGCCGTCGTGCTGACGGTGGCGCTGCCGGTGGTGGCTGCGGCCATGCCGCAGCTTACTGGACCATCAGTAAAAGGGCGGTTGCAGGCTGTGGGCTATGGGGGCTTGGTGGTTGGCGTTGCCGTCCTGTGTGCGGTGGTGGTGCCGATGAACTTCGACGCGAAGACCTATGAGCTGATAGAATACGACTACTTGGTGCGTACGAACCAGTGGGACAAGGTGATAGCGAAGGCTGAGCAGCAGACGCCTGACCTGCCTATGAGCGTCTGTGCCACGAACCTGGCACTGGCCATGAAGGGAGAGCTTGACGTCCGTCTGTTCGACTTCTACCAACGTGGCACGCAGGGTCTGCTGCCGAAGTTTGAGCGTAATTACTTCACCACGCTCACCACGGGTGAGGCTTACTTCTACTTAGGGCTGGTCAACACCTCCCAGCGTTTCGCGTTCGAGGCGATGGAGGCTATTCCTAATTATAACAAGAGCAGCCGCTGCGTGCGCCGTCTGGCCGAGACCAATCTGATCAACGGCCATTATGAGGTGGCCCGCAAGTACTTGCAGATGCTGGAGAAGACCCTGTTCTATCGCAAGTGGGCACAGCGCACGATGGCCCTGTTAGGCAACGAGCAGCAGATCAACGCCCATCCGCTCTATGGACACCTGCGGCAGATGCAGCTTGAAGACGACTTCCTGTTCAGCGATCAGGAGTTGGACAAGATTTGCGGACAGCTCGTCATGAAGAACAGCAAGAACAAGATGGCCACGCAATACCTGCTGATGTATCCGCTCTTGGACCGTGACATCAACCGCTTCATGAACTACATGGCGTTCGTCTCGCAGCAAAACCCCGGCTATACCACGCCATTGTGTCAGGAGGCTGCCGTCTTTGCCTATGCCAGCCTTCAGCAGCAACCGCCGCAGGGAGCCGTTCCGCCGGCCATGCTGCAACGCTTCAACAGCTTCATGCAGGCTTATCGTAGCAAGGGCTCACTGGAGATGTACCGCCACACGGTGTGGTACTACTTCGCGCAAAAGTAAGAAAGTAAAGAAACGAGAGAACATGAGAATGAATCAGAACATACGGCGTCAAACAGGTAAATGTAAGAAGGCTTCTGCCCTTTTTGCCTTTTGGCTCTTGGGCCTTTTTGCTTTTGTGTCCTGTGCCGACCTCCCGCACGATGCGCAGCGCGTGGATGCGCTGCCGTCCATCTTCCCTGACTATGTGGGCGTGACCATCCCCGTGGGCATAGCCCCGCTGAACTTCACTATGGCCAGCGGCGACGTGGACGCCATGGACGTGACGGTGAAGGGTGCCAAGGGCGGTGAGCTGCACGCAAACGGCACGGAGGCTGACTTCGACGTCAGCGACTGGCATGAGCTGTTGGCACAGAACAAAGGCAGTGAGCTGACGTTCACCGTGTGCGAGAAGAAGGACGGCAGCTGGAAACAATATCAGGACTTCACCGTCACTGTCTCCCCCTACGCCCTCGACGAGTGGGGGCTGACCTATCGGCGCATTGCCCCGGGCTACGAGGTGTATAGCCACATGGGACTTTACCAGCGTGACCTGTCGTGCTTCGACGAGACAGCCATCATTGAGAACACGCAGGCACCGGGCATGTGCGTCAACTGCCACACGTCAGACCGTACCAACCCCGACCGTTTCGTGTTCCATGTGCGCGGCGAGCACGGTGCCACGATGATTCAGCGCGACGGCGTGCGCGAATGGCTCAAGGCGAAGAACGAGCTGTTAGGCGGTTCCATGGTTTATCCCTACTGGCATCCCAGCGGAAAATACTGCGCCTTCTCCACCAATCAGACGCGCCAAGGGTTCCACATCACCAGTCCGCATCACCCTTCCACCCTTCCACCCTCCACCCTTCCACCCTCCACCCTCCACCCTCAACCCTCCACCCTCCACCCTTCCCCCCTGAACCAAAACCGCATTGAGGTGTTCGACCAGTCGAGCGACATCTTCGTCTATAATGTGGAGACGCGCGAGACCCTGCGTGACTCGCTCATCATGACGAAAGACTGGTCGGAGAACGTGCCCGTGTTCTCGCCTGACGGTCGTTCGCTTTATTTCATGACCTGTCTGCAAAAGGAATATCCGCAGGACTACAAAGGCGAGCAATACAACCTCTGCCGCATTGACTTCGACCCCGCGACGGGTAAGTTCGGCACGCAGGTTGACACGCTGTTCAATGCCGTGGCGCAGGGCAAGAGCCTGACGTGGCCGCGGCCTTCGTACGACGGGCGTTACATTCTTTTCACGTTGCAGGACTACGGCTACTTCTCCATCTGGCACGAGGAGAGCGACCAATGGCTGCTTGACTTGCAGACGGGTGAGGCACGGGCCGTTGAGGAAATCAACAGTCCGCGGGCTGACAGCTATCACAACTGGAATGTCAATTCGCACTGGATTGTCTTCACCTCGCGTCGCGGTGACGGGCTTTACAGCCGTCTCTATCTGGCGTCGGTCGATGAAACGGGGCATTTCAGCAAGCCTTTCCTGTTGCCGCAACGTCATCCGCGCGACTATTATGACCGCACGCTTTACTCGTTCAACACACCTGATTTCACCGCGCGGCGCGTTGAGTTTGACGCCCGCACGGCAGGGCAGGAGATACTGTCCGACGAACGGGTCAAAACGAAGTGATTTGTAAACCGCCGTCTCCCGATTTGCAAACTGCCGATTCCCAATTCGGGAATCGGCAGTTTGCAAATCGAGAAACGGCAGTTCCCGACTCGGGAAACGGCGGTTTACAAAATGGGGGTTGTCTTGCCGGTGTTTGAGGTGCCCTTACTTAAACGGCTCAGCGTCCTGTGACATAGCCCGTTGCACGTCTTTTGCATCGAAAGGAATCCTTCCGCGTGAAAGCTCCGGCGCGTTGAACGACTTGAGGTAAGTGTCATAGAACGTGGGCGACCGCTGCGGCAGGCAGAACGGCTTGTGGGCCCGCCCGTTCTTGTCGACGTAGCAGAAATAAGGCTTGCCGTAGAGTCCGTCGTCTCGCTTCGAGGCGAAGACAAACCAGCGCGAGTTGCTGGACCATGCGTGATACGTGTCGCTCTTGTCGCTGTTGACCACGGCCAGCGTGTCTATTTCTCCCGTCTTCAGGTTCATCATGCGCAGGTCACTCTCGCGGTGCCAGATGGGGAAGGTGCCGTAGGCCTGTACCGTGAAGAGCAGGTGCTGGCCGTCGGGTGAGATGCGCGGGTGGCAGACCGAGCGCTTGGCTCCTGCCTGCGGTTGCCGCGGTTGGCTTTGCTGTGGTTGGCTTTGCTGCGACATTGTCGCAGCATAGAAGACGGTGTCCACACGTGTGCCGAGGGTGCCTGTCTGTTCGTCGAAGGGGATGCGCACCAGCGAGTATTGCAGCTTCTCCAGCTCCTGCGGCAGCTGGACGAGCGGGGCAGCACAGTAGTAGATGTACTTGCCGTCGGGTGAGAACGTGGGGAAGGTCTCCAACACGGTGCTGTCGTTGAGCAGCGGTGAGCGGATGATGCGGTTCTCCTGAAGGTCGGCCACGTAGACGTCGCTCTTCGTGTCGTACACCTCCAAGCGCTTCTCTTTCTTAGAGTGGAAAGCCGGGATGATGATGTTGGTGGAGAACGTGATGTAACGGCCCGACGGAGAAAAACCGAAGTAGACGGAGCCGCTGACCATGTCGTCGGTCTTGATGTTCAGCTTGCGCAGCCGGCCGTTCTGGTTCAGGATGGCGCCGCCGCCCTTGCCGCGCACGTAGAGCATGGAGAGGTCAGGGTTCTGACTGCCGGTCGTGTGGCAGTTCATGCAGCGGTTCTCCTGCAGCCGATAGTCGGTGAGCACCGCTTCGTCGAAGTTCTCGATGCAGCGCTGCTTCAGCTGGATGTTGTTCCACACCTCGTAGTCAGGCTCAATGAGCCGGTAGGTGAGCCACGGGTCAAGCTTATCGTCGACGACGTGCCACAGGAACGGCTTGTAGGCTGTCCATTGTCCGTTGATGCGTGCCGTCACCTTGACCGTGATGTCGTGGTGCCCGGCCAAAAGCCTGTGCCACTCGCTTTCACTGAACACCACTTCGCCGTCATTGCCGTTGATGGTGATGTCGCCGGCTTCCACGCAGACGGCATCAGCACCGCGCACCAAGAAGTTCAGCGGCGCGATGTTCACGGGAATGGTGACGTCGGTGTAGTCGGGATAGATGGGTGGCAGCTCAGCCGACGTCTGTACGTCGGTGGGGGTCGGCGTGCAGCTGTTGAGCCCTATGATGACTGCAATAATGAGAAATAGGTGCTGTTTCATTGCGTGTTAGGTTTCTTTGCTTTGTCATAATAGTACCAGTACGTGCCCTTGTACTTCGGGTGGCCGCGTTGCTCGTTGTATTCCGCAAAACGGTGCATCACGTCCTGACGCTTGATGTACTTCTCCCAGTCTTCCTGCGGGGCGTGCGAGGCTGCCAACCAGATGCACAGCGCTTCCTGATAGAGCGTGTTCAGCCGTGTGCGTCCGAGGTCGGTGCAGTAGCGGTCGTAGTCGCGTTTGAAGTTCTGCACGTCCTTCAGCAGCAGGTTGCTGCACAGAATGTAGTCCAGTGCCACGGTGTTATCGGGGTTGGAGTCGAGCAGCTGCATCATGATGTTATGTGCGTTGTCGCCCAATGAAATGGTGTCCTTGCGGTTGACAAACTGCATCTTCTCCGTGTAGAGCTGGTTCTGCGGCGCGTTCTTGGCCCACTGACGGAAGGCCAGCGTGTGCTCCAGAACACCCAGATACTTGCGCGTGGCTGCCGAGTCGCCGCTGACAATGCTGCACTCGGCCAGTCGTTTGATCATGCGCACGTTGCGGTTGTTGGGTGAAAAGACGTTGCCCAGCATGGCGGCACGCTCCGTGTAGGTCATGTCGCCCAATGTCCAATAGAGCTCGTTCATGCTCTTGATGATGAACATCGGTGTCTCAGGCCCGATGGTGTAGAACGTTCCCAGTTCGGGGTGGTCAAAGTGCAGCAGCTGATCAGGCAGCTTTCCCCGCTGTGCCTGCACCAGATAATAGTAGAACAGCATTTCGGGTGTGCGCTCGTTGTCTTGTTCCACCAGACGCTCCACTTTGTTCCAGTTGCCGAAGTAGTATTCGCAGTCCACCGACAGCTGCCGTTCGGCATACCAGTCGGGACCGGCTATCTTACCCAGCGTCGGTGCCCCGAACAGCCAGACGGCCAAGGGGAGCAGCAGTACCCCTATGATGATTCGGGCTGCAAGCCTCGCACCTCGCACCTCGTACCTCGCACCTCGTACCTCGCACCTCGTACCTCGTACCCCGTACCTCGAAAACAGGCATACCACCGCCATCCATCCCAACAGCGACAGCGTGCCCGACAACGGAAACTTATAGTGCAGGTGGAAGACGGCCTCGACGGTAGCGACGATGAGGCCGATGGCTAAGGATACATAGCGGTTAACTCCGGCCCACTTCAAGGCAAGGTGTGTCGTGACGGCCAGTGCCGTCAGGCAGAGCGTCAGGATGGTAGCGCCGGCATAAAGATAGTAATAGAACTGCGTCAGGAACTCGCCACCCATGTTTGCCAGCCAACCGCAGCCGTCGTCGAAGTACGTCCGCAGCCAGTCGCTTGTCATGAGAAACAGCTGGTTCTGCTCCTTATAGAAGAAATGGTAAGGGTAGCAGAACTGGAAAAAACAGAAGCAGGCGACACTCCACAGCGTCAGCACACTCACCACGATGAACGTTCCTCGTCTTTGTCTCGCCATTAATTTTCAATTCTCAATTTTCAATTTTCAACTTTCAACTTTATAAAGCTTCCAGCATGCGCTTGAGCACCACCGAGCACGATATTTCGCGGTTGGCCGCCTCGGGAATGACGATGGAGTTGGACGACTCAATCACATCATCGGTCACGATGAGATTACGGCGCACGGGCAGGCAGTGCATGAACTTACCGTTATTGGTCCACGACATGTGCTCCGTGTCCACCGTCCATGAGCGGTCTTCGCAGGTAATCTTACCATAATCATCCGGATTCGTGATGCCCGGATTGCTCCAGTTCTTGGCATAGATGAAGTCAGCCCCCTCGAACGCCTTGCGCTGGTCGTACTCTACGCGGGCATCGCCCACAAACTTCGGGTCCAGCTCGTAGCCCTTGGGATGAGTGATGACAAAGTCCACATCAGCCGCCCGCATCCACTGTGCGAACGAGTTAGGCACAGCCTGTGGCAGAGCCCGGCAATGCGGCGCCCATGTGAGAACAACACGGGGACGACGTTCTATGCTTGAACAATCCTCTTGCTCCTTGCCCCTTGCTCCTTGCCCCCAATATTCCTTAATCGTAATCAAATCTGCGAACGCCTGCAAGGGGTGCACGGTGGCTGTCTCCATGGCGAAGACGGGACGGCCGCTGTACTTGATGAACTGGTTGAGCACGGTTTCGGCATAGTCGTATTCACGGTCAGTCAGTCCGGCAAATGAGCGCACGCCGATGATGTCGCAGTAGCAGCCCATGACGGGGATCGCCTCTAAGAGATGCTCACTCTTGTCGCCGTCCATGATGACGCCGCGCTCCGTCTCCAGCTTCCATGCACCGGCGTTGACATCGAGCACGATGACGTTCATGCCGAGGTTCATGGCCGCTTTTTGTGTCGACAGGCGCGTGCGCAATGAGTTGTTGAAGAATATCATCATGAGCGTCTTGTTGCGGCCCAGATGCTGAAATTTGTAACGGTCGTTCTTCATCTCAAATGCTTCGGCCATTGCCTTGTCCAATGGTCCTATATCGTTCACATTAATAAAACTCTTCATATGCTTAATTTTCAATTTTCAACTTTCAATTTTCAACTTTCAACTTTCAATTTTCAATTTTCAACTTTCAATTTTCAATTTTCAAGCTATGCTCTCACCTGTCCTTCGCCTTCGATGAGCCATTTGTAGGTGGTAATCTCCTCCAGTGCCATGGGGCCGCGCGGGCCGAGTTTCTGGGTGCTAATGCCTATTTCGGCACCCAGTCCGAACTGTGCGCCGTCGGTGAATGACGTGGGCGCGTTCCAATAGACGCAGGCAGCATCAACATGTGCCTGAAACTGGCGGGCAGTCTCTGTGTCCTCGGTGATGATGGCTTCGCTGTGGCCGCTGCCATACTCGTCAATATGGGCCAGTGCTTCGTCGATGGAGGCGACGGTCTTGATGGCCAGCTTGTAGTCCATGAACTCCGTGCCGAACGATTCGTCGGTGGCATGCTCTAAGTATGGATACTTCCCGTTAAGGGCAGCATAGGCTTGGCTGTCGGCATAGATGATGACGTGCTTCTCGGCCATAGGCTTGACGAGTTCTACTAGATTGGCTAGTCTATCTAGATGTACTAGTAAGCAGTCCAGCGCATTGCAGACAGACACGCGGCGCGTTTTGGCATTGTTGATGATGGCGCGGCCTTTCTCTATGTCCCCGTCTTTGTCGAAGTAGGTGTTGACCACGCCGGCACCGGTCTCGATGACGGGCACGCGGGCCGTGTCGCGTACGAAGTCGATGAGCTTGCGTCCGCCGCGCGGGATGCACAGGTCAATGTAGCCCACGGCGTTGAGCATCTCGCCCGTGGCCTCATGGGTAGCAGGCAACAGCGTGACCACGTCGGGGCTGACGCCATGCTGACGCAGCACGTCGTGGATGATGCTGACACCCATGCGGTTGCTGGCGTCGGCATCCTTGCCGCCTTTCAGCACGCAGGCGTTGCCGCTCTTGAAGCAAAGCGAGAAGACATCGTAGGTCACGTTAGGCCGGGCCTCGTAGATCATGCCGATGACGCCGAACGGCACGCTGATGCGACAGAGCCGCAGGCCGTTGGGCAGCGTCTTCTGTTTCGTGATGTGGCCGAGGGGTGAGGGCAGGGTGGCCACGTTGCGCATGTCGTGGGCGATGTCTGCCAGCCGTTGATCCGTCAGTTGCAGACGGTCGTAGAGCGGATTGCTGCGCTCCATCTTGGCCAAGTCCTCGGCATTGGCTGCCAGAATCTTGTCCTTATCAGATATGATGGCATCGGCCACGGCGTTCAGTATGTCGTTACGCTGTGTGTCGCTGAGCAGTGCCAGTGACTTGCTGGCTCGTTTCACGCGCTCAAAAACGCCCCTTAAGTCAGGGGACTGGGGGTCTGAATAAGCAGACCAGTTTGTATTGCTGATGTTGGTCATAAGTGGGTATGTTGTCTGTTCAGACCCCCAACCCCCTAACTTAGGGGGCTAAGAGGCTCAAACTCAGTGTGTGGGGTCTGTTCTTTTCTTTCAATGAGGTCAATGAGAATGTCGTCACGCTCGCCGTTGGCAATGATGACGCGGATGCCCTGCTTCGACACGCGCGACGCCGTGGTGTATTTCGAGTGCATACCGCCGCGGCCGAAGGCGCTCTTCTCTTCCTTGATGTATTGTGAGAGGTCGGTGCCGGGCTTCACAGAACGGATGATCTCTGACTGCGGGTCGTCAGGATGCCCGTTGTAGACGCCGTCGATGTTGCTCAGCAGGATGAGCGTGTCGGCCTGCATCATTTCGGCGATGAGGCCCGACAGCTCGTCGTTGTCGGTGAACATCAGCTCGGTGATGCTCACGGTGTCGTTCTCGTTGACGATGGGCAGCACACCGTTCTCCAGCATCACCGTCATGCAGGCCCGCTGGTTCTTGAACTGCTCGCCGGGCTGGAAGTTCTCCTTCATGGTCAGCACCTGTCCGACGTGGATGCCGAACTCGCGGAACAGGTCGTAGTACAGTCCCACGAGCTTCACCTGTCCGACGGCGCTGAACAGCTGCCGCTGTTCAACGGAGTCGAGCGAGTGTTCCACTTTCAGTTCGCCGCGACCGCTGGCCATGGCGCCTGACGAGACGAGTATGACCTCGTAGCCGCGCTGCCGCAACCACGCTATCTGGTCGACCAGCGCCGACATGCGCGTCACGTCCAGTTTGCCGTCACTGCGTGTCAGCACGTTTGAGCCTATCTTTACTACGATGCGTTGTTTCATTTCCTTTCGTTCATTTACGGCTTCACCTCTTTATATCTGCCGGCGAGTTTCCCCAGTCCTACGATGCCTTTTGGGTTATACACCACAATGAGACAGCGGCCTGCTTCCTCACAGCGCATCCAGATGTTGCCCATGCTGTCGAAGTGGATGTTGTCAGCCTTCTGAATGACATAACCTTTCTTGTAACGGGGGATTCCGATTCCGGTGTTCATCTGCTTCTCTAAGATGGGCTTGCTGTCGGTCGTGCTGAAGTGGGCGAAGCGGTCGCTGGCGGCTGTCAGTGAAATCCAGGCAAAGCCCAGCTTCTCGGCCGACAGATTGGCTGCCATCATGCTGATGCCGTTGAGCGTCGTGGTGGTTTTCCATTCGAACTTGTCGGCTACCGTTGATGCAATCTGGTTCTCACCTACGACGAAGATGCTGTCACCAATCTGCGTAATCTCCAGCGCCTTACCTTTGACGAAACTGGAGAGCCCTGCGCGGCCTTGATCCTCGTAGCCTTTGTCGTCGCCGTTGTTGCGCAGTACGGCTACGTCATAGCCATTGACGGCGTAGAGGTCGCCCGCGTCCGTCACGGTGTAGTTCGTCCACTGGTTTCCACAGCGCTTGATGGCGCGATTGTCTTCTTGTAGGTCGTAGACCGTGATGTTCTCGTCGCCATAGACCAAGTAGCGGCCGTTGGGTGAGAGTCTGAAGGGTTTGGCAATGCCTGTGGAGAACCAACCGTGCTCCACTTCGCCGATGAGGGGCGAGGAGTCCACGCCCTTGCCGTCGTATTTCACGATGCCCCGGCCGTCGACATCCAGATAGAGCGTTCCTTTGTGCACATTGAAGGCCTTGATGCTGGGCCGACCACTGTTGCCCTTGCCCTTGATGACCGGCGTGATGTCTCCCGTCTCCTTGTTGATGGCGAACACGGCGTTCTCGCTGTTGGCATCCTGCATGGTGTAGATGTTCTCGTCGTCCTCGGCAAACGGTATGTCGAAGTAGGCACCGTGCTCAATGATGGCAAACTTCGCACTGGCGTGCGACCAATTCGGTTTCGGTTTGATGGGCGGGTCGCCTTTGATGGGCGGGTCGCCTTTGATGGGCGGATCTCCTATGATTGTGTCGATCGGTTCGACTGGTGGTGGCGGGAAGCCTATGATGCCTGTGATGTCTATGTTTTTCTCACAGAGTTGCAGTTTCATGTCTGCGCCTGTGCCCGAAACGGTGGCCACACATTTGTTAGGTGTCTTCTTCAGGTGAAAGTGTTTCTTGAAGTAGTCAATCATGTCCACACGCTGGAACCGCTCGGCTGCCGTCTTCTGGTACTCGGTGGCGTTGGCCAGTTTCTCGTCTGACGAGTTGAAGTTCTGTATCTCCGTCAGCACACCCAGCACCTTGCCTATGGCAGCCACGTCAACGCCTGCGGGCTCCTTGGCCTCGGAGTAGCTGAACACCACTACCACAATCTTGTCGTAGGCTTCGTCGTAGTAGCTATACAGGTCGAACACCTCTTCAATGTTGACACCGCACAACAGCGTCAGCAGCGAGTTGCTCATGTCCATTCGCCACGTGATGTGTCCACCCTCGTGCCCGTTGAACATGAGTTCTTCGGGTTGCGACTGGCTGATGTAGTCCTTGTAGCTGCCGTGCTTGGTGTAGTAGATGTTCGCCTCGTCGAGTGCCTCGCCGAACTTGTCGCGCAGGCCCTCCCACATGGCCGCCCAGCAGCCCATCTGCCTTGCTGCGTAGGTAGCACCGGTCATCAGTGCGCCCTGTGCCGACGCCTGTCCGTCGAACACGAACACGGTGGTGCGCGTACGCCGTGCAAAGAAGAAGTCGGTGTAGTACTGCATGTCGGGTGTCAGCCCCTCGACGTTGGTGTCGCCCAGCACGTATTTGCTCGAAGAAATCTGCATCATGCGCTGGTTCAGGTCCGGGTAGATGTACTCCGGGTAGGCCTCGATGGTGCCGTCGGGGTTGTCGAAATAGAAGAAGTCAGTCTCCAGACTCGCCTTGGAGCCACGGTTCTGCGTGGACTGACTCCATCCGTTCAGCCCGACAAGCAGCATGGTTACCATCAGTAACAATAGTCTTTTCCTCATAAGCTTTTGGTTGTTTTGTTTATTTGTTTTGGTTGTCTTTGTTGCGTATCTCCACGCGGCGTATCTTGCCGCTGATGGTCTTCGGCAGCTCATCGACGAACTCGACGATGCGCGGATACTTGTAGGGCGCCGTCTCTTTCTTGACGTGCTGCTGCAGTTCCTTGATGAGGTCGTCGCCGGCGCGGTCTTTCCACTCCTTGCCTAACACCACGGTAGCCTTCACCACCATGCCGCGAATGTCGTCGGGCACGCCGGTGATGGCGCACTCCACCACGGCGGGGTGGGTCATCAGTGCCGACTCCACTTCGAACGGGCCGATGCGGTAGCCGCGGGACTTGATGACGTCGTCAATGCGGCCTTCGAACCAGTAGTAGCCGTCCTCGTCGCGCCAAGCCCTGTCGCCCGTGTGGTACAGTCCGTCGTGCCAAGCCTCATGCGTCAGCTCCGGGTCGCGGTAGTACTCCTTGAACAGGCCGAGAGGAAGCCCCCCTCTCGTCCCCCGAGGGGGACACGATGGCGCAACGGCTCCTCCCCTCGGGGAGGCGGGGGAG
>JAFUSC010000058.1 GCA_017467705.1 Prevotella sp. | reverse complement strand
TACTGCGAGGAGAAGCTGGAGAACGGCGAGACGCGCGTCGTGCTGCGTCTGCCCGCAGCTCTGGCTCCCGTGAAGCTGGCCGTCATGCCGCTCGTCAAGAAGGACGGACTGCCCGAGAAGGCCCGCGAGATAGTCAACGAACTGAAGTTCCACTTCAATACACAATACGACGAGAAGGACTCTATCGGCAAGCGCTATCGCCGTCAGGACGCCATCGGTACGCCGTACTGCGTCACCGTCGACCACGACACGCTCAACGACGGCTGCGTCACCCTGCGTTTCCGTGACACCATGGAGCAGGAGCGCGTCAAGATTGAAGACCTGGCAGGCATCATCGAGGACAAGGTGAGCATCGCCAGCCTGCTGAAGAAACTGTGAACCCATGAGCAAGATAAAAGGTATTTTTTCGGTTGCACTCCTGCTGTTGACACTCACTGCTTGCAGCGAGTCTGACGGCAATGTTGACGAGTATGCCGACTGGCAAAGCCGCAACGAGCAGTATTTTGAACGCCAGTATCAGGCACACGGCGCGTCGGCCATCATTCCCAAGTGGTCACTGCCCGACGCCACCACTGCCGCCCATACTGACTGTATTCTGGTGGATGTGATAGAGAGCGGCAGCGGAACCGAAAGCCCGCTCTACAATGACTCCTTGGTCATTCACTATGCCGGACGGCTCATCCCGTCGGACAGCTATCCGCAGGGCTATCCGTTCGACAAGAGCTATCAGGGCGCTGAGCTTGACTTAGAGGTGGATGCGCCGGTGAAGCTGGCCAGCTACAGCTCTTCAGGCACCGTGTCGTCTTACCGCTACCCGTTGCCCTCCGACTTCGTCACGGGTTTCACCACCGCGCTGCTGCACATGCACCGTGGCGACCACTGGCGCGTCACCATTCCCTATCAGTTAGGCTACGGCACGACGGAAAAGACCGGCATCCCCACCTACAGCACGCTCATCTTCGACGTCTGGCTCGTGGATTTCTGGAGCAAGTAAACCGCGAGAGTTAATAACTGTTAATTATGTTAATTCCGGGCAAGTTTTTTGCTTGAGTTTTCAAAGCCGTTTTGCGATAAGTTGAAGGAAAAATAATACAAAACTCCCCCATCATTTTGAAAACTGCCGATATCCCGTAACGGAAATCGGCAGTTTTTTGTTGTGCAAAGTGGTAAAACCAGGCGCTCATGACGAGAATCGCCAGTTCTCGCGTCGGGAATCGTCAGTTCTCATGTCGGGAATCGCCAGTTCTCGTGTTGAGAATCGCCAGTTCTCGTGACGGGAATCGCCAGTTCTCACGACGAGAATCGCCAGTTCTCGTGATGAGAATCGCCAGTTCTCATGACGAGAATCGTCAGTTCTCGTGTTGAGAATTGTCAGTTCTCGCGTCGGGAATTGTCAGTTTTTGCGTTGAGAATAGTCAGTTCTCGTGTCAGGAATCGTCAGTTTATATTTCCTAAAGTACTGATTTTCAACATGAAACAAAATCGTTTCGCAAACCGGAAAAGCCTCTATTTCCTTAACCCGCTGATTATCAGCGAAATCTATCTATGCAAAAAACGGGCTTATTTTCGACCGAAGGGGCATTTGGTGAAAAAGAACGCAAGGAGAAATGTTAACGTCAGCGAGTTACGAGGCTGAGTTTTCATTAAAAAGGGGTGCTTATCGTTGCAGGTTCCTGACCCGTTGCAGTTCTTCCCAGTGGGTCTGTGCCTCTTGCTCGCCGAGGTTCATCATCAGTTCGCAGTTGTCATGTCCGAAGCTCATGGCAGTGAAATCAGGCAGGTCGGGGTGAATATGCACATTGACATCTTCGAGATTAATCGTGTATCGGTCAATGTCCGGACGTGACAAAAACCAGTCCACCAGTCCGCCTACTCCTATTGATATACCCAAAGCATTGCTGTCTTCCTGTTTCAGGTCAATGGCAATGACGATGTCAGCTCCCATTTCCTTTACGACGTCAACAGGGAGATTGTTGACCATTCCACCGTCAACAAGCTCGGTATCGTTCCACTTGACTGGCTCATACAGTTCTGGAATAGACATAGATGCTCTGACTGCTTTCACGATGTCACCACTTGAAAAGTCGACCTCAGCCAGCGACTGACGCTCTGTTGCTACACACCAGAAGGGAATCCTTGTGTCGCTGAACTCCCTGATGCCCCGACTGTGAAAGAGTGTCTTCAGTTTCGCATCCACACGGTGACTTTCAAGAACGTCCTGCCATTCTTGTGAAAGAAATAAGGTTTCCAGTTCGTCCAAGGTGTATCCTGATGCATAGAGCCCTCCAATGATGGCGCCGATGCTTGTGCCGGCAATGTAGTCGATCTTAATACCAGAACGCTCTATCACTTTTAGTGCTCCTATGGTTGCCGCTCCCTTGGCACCACCGCCACCGAGTACAAGCCCAACCTTGGGCACACCTGCGTAGGAAGTCATTGTCAGCATGACTGCAAGCAGGGTAATGGTGAGTCTTTGTGGAAAGGTCTTTTTCATTTGTTCTGTTTTGTCTAATAACAATGTGGGCAGGCACCTCAGTGCAGTGCCTGTCCACAGCAAAAGATTGTCAAGGAATAATAGTCCTCTCGCACGGACCTTCCCAATGGCCGTCGGCCATCGGGTCTTTTTCATACCATTTCCAGAACTTAATCTTGAGTCCAGATCCGGTAGGAGTTATTTCGGCTTTGAAGTCAACATTGCTGTGAGTTTTTCGACCGACAAAGATGATGTATTGACCTCTGTAGGAATGTTTACCCTTTACCTTGATAACTCCTTTTGCCTCGTCTGCTTCAACGGTTTTTACGGTCAGCGAGCCTTCGATGTACTGTTTGGGGCTGAAAGCATCGTCATAGTAAGATACGCAGAAGTCCTCAAGAATTGACTTGAGCTGCTCCTTGGTTGATTGCGCATTGGCCGCGCCACTCACTGCGAGTAGCAGGGCGATCATCAAAAATTTTACTTGTCTCATAAATAAATACTTTTAAGTTGTTATTAAATAAATGATTATAGCCATAATACATAGTCCTGCCAATCGGTAATCATGTGGAACACCAGCCCGATGCCCACGGCGCGGAGCCACCATGGCCAGTGCAATCGTTCGTAAGGCAGAAAGCACATGATGACATAGACGGCGATGGCATAGTAAGAGTGAAGAGGATGGAACCCGATGCTCATGCGGTCAGGAACGAAAATCGGGTCGGCCAGCAGGTGGTCTGCATCTACTATCATGGTGGCAAGCATAATCAGGTATGCTTTTAGCCACCGTTCTTTTTTGAAGAAAATCAGTGCAAGCAGCGCTGGAGCTGCAAAGTGAAGCCCATAGTGGGTGATAGTTCTCCAAGGGATAAAATCAAGCATTTCTTATAAAATCTTTACAAGAAAGGCGTGCAACCATTCTGTACTTGCTACCCAAAAGGTTACCGCCAAGCGACCTGTCAACAAAGCAAGTGGTGAATAGCTCACGCCGTAGCGTGAACCTCAGCCTACTTGAACTCATGTTGACAGCCGCAGGATTGGTGTCCTTTGGGTGATTGTCTCTTAGAATATTGGCGGTATTCTTTGGGTGAGAACAAGAGCTAAAAGCTCATTTTATCCAATAAGTACGAACGGGAACGCTGCGCCAGTCTTTTTTTGTTATAGACTACGTTTATTCATTGTTCCCTGTGGGAGCGTCACGCTTGGCGTGTCCTAATCTCCCTTTATGTTCTGTTGTTCTGTCTGTTTCTTGTTATAAATTTTTAGGTTATTGTAGGTATGTGTGATGATAATTTTTGCTATCATGTGTGCAAATTTACAATTAGTTTTTGAAATCTCCAAATTTTTGTGTTTAATTTGTGGTTAGTGTGGGTTGATTGGCACAATTATATATTCTAAAAAGCCGTTTATTCCTCACGCCGAGGCGCAGAATGGCGTTATCTTTGCGGATAGTTATAAAAAATAATGTTGATTATTTCCGAATTTCGAATTTGTTTCGTATCTTTGCTGAAAATTCAGTAATGGTATAGGTGTGGGTTTTGAAAAAAGATGGAATGAGATAGAAAAAGACTTAAAACTATGCAGAAATACGCGGACTATATTAAGCAGATTGAGATTGACTCGCTGTGGAGCGGCAAGAAGCACGTGCTGTGGAATCTTGACCGTCGGGTGAATGTGCTCAGCGGCATTAACGGTGTGGGCAAGTCGACCATCCTGAACAAGGTGCTGCGCAGTGTCAACAACAACGGCGACCTGATCAACCATTTGTTGAAAGGGGTGCACATCGTTGCGGAGCCCGAGGACGCAACGCACGTGCGCTTCGACGTCATACGCTCGCTTGATTCGCCCGTGCTTGACACGGAGACCATGAGCCACGTCGATGCGCGTATATCCTCGGCGCTCGACTTCCAGATTTACCACTTGCAGCGGAAGTATCTGGATTATCAGGTGAACATCGGCAACCGCATCATCAACGAGTTGCAGCAGGGCCACATGGACGCCGCGCAGGAACTGTCGGAACCCAAACGCAGGTTTCAGGACATGGTGGACGACCTGTTCAGCGAGACGGGCAAGAAAATTGTGCGCACGGAGAACGAAATACGCTTCTCGCAGATTGGCGAGACGCTGGTGCCCTATCAGCTGTCGAGCGGTGAGAAGCAGATGCTCGCCATTCTGCTGACGGTGCTCGTGGAGGACCAGCAGCCCTACGTGCTCTTCATGGACGAGCCGGAGGTGAGCCTGCACATTGAATGGCAGAAACGGCTCATCGACCTCATCGTGGAACTGAATCCAAACGTGCAGATCATACTGACCACCCACTCGCCGGCCGTCGTCATGAGCGGCTGGATGGACAAGGTGACGGAAGTCTCTGACATTACTATTTAAAAAATAAAGAGACATGCCCAGCCGACTGAAAGATAATCTGAACTCGCAGTATTTCGAGGCTGCCAACAGCCTGAGGTCGAAGCGTGCACGGCGCAGGATTGTGGCTTACGTCGAGAGCTACGATGACATCTACTTCTGGCGCACGGTGCTGGGACGCTTTGAGACGGATGAGCGTTACTTTGAAATCATGCTGCCGTCGCACCGCAAGCTGGAGCGTGGCAAGAAGGCGGTGCTGATGAGCGCATCCAATCTGGGTCCGGCCATGATTGCCTGCGTGGATGCTGACTACGACTACTTGTTGCAAGGGGCCACGCCGCAGTCGCAGAAGGTGCTGGACTGTCCCTATGCGTTCCATACCTACGTCTACGCCATTGAGAATTTCCAGTGCTATGCGCCCTCGCTCCACGAAGTCTGCACGGGCGTGACGCTCAACGACCACCGCATCTTCGACTTCCGTGGCTACATGCAGCAGTATTCCGAGATCATCTTTCCGCTCTTCATCTGGTCGGTCTGGGCTTATCGCTCAGGCAACCATAACACGTTCTCGCTGACGGACATGGCGCGCATCATCGATCCGGGGGGCTTCAACGTCATGGAACCGCAGCCCTCGCTCGACCACCTGCGCCGTAAGGTGAACACCAAGATTCGCCAGTTGCAAGTGCAGTTCCCTGACAATAAGGAGGCTTATCTGCAGACCAAGGAGAGCGTGAAGGCGCTGGGCGTCACCGCCCAGACCACTTATCTCTACGTGCAGGGACATGCATTGTTCGACAACGTGGTGGTGCCCATCCTGAACAAGGTCTGCAACCGGCTGCGGCAGGAGCGGCAGGACGAGATACAGCGCATGGCCGTGCACCACACGCAGCGCACAAACGAAATGTCCTGCTACGAACACTCGTTGCAGGACATCCGTCAGATGCTCAAGAAAAACACGGGCTACCAGCAGTCAGAGCCCTTCGCGCGGCTGTTGCGCGACGTGGAGCGGCTGCTCTCTGCAGGCACCGCTGACGAGAACCGTTAGTTCTCGCGTTGAGCAGAGTTAGCTCAGCACGTAAGTCTCAAGGAATTTAATGTTCCCTCGCGCGCGTACATTATTAATATGTGCGGGCAGCAGCACGGTCTCGCCGGCGTTCAGGCTGACGGGCTCGCCATCGTCAATGCTGATGGTGCCCTCACCCTTCAGGCCAATCAGGATGACGAACGAGTCAAGCTCAGAGTAGTCCAGCTCCATCGGCTCGTCCAAGTCGTAGACGGCTGTGTTGAAGTAGGGGCACTCCACGAGCAGCTGGCCCTCGTTCTTGCGGGGCTCGTAGTGCTGGCGGTAGTCGCTGAGCACGGTGTAGTCAATGCTCTCGGCAGCTTCCTGTGTGTGCAGCTGGCGCAGATTGCCGTCCTTGTCGCGGCGGTTGAAGTCGTAGATGCGGTAGGTGACGTCGCTGGTCTGCTGTATCTCGGCGAGGAAACAGCCGGCTCCGATGGCATGGATACGCCCGGCGGGAATGAAGAAACAGTCACCTTCGCGCACGTCGTACTGTGCCAAGGCGTCGCAGATGGTGTCGTCGCTGACCATCTGCTTATATTCGTCAGGCGTAATCTGCTTTTTCAGTCCGTTGTAGAGCTTGGCCGTGGGTGCCGAGTCCATGACGTACCACATCTCGGTCTTGCCGCGCGACTTCCCCTGCCGGTGGGCTATCTCGTCGGTGGGGTGCACTTGGATGCTGAGGTCTTGGCGTGCGTCAATGAACTTGATGAGCAGCGGAAACTCGTCGCCGAAGCGCTGATAGTTGGCTTCGCCCACCAACCGGCCCTGCTGTTCCTTGACCAGTTCGTTGAGGGACTGGACGGGTGAACCGTCCGATGCTGTCAGCGTCTCGTCGCCCTTGACGCCGCTGATTTCCCAGCTCTCACCCACCTGCTGCTGGGTACTGTTGAGGTGTTTGAACGGAATAATCTTGTCACCGCCCCAAAGGGTGGACTTCAGAAGCGGTTGGAATTTGTAGTAGTTTTGCATATCTTCTTGAATGGTTTAGTTGTCTTTCCAGTAGGCGCGGGTGAAGAGTACTAGGACGGAGAGAATCTCAAGACGTCCCATGAGCATCAGCGGGCAAAGAAGCCATTTGATTAAGTCAGGCAACATAGACCACGACATGACCGGCCCGATCTGTGTGCCCAGTGTAGGTCCTACGTTGCTTACGCAGCTCAGTGCTATCGTAATGGCGTTGGTGTTGTCAATACCGGCAACAATCATGATGGTGGCCGTTATCAGTGTCATCATGATGGTCAACGTAAAGAATGCAAATAGCGCTATCAGCTTTGATTGCGGGATGTTCTGCCCATTAACCTTTACGGGTAGTACGGCATTGGGGTGCAGTATCTGTTTGAAGTTGTTACGTACCAACTTAAGTAGCATCACACCGCGAATGCACTTGAAACCGCCACTCGTGCTACCTGCACTAGCACCCATATACATGACAATGCCCAATATCACCCAAGTGATGTGCGGCCATGTGCCGGCATCGTCGTTAAACATACCTGTGGTGGTCATAAATGATACCACTTGGAACAGAGCACACCTGAACGACCGTTCGAGGTCATAGTCCATACGTGTTAGCAGCAGATACGCTATCCAAAGTGTTGCTCCTATCACAATGCTGATATAGAGTTTGAATTCCGAGTTCTGGAAAAGTGCCTTTACCTTCATCTTAAACATGGTGAGATATAATAAGGTGAAGTTCACGCCTGACAGGAACTGGAAAAGTATCGAAATATAGTCGATAGAAGCCGAATGGAAGAATTCTGTGCTGTCGTTGTGTATGGCAAATCCTCCAGTAGCAGTAGTTGTCATCGAGTAGTTTATTGCCTCAAACCAATTCATGCCGGCTACCCAGAACGCGAAAGCGCAAACCAAGGTCAGCAGCAGGTAGATGCTCCAGATCCACTTGGCATTGGTAGAGAGCTTGGGGTGCATCTTCGTGCGGATGGGGCCTGTTGCCTCTGCCGCAAAGACCTTCACGCTACCACCTACTAAAGAGGGGTGGATGGCAATGGTGAAGAATACGATCCCTAATCCGCCAATCCATTGTGTCAGCGAACGCCAGAACAAGATTCCGTGAGGCAGTACCTCTACATTGTCGATAATGGTAGCGCCGGTTGTCGTGAAGCCTGAAACGGTTTCGAAAAAGGCATCTGTCAAGTTGTTGATGTAGCCGCCAATCATATAGGGCAGCATACCGAAGATGGAAAAGATGACCCACGTGGCGGTAACGACAAGATAGGAGTCGCGCCGGCTCAAGTTATTGTCGGCATTACGCCCGAAGAAGAGCGCGATGAGGCCGATGGTTAGGGTGAGGAGCATGGATATCAGAAAGGCGATGCTGTCATCCTCGCCGTAACAGAAGGACATGATGACGCACCAAGACATCAGGAAGCCTTCAAGCAAGAGCAGCTTCCCGATGATTTTCGATACCAGTCCATAATTCACCATAACGTGTTGGCTTTAAAGTATTTCTCCACCATCTTCAGGTTGTGCTCATGGCAGAACACCATGACGGAATCGCCGGGCAGAATCTGTGAGTTACCATTGACGAGATAGCCCTGTTCGTTGCGCACCAGTCCTCCGATGGTCACACCGAAAGGCAACCCGAGCTCCTTAACGGGTTTCTTAGTGACCTTCGACCCCGGCGCAGCGATGAACTCTGCCACGTCGCTGTCCACCATCATCAGCGAGCGCATGTTGCTGACGTCGGCATCGAGCATGAGCTGGAAAATATGACTGGCAGCAATGTTCTTCTTATTGATGATGGTGCCGATGTCGAGACCCTCGGCCATACTCACGTAGTCGAAGTTCTCGACCATGGCGACAGTCTTGCGCACGCCCAGCTTCTTGGCTGCCAGACAAGCAAGGATGTTTGTCTCGGCATTGCCGGTTAGTGCAACGAATGCCTGTGTGTTGCGTATGCCTTCGTCCTCGAGTAGAGCAATGTTACGTCCGTCGCCGTGGATAACCATGACGTCCGTGTCGCTTAGTAGCTCGTTCAGTTTCTCACACCGGCGCTCGTTAGTTTCAATAATCTTGACGTTCATATAGTCTGGCGCAGTGAGTGCGGCACGCACAGCCGTCTTGTCGCCGCCCATGATGATGACGTTTTTTACGTCGGCATAGTGCTCCTTACCCACAATCTTGCGAATATAAGGAATGTACTCGCGTGTGGTCATGAAATAGGCGAGGTCATAGAGTTTCAGTTCATCGTTACCGCCAGGGATGATAGTATCGTCACCACGTTTGATAGCTACGATGAGATAGGGGTCTTCTGGACCGCAGAGCGTACGCAGGGGCTGGTTGAGGATCTCGCATGACTCGCGCAGCTTGATGCCCAGCATGACGAGTGCGCCGTCGTGGACATCCCAACGCTGACGCACCCACGACAGTTTCAGACCGGCAATGATGTCCTTGGCGGCCAGTACTTCGGGATAGATGAGCGAGTCGATGCCCATCTTCTTAAAGAACGGTTCAAGGTTTGGTGCCAGATACTCATAGTTGTCAATGCGTGCCACGGTCTTTTTGGCTCCCAAAGCGTGCGCCAGAATGCAGGCGTTCATGTTGCGGCTCTCCTCGGGCGTCACGCCCACGAAGAGGTCGGCACTGCCGGTGCCGGCATCTTTCAGCGTCTTGATGCTAGTGGGCGACCCTTGCAGCGTCATCAGGTCGTAGCTGCTGTCCAGTCCGCCCAGCCGCTCGTCGTCTTCGTCAATGAGCACACAGTCCTGATGCTCACGGGTGAGCAGCTTGGCTAAATGGGTTCCCACGGCTCCTGCGCCGGCAATGATGATCTTCATATTATAAATGAGTAATGAGTAATAAGTAATGAGTAATGATAATTACCTCTACGGCGGCTTTTGCCGTCGTGTGCGTGATACATGACTTTGCCTGTGTGGTAATCATAATTACTCATTACTCATTACTAATTAATAATTCTTTAATGATGCTCTCCTTGTCAATGCCCACCAGCTGTTGCAGTTCGCTGACGGTGCCGTGTTCCACGAACGCATCGGGCAGTCCCAGCCGGGTTACCTGTGGGTGATAGCCGTGGTCGTTCATCCACTCTGCGACGGCTGAGCCCAGTCCGCCGTTGCGCACACCGTCCTCGACGGTGATGATGCGCTTGAACCGCTGGCCCACCTCATGCAGTATGTCCTCGTCCAGCGGTTTCAGGAACCGCATGTCGTAGTGAGCGCAGCTCGACAGTTCGTTGATCGCTTCCTCCACCATGTTTCCTATTGGGCCGATGCTGAGCACGGCGATGTCGTTGCCGTCGCGCAGGCGGCGACCGGTACCTATCTTGATTTCCTTTAACGGACAGCGCCAGTCGACGCGGACGCCCTTGCCGCGCGGATAGCGTATGACGAAGGGACCGCGGTCAGGCAGCTGGGCCGTGAACATCAGTCGCCGCAGCTCATGTTCATCCATGGGCGAGGCAATGGTGAGGTTGGGTACGGGGCGCAGTGCCGCCATGTCGAAGGCACCGTGATGCGTGGGACCGTCTTCGCCGACCAGTCCGGCGCGGTCAAAGCAGAGTACCACGTTCAGGTTAAGCAGTGCCACGTCGTGGATGATATTATCGTAGGCACGTTGGGCAAAGGCGGAGTAAATGTTGCAGAACGGCAGCAGCCCATCCTTGGCCATACCGCCAGAGAACGTCTCGGCGTGCCCTTCGGCAATGCCCACGTCGAACGTGCGTTCAGGCATCTCGCGCATCATGATGTTCATGGAGCAACCGCTGGGCATGGCCGGCGTGACGCCTACAATCTTCGGGTTCATCTTGGCCAGTTCAAGCAACGTTTCGCCGAACACGTCTTGGAACTTCGGCGGCTTGCCCGTGGTGTCTTCCTCAATGCGTTCGCCCGTCTCTGGGTCGAACTTGCCCGGTGCATGCCATATCTCGGCGTGCCGTTCGGCGGGCCGGTAGCCTTTACCCTTCGTGGTGTGCAGGTGCAGCAGCTTCGGACCTTTCATGTCCTTGATCTGTCGCAGTATGCGCACCAGCTCCTTTACGTCGTGTCCGTCGTAGGGACCGAAGTAGCGAATGTTCATGCCCTCAAAGATGTTCTGTTGATGGGCCAGTGCCGACTTCAGTGCATTGTTCAAGCGGATGATGCCCTTCTTGCGGTGGTCGCTGAGCAGTCCTTTGGCGCGCAGCCACTGCGACGCCTTGTAGCGCAGGTCGTTGTAGGTCTCGCTGGTGTCCAGCTGCAACAGGTATTTCTCCATGCCACCCACGGCGCGGTCGATGGACATGTCGTTGTCGTTCAGGATGATGAGCAGGTCGTTGGGGCTGGAACTGACGTTGTTGAGTCCTTCAAAGGCCAGCCCGCCTGACATGGCGCCGTCGCCGATGACGGCCACGACGTGGCGTTTAGAATCGGTCAACTTGGCAGCTACGGCCATGCCGAGTGCTGCACTGATGGAGTTGGAGGCGTGTCCGCAGGCGAAGGTGTCGTACTGGCTCTCTTTGGGTGAGGGGAAAGGCATGATGCCGTGCAGCTTGCGGTTGGTGCAGAACTGCTCGCGGCGTCCAGTCAGTATCTTGTGTCCGTAGGCCTGATGTCCCACGTCCCAGACAATGCGGTCTTCGGGTGTGTCATATACATAATGTAATGCAACGGTAATCTCCGCTACACCAAGGCTTGAGGCCAGATGGCCAGGATTCACCGACAGCTCGTTGACGATGTCCTCACGCAGTTCCTTGCATATCTGCGGCAGGTCTTCGACCGGCAGTTTGCGCAGGTCCGACGGGTATTGAATCTTGCCTAACAGGCTTTGCTTTGTTTCTTCCACAGTAGTTTTTTAGCATGCATTTGTGTGCAAAGGTACGATGAAGCGCGTAAAAAACCAAATTTTATTTCGTTTTTCTTGCATTTCCCCGTTTTTTTTCGTACCTTTTGCAATGCGTATCTTTGATGCGCTGACTCACACCTCGTGAATTGGCACCTGCCTGCTTTCTGTCTGACTCTGCCTGACGGATGTCCATCAGCAGCCCCGAGGCAACATGCGTGTAACGGCAAACGAAAAAGGCGGCTTCTTTGACTTTCCTTTGACTTTCCTGTAAAAAAAAGCCGAAAACATTTGCAGGTTACATAAAATCTTCATAAATTTGCAAAGTAATCTGACGAAAACCGAAGAAAACTACAAATATTACACTTGCGATGAAGTATATAGAACTGCCTGCAGAGCAGCCGCGTCAGTTGACGTTCTATCTCGCCATGGAGGAATACGTGGCACGCCACGTGCTTGAGCCTTCCGAGGGAGTGAACGGCGACTGCTTTTTCATGTGGCAGGTAGATCCGAGCGTCATTTTCGGGCGCAATCAACTGCTTGAAAACGAAGTGAACATGAATTACTGCCGTGAGCACGGCATCGGCATCTATCGCCGCAAGAGCGGTGGCGGCTGCGTCTATGCTGACCGCAACAACATCATGTTCTCCTACATCACCGCCGAACAGAATGTCGGCTTCACGTTCAACCGCTATGTCAACATGGTGGTTCACGTGTTGCAGCGGCTGGGTGTCGACGCGCGTGCCTCGGGACGTAACGACGTGATGATCGGCGATTGCAAGGTGAGCGGCAATGCGTTCTACAAGATGCCCGGCCGCAGTATCGTGCATGGCACCATGCTTTACGACACCGACATGCTCAATATGGTGGGTGCCATCACGCCGACCGACGCCAAACTGCTGTCGAAAGGCATACAGAGCGTGCGGCAGCGCATTGCGTTGCTGAAGGACTACATCACGCTGACGCTCGACGAGTTCAAGGACTACGTGCGCCAACAGCTTTGCGACGACACCCTGACGCTCACTGCGGCTGACGTCAGTGCCATTGAAGAGCTGGAACAGGAGTACCGCTCCGATGCGTTTATCTACGGCAACAACCCTGCCTTCACGTTGGTGCACCGCCGACGCATGGAGGGCGTGGGCGACTTCGAGGCCCGCATCAGCATGAAGAACGACGTCATCAGCAACGTCAACCTGGTGGGTGACTACTTCCTCGTGGGCGAACTGGACCACCAGCTGTTGGACAAGCTGCGCGGGCTGCCGCTGGAACACGACGCGCTGAGCCGTGCACTGCCTGACCGCATTGATGACATCATCATGAATCTGGACAAGGAAGATTTTATTGACTTATTAATACAACAATAACAGACTATGGAAACAAAAACAACTTGTCTTCACGACAAGCACGTGGCACAGGGAGCACTGATGTCGCCCTTTGCCGGTTATGACATGCCTATCCAGTACAAGGATATTACGACCGAGCATGAGGCCGTGCGCCATCATGTCGGTGTGTTCGACGTGAGTCACATGGGTGAGGTGGACATTTGCGGTCATGCCGCTGCCCACTTCGTCAACCACATCTTCACCAACGACGTCATGCCCATGCGCACAGGCCAGATCCTCTATGGTATGATGTGCTACGAGGACGGCGGCGTGGTGGACGACCTGCTGGTCTATAAGCGTTCCGACGAGCTCTACACGCTGGTCATCAACGCGGCCAACGTTGACAAGGACATTGAGTGGTTGCGCCAGAACCTGAACGGATGGAACGCCGAGATACGCCCGTGGCGCGTCGGCGAGTTCGGACAGCTGGCCGTGCAGGGACCAGAGTCGGAGCACGTCATGGAAACAGTGCTCAGTCTGCCTTGCCGCGAGCTGACGTTCTACACCTTCAAGGAACTGCCGTCGCCTGAACAGGGTGACAAGCGCAACATCATCGTCAGCCGCACGGGTTACACCGGCGAGGATGGTTTTGAGATTTACGGCGAAAAAGACTTCATCCGCACTTGCTGGGACAAGCTGATGGCTGCCGGTGTGCAACCCTGCGGACTGGGTTGCCGCGACACGCTGCGCTTCGAGGTCGGACTGCCGCTCTACGGCGATGAGCTCACTGCCGACATCTCGCCCGTCATGGCCGGTCTGTCCATGTTCGTCAAGCTCGACAAACCTGAGTTCATCGGGCGCGAGGCTCTGACCCGCCAGAAGGCAGAAGGCACGGCGAAGAAGCTCGTCGGGCTGGAGATTCAGGACAAGGCCATCGCCCGCCACGATTGTCAGGTGCTCTGTGGCGGTGAGGTCATCGGCACGGTGACCACGGGCTACCGTTCCATCTCCACTGGCAAGAGCGTCTGCATGGCACTCATCGACACCGCCCACGCTGCGCTGGGCACCGAGGTGGAAGTGCAGGTGCGCAAAAAGACCTTCCCCGCCGTGGTCATCAAGAAGCGCTTTTATGATAAACATTATAAAAGGTGAACAGTAAAAAGAACAAAATTATAAATATTATGGCAAAAGTATTAGAAGGACTCTACTACTCGGAGTCGCACGAATTTGTAAGAGTAGAAGGTGAGTTTGGTTTCGTGGGTATCACTGACTACGCACAGCACGCACTGGGTAATGTGGTCTATGTGGACATGCCCGACGTGGACGATGAGGTGGAAGCCGGTGAGGAGTTCGGCGCCGTGGAGAGCGTCAAGGCCGCCAGCGATCTCATTTCGCCCGTCAGCGGTACGGTGGTTGAGGTCAACGAAGCACTCGACGATGAGCCCGAATTGCTTAACAAGGACGCCTTTGAGAACTGGATCATCAAGGTGAAGATGAGCGATCAGTCAGAGCTTGACAACCTGATGGACGCCAAGGCTTACGAGGAGTTCTGTAAAGAATAACCCACCCCAACCCCTCCCAAAGGGGAGGGGCTTAGATACCTCATTCAATAAAAGGAATAGTATTCTTTATTCAAGATAAATGGAAAATGTAACCAATCCCCCCTCCTTTGGTGAGGGGCAGGGGGTGGGCTTCAAGTACTTCCCCCATACCGAGGCAGACCTGAAGGAGATGCTGCGTACTGTGGGCGTCGATAGTCTCGACGCTCTCTATGACGACATTCCTGAGCACCTCCGTTTCCGTGGTGACTATAAGCTGCCCGAAGGCATGAGCGAACTGGAGGTGCGCCAGCTGTTTGAACAGCTTGGTGCGCAGAACCGGCAGCTTGTGTGCTTCGCGGGCGCTGGCGTCTACGACCACTACACGCCGGCTGTCATTCCCAATCTGCTGAGCCGTGAGGAGTTCCTCACCAGCTACACGCCCTATCAGGCCGAAATATCGCAGGGCACGCTCCACTACATCTTTGAGTATCAGTCCATGATGACCGCACTGACGGGCATGGACATTTCCAACGCATCCATGTACGACGGCACGACGGCGACGGCTGAAGCCATGATGATGGCCGTGGCCGCAGGCAAGAAGCAGCGCCGCGTGCTGGTGAGCGACACCGTCGACCCGAAGACACAGGCCGTCGTGCGCGAATATGCGCACTTCCACGGCGTCGACGTCGTGGCCATTCCTGCGAAAGACGGCGTCACCGACCGCTCAGCGCTCAACACTCAGCTCTCCACGCTCGATGGCGTGGCCGGAGTTATCGTGCAGCAGCCTAACCGCTATGGCATCGTGGAGGATTACGCAGGCTTTGCCGACAGCTGTCATGAGCAGAAGGCGCTCTTCATCATGAACAGCGTTGCGTTTGACCTCGCTCTGTTGCGGACACCGGCAGAGTGGGGGGCTGACATCGCCGTGGGCGACGCCCAGTCACTCGGCATCCCCATGCAGTTCGGCGGTCCTTACGTAGGCTACATGTGCTGCACGGAGAAGCTCATCCGCAAGATGCCGGGCCGCATTGTCGGCAAGACGCACGACAACCGCGGACAGCGTGCCTTCGTGCTGACGCTGCAAGCCCGTGAACAGCACATCCGTCGCCAGAAGGCTACGAGCAACATCTGCTCAAACCAAAGTCTGATGGCGCTCTTTGTGACCATGTATCTTGCGCTGATGGGCAAGCACGGCTTGCGCGAAGCGGCGCAACTCTCTTACGACGGCGCTCACTATCTTTGCGAACAGCTTGTGGCAACGGGCCATTTCCAGTTGGCCTACGACCAGCCGTTCTTCAATGAGTTCTGTGTGCGTTACGACGGCGACGTGGATGCCTTGCAGCAGCGCTGGCTTGATGCCGGCTTCTTCGGCGGCGTCAAAGTGGCTGATGATGTCATCATGCTGGCCGTCACGGAGAAACGTACCAAGGAAGAAATTGACCAATTAATCGCACTGATATGAACAACAAGCTATACGGAAACCTGATATTCGAACTTTCCAAGGAAGGGCGTCGCGGCTGTTCACTGCCTAAGAACCGTTTTGGACATCACGAACTGCCTGCTGACATGCAGCGCAGCGAGGCTGCTGCACTGCCCGAGTGCGACGAACTCACCGTGGTGCGTCACTACACGAACCTCAGTGCCGATAACTTCGGCGTGGATAATGGTTTCTATCCACTCGGTTCGTGCACGATGAAGTATAATCCGAAAGTGAATGAGGAAGTGGCAGCCCTGCCGCAGTTCCAGCAGCTGCACCCGTTGCAGCCCGCCGAGACGACGCGCGGTGCGCAGGCCGTCTGCACGTTGCTGAAGCGTTCGCTCTGTGCGTTGACGGGCTTGGCTGACTTTACGCTGAAGCCTTACGCCGGTGCGCATGGTGAACTGACGGGCCTCATGGTCATCCGCCGTTATCACGAAGAGCGTGGTGACGTGCAGCGCACGAAGGTCATCGTGCCCGACTCGGCCCACGGCACCAATCCCGCGTCGGCTGCCGTCTGCGGACTTGACATCATTGAGGTGAAGTCCTACTACGACGGCACGGTGAACGTGGACGACCTGGAGGAGATTCTCAAGGAGCACGGGCACGAGGTGGCGGCCATGATGATGACCAACCCGAACACGCTGGGACTCTTTGAGCCGAACATCCCGATGATTGCGCAGCTGGTGCACGACGCCGGCGGACTGATGTACTACGACGGCGCCAACCTGAACCCCATGCTTGGAGCCTGCCGTCCGGGTGACATGGGCTTCGACGTCATGCACATCAACCTGCACAAGACGTTCTCTACGCCTCACGGCGGCGGCGGACCGGGCAGCGGTCCCGTCGGTGTGCGCAAGGGACTGGAGCACCTGTTCCCCGAGGTGTCGCCTTATCAGGGAAACTTTGCCGTTGAGATGCGTGCCTATGCCTACATCCTTACGCTCGGTCGTGAGCAGGTGAAGATGGTGGGCCCGCTGGCTACGCTCAACGCCAACTATATCAAGGAACGGCTGAAGGATGTCTATGAACTACCCATCGCAGGGCTGTGCAAGCACGAGTTCGTGTTCGACGGGCTGAAAGACAAGTCGACGGGTGTCACGACGATGGACGTGGCCAAGCGTCTGCTGGACTACGGCTATCACGCTCCCACCATCTACTTCCCGTTGCTGTTCCACGAGAGCCTGATGGTTGAGCCCACGGAGAACGAATCGAAAGAGACGCTCGACGGTTTCATTGACGTGATGTGTCGTATCGCTGAGGAAGCCAAGACGGAGCCCGAACAGGTGAAGTCAGCTCCTCACCATACGCCCATCGGTCGGGTGGACGACGTGGAAGCAGCCAAGCATCCGGTGGTAACCTATTGGCAAATGCTTAATTCATAATGCTTAATGCTTAATGCTTAATGGGCTGCGCTATCCCAATCATGAAAAGTTTTAAATGATGAATCATACATTAGAACCTGACCTTCTCATCATCGGCGCGGGGCCTGGTGGCTACCGTGCCGCTGAGTATGCCGCCAAGCAGGGCTTGCAGGTGGTCATTGCCGAGCAGGGCGAAGTGGGCGGCACCTGCCTGAACCGTGGCTGTATTCCCACGAAGACCTACGTTCACTCGGCCACATTCGCTGAGGCTTTTGAGCGTCAGCAGGCCGTGGTGCAGCAGTTGCGTGCCGGCGTGGAGGGCATCCTGACGCACCCGAACATCACCCTCGTGCGCGGGCATGTCTCGTTTGTTGATGCGCGCACCGTCCGGGTGGGCGGCGACACGGTCGCCGCAGAGCAGACAATGGACGCAGAGCCGACGGTCGCCGCCAAGAACATCATCATTGCCACGGGCAGCAAAGCCAAGATGCCGCCGGCCCTTGAAGCTGAGGCTGACCCGCGTGTGGTCACCAGCACGGAGCTGCTGCAACTGTCAACGCTCCCCCGGAAGCTGTGCATCATCGGTGCCGGAGTCATCGGCATGGAGTTCGCTTCGGTGTTCCACCGTTTCGGTTCAGAGGTTACGGTCATTGAGTTCCTGAAGGAATGTCTGCCCACGGTGGACAGCGACGTGGCCAAACGGCTGCGCAAGCTGTTGGAGAAACGCGGCATCACGTTCCGCATGAAGACCGCCGTGCAGTCGTTGGCTGACATTGATGCCGACGTCATACTCATTGCCACGGGGCGTCAGGCCAACACGGAAGGGCTGAACCTTGAAGCTGCTGGCATCACACCTGACGCCCGAGGCTTCATCACCGTTGATGAGCATTTCCGCTGTGGGCACATCTACGCCATCGGCGACGTCAACGGGCGGCAGATGCTGGCCCATGCTGCCGAGATGCAGGCCGTCAGTGTGGTGAATCACATGCTGGGGCGTCAGGACAACATCCGCTTCGACGTGATGCCTGCCGCCATCTTCACCGAACCCGAGGCTGCCTGCGTCGGTCTGTCAGAAGACCAGCTGAAGGCCGCCGGCATCGCCTATCGCTGCGGCAAGGCTTTCCATCGGGCTAACGGCAAGGCGCTCGCCATGGGCGAGACCGAGGGCTTGGTCAAGCTCTTCTGGCGTGAGGACGACGGGCTGTTGACAGGCTGTCACGCCTTTGGCGCCCATGCCGCCGACATCGTGCAGGAGGTCAGCGTGCTGATGTGCCGCGACACCACCGTCAGTCAGCTGCGCGACATGGTGCACATCCACCCCACGCTCGGCGAACTGCTGCTCGACGCCGCCAACGCCGCACACTGACATCCCTTTCATTCCACTACTACACAAGGCTGGCAGTTCCCCTCTCCGGAGGGTGAGCTGTCGGTTTTTCTTTTGCCGGCAGGCCGTTTCGTGATGCTGAATGGCCAGTTCTTGAAAGTAATAAACCGTTTATTGCAAAGTAATAAACCGTTTATTACCGACCAATAAACCGTTTATTACCGAGTAAAAAACCGTTTATTACTTTCTGATAAACCGTTTATTGCATTTTAAAACCGTCTGTTCCCGATGGCAAAACGGCCGTTTTCCCGTTATTTTTTAACAAGTTGAGCCTTGCATACAATATTTTTTGCCAATGTGCGTTTTAAAGAAGTATATATACAACACATTAGGACTATGATGGAATACATCAAGGGTGAGCTGACAGAGCTTACCCCCGCATTAGCTACGGTGGAAGCCGCAGGCGTAGGCTATGGGCTGAGCATTTCGCTGACCACGTACAGTGCCATTCAAGGCAAGAAGGAAGTGAAGCTCTACGTGTATGAAGCCATCCGCGAAGACGCCTATCAGCTCTACGGTTTCTACAACAAGAAAGAGCGCGAGCTGTTTGAGCTGCTCATCTCGGTGAGCGGTGTCGGTGCCAACACTGCGCGCATGGTGCTCTCGTCGACGAGTGTCAGCGAATTGTGTCACGCCATCAGCACGGGCAACGAACGGCTCATCAAGAGCATCAAGGGCATCGGTCTGAAGACGGCGCAGCGCATCATCGTCGACCTGCGCGACAAGATTGTGGCCTTAGGCATCACCGACGAGATTCCCGCCGGCGGCACCATGCAGGCGCCGGTGAACAACGAAGTGAAGGACGAGGCCGTCTCAGCACTTACCATGCTTGGCTTCTCGCCCGCACCGACGCAGAAAGTCGTCGTGCAGATATTGCAGGCACAGCCCGACCTGCCTGTTGAACAGGTGGTGAAGCTGGCGCTGAAGCAGATTAAATGAAGAGTGAAGAATGAAGAATGAAGAGTTTGCTGCCGCCGAAGTTGGCGGTAAGAGACGACGCGGGAGCCTGAACAGGGTGCTCACGTTGGTCATGCTGTCCTTGTTGTTGGGTAGCGTGATGGCGGCTTTCTCCATGGGCAGTGGGAGGGCGGCAGCAAACTCTTCATTCTTCATTCTTCATTCTTCATTTAGGAATCCAGAGGATTCCGTACCGCACACCCGCTGGCGCATACAGCGCACGGTGCCTGTTGAGGTGAGTGACCTCGACACCTTTGCCCTTGACCTGCACCGGCCCGACAACCTGCGGCAGGAGGTGGTCTACGACGACTCCACCGGGCGTTACGTCATCGGCACGAAGATAGGCGACTCTTATCTGAACGCCCCCATACTGATGACGCCCGAGGAGTACATGCAGTGGACGGAACAGCGCCAGATGCAGCAGTTCTTCCGCAAGAAGAACGCTGACCACGTGGCGCGTGGCGGTCAGGACAAGTTCTCGTTTGCCGACATGCACTTCGAACTGGGCCCTGCCGAGAAGATATTTGGCCCGGGCGGTGTGCGCATCAAGACGCAGGGAACGGCCGAACTGAAGCTCGGCGCCACGCTGAAGAGCATTGACAACCCGTCGCTCCCCATCCGTAACCGCCGCACCACCGCGCTCGACTTCGACGAGAAAATCAACCTGAACGTCAATGGCAAGGTGGGCGACAAGGTGAACATGAACCTGAACTACAACACCGACGCCACGTTCGACTTCGACACCAAGAACATCAAGCTGCGCTACGAAGGCAAGGAAGACGAGATCATCAAGCTCGTGGAAGCCGGTAACGTGACGTTCCCCTCGAACAACTCACTGGTCAAGGGAGCCACCAGCCTGTTCGGTATCCGCACGGACCTGCAGTTCGGACGGCTGAAGCTGCAGACCGTCCTGTCGCAGAAGAACTCCACGACGAAGAGTGTCTCGTCGCGCGGCGGCACACAGCTCACACCGTTTGAAATCAACGTGGCCAACTACGAGGAGAACCGCCACTTCTTCCTGTCGCAGTTCTTCCGCGACCGCTACGACGGTTCCATGCAGACGCTGCCCACCATGACGACGGGCATCGAGATTCAGCGCGTGGAGGTGTGGGTGACCAACAAGACCGGAACGACCACCAACACACGTAACATCATCGCCCTGACCGACCTCGGTGAGAGTCAGCACATCAGCAACAGCCAGCTGTGGACCGGCAACGGCATGCCCGTGCCCAGCAACACGGCCAACAACGAGTATGAACAGCTGGTCAACAACTACCCCGACGCGCGTAACATTGATCAGGCAACGACCGTCCTGTCGGGCATCAGCAACTTCCAAGGCGGCGTTGACTTCGAGAAGTTAGCCTCGGCGCGGCTGCTCAACTCGTCGGAGTACACCGTCAACAAGGCGTTGGGCTACATCTCACTGCGCACGCCCATGCAGACGGACCAGGTGCTGGCCGTGGCTTACGAGTACACCAGCGGCGGCGTGACCTATCAGGTGGGCGAGTTCGCGGCTGACCATACGAACGTCAACGAGGCGCTCTACGTCAAGTCACTCAAGAACACCAGCAACAATCCCGCACAGGGAAACTGGGACCTGATGATGAAGAACGTCTATTACTTGGCTTCGACCGTCGAGAAAACCAAGTTCCGCCTTGACATCAAGTATCAGAGTGACACCACGGGCGTCTATCTGACGTACCTGCCCGAACAGCAGGTGAAGGACGTGGCGCTCATACAGCTGTTAGGCGCTGACCGTCTGGACAACAATAACCGCCCGCATGCCAACGGCTATTTCGACTTCGTCGAGGGCTACACCGTCAGCAATGGCCGCGTGTTCCTGCCCGCCGCTGAGCCTTTCGGCCGCTATCTCAAGCAGCAGCTCGTCAAGGCAGGCGTCAGCAGCGACGTGGCCGACAAGTATGCGTTCACCGAACTGTATGACTCAACGAAGACCGTGGCCAAGCAGATTGCCGAGAAAGACAAGTTCGTCATCATGGGACAGTTCAAGGGTTCGGCGGCTAACGTCATTTCGCTGGGTGCCTACAACGTTCCGCAGGGCTCGGTGGTCGTGACGGCCGGCGGTGTGACGCTGAACGAAGGCTCCGATTACTCCGTGGACTACTCGGCCGGTGAGGTGACCATCCTCAATCAGAGCATCATCGACGCCGGTACCAATGTCAGCGTGTCGCTGGAAAGTAACACCGACTACGGCATGCAACGCAAGACCATGGTAGGCCTTAACTGGGAATATGACTTCTCCAAGAACTTCCAGTTGGGCGGTACGCTGATGCACCTCTCCGAACAGACGCTGACGTCGAAGGTGAGCATGGGCGCCGAACCGCTCAAGAATACCCTTTGGGGCGTCAACGTCAACTGGAAAACCGAGAGCCAGTGGCTCACCAATCTGCTCGACGCGCTGCCCGGACTGCACTGCACGCAACCGTCGCAGATTTCGTTTACGGGTGAGTTTGCACAGCTCATTGCCGGCACTGCCAGCGGAACGCAGGACAATGCGTCGTATCTGGATGACTTTGAGAACACCAAGAACTGCATCGATGTGAGCGAACCCAAGTCGTGGATTATCTCCAGTGTGCCGTCCCAGTTCAGCGAAAGCACTGACAAGACCAGCGTCAGCAGCGGCTACAACCGCGCACTGCTGGCGTGGTACAACATCGACCCGCTGTTCACTTACCGCTCATCGTCGCTCACCCCGGCCCACATCAAGAGCGATCTGGAGCAGCTCAGCAACCACTACGTGCGCGAAGTCTACGTCTCGGAGCTTTATCCCAACCGCGACCAGTCCACCTACAACGGCGCCACGTCGACGCTGCCCATCCTGAACCTCGCCTATTACCCGTCAGAGCGCGGCCCCTATAACCTTTCCACCAGTCTTAATGCCGACGGAACGCTCACCAACCCCGCGCAGCGCTGGGGCGGCATGATGCGTAAGCTCGACACCAACGACTTCGAGCAGGCCAACATTGAGTACATTGAGTTCTGGCTGCTTGACCCGTTTATCTACACCCGTAAGAACGGAACGGCGTCGCAACACGGCGGTGACCTCTACATCAACTTAGGCGAAGTGAGCGAGGACGTGCTGCATGACGGTTACAAGTTCTACGAAAGCGGTATGCCCGTCGACGGCAGCAGCTCGTTCATTGAGACACAGTGGGGTAAGATTCCCGTGCAGGCCACGCAGACCTACGCCTTCGCCACCACCAGCGGCAGCCGCGTGCGGCAGGATGTGGGCTTCAACGGACTGACCGATGAAGAGGAGCGCACCTACGGTGCCTATGCCGATTTCCTGCAACAGATGCCCGTGACCAACGACAGCGTGCGGCAGGCGTGGACGGCTGACCCCGCTAACGACGACTACCACTACTTCCGCGGCAGCGATTTCGATGAGCAGCGCACGCCCATCCTCCAGCGTTACAAGCGCATCAACATGCCGCAAGGCAACTCGCCAGAAAGCGATTCGGGCAACGAGAGCTACGACACCAGCTACAAGTCAGGCCCCGACGTGGAAGACATCAATCAGGACTACACGCTCAACGAGTATGAGCGCTACTATCAGTACCACGTCAGCATACGTCCGGAGGACATGCAGATCGGTACGAACCACATTGTCGATATCCGTAACAGCGGCGTGCGCCTGCGTAACGGCGACACCACCACCGTGCAGTGGTTCCAGTTCCGCATCCCCATCCGTCATTACGACAAGCGTGAAGGCAGCATCAGCGACTTCTCCAGCATACGCTTCATGCGCATGTTCCTGACACAGTTTGAACAGCCCATCGTGCTGCGCTTCGGTTCACTCGACCTGGTGCGTGGCGAATGGCGCGTCTACGAGCAGTCACTGGCTACATCGTCGACGGCTGAGACGGGAGAACTGGAGGTGAGCGCCGTCAACATTGAAGAGAACAACGACCGTCAGCCCGTCAACTACGTGCTGCCGCCGGGCATCACCCGTGTGCAGGACCCGTCGCAGCCGCAGCTCGTCGAGGCTAACGAACAGGCCCTGAACCTCACCGTCCGTAATCTGGCTCCGGGCGAATCGAAGGCCGTCTATAAGAACACCACCGTCGACTTGCGTCAGTACAAGCGCTTGCAGATGTTCGTCCACGCTAACCACCTGATGAACGACGCCACCAATCTGGCCGACAACGAGCTGGCCGTCTTCATCCGCTTGGGCAGCGACTACAAGTCGAACTACTACGAATACGAGATTCCGCTGAAGCTGACTCCCGACCGCAGTGACTATAATAAGTACAGTCTGGAGGACAGCCGCGCCGTGTGGCCTGAGGAGAACATGCTTGACATTCAGCTGTCAGCCTTCACCAACGTAAAGCGTCAGCGCAACAAGCTGCGTTCTTCGGGCGAGGCATCCTACACGCAGCTCTATTCGGAGGCTGACCCTGCGCACAGCGGCAACACCGTGCGCATCATCGGTAACCCGTCGCTCGGCGAGGTGAAGACCATGATCATCGGTGTGCGCAACGTCAGCGGCACGCAGAAGTCGGGCGAGGTGTGGGTCAATGAGCTGCGCCTGCTGGAGAGCAACAGCGACGGCGGTTGGGCGGCTAACGGCATGTTGCAGATGCAACTGTCTGACGTCGGCAACGTGAACCTGTCAGGACGCATGGTGACTGAGGGCTTCGGCGGACTGGAAGAGGGCATCATGCAGCGCACGACCGACAACTACAAGACCTACTCGTTCACGGCTAACGTTGAGCTGGGTAAGTTCTTCCCCGACAGGGCCAAGGTCTCTATCCCGCTCTACTACTCCGTCACCAAGGAAATCACGCAGCCCAAGTATAACCCGCTGGACACGGACATGGACCTGAAGGATGCGCTGGACGCCATTGACGACAAGCAGGAGCGTGACTCCATTGAGTCGATAGCCGTGACGAAGGTCACCAACACCAACTTCTCGCTGTCGAACGTGCGCGTTGACATCAAGACCAAAGGCCACCCCATGCCTTACGACCCCGCTAACTTCTCCTTCTCCTACAGCCACTCGCACCGCTACACGTCGGGCGAGACGACGGTCTACGAGCGTGAGGACGAGTGGCGCGGCATGCTCAGCTACAACTATACGCCCGTCTACAAGACCTTCGAACCGTTCAAGGGCTTGAAAGGAAAGTCGAAGTGGTTGCAGTTCCCCAAGGCTTTCGGCATCAACTACCTGCCGCAGAACATCGCGTTCAACAGCGAGATACGGCGCTCGTACTACGAACTGCAAGAGCGCGACATGGAAGACCTGGGCGGTGCGGGCCTGCCGCTGCGCTTCAACAGCGACTTCCTGTGGAAGCGTGACTTCCAGATGCGCTGGGACTTGACCAAGAACCTGCACATGCAGTTGCAGACAGCTACCAATGCCGAGATAGAACAGCCCTACACGCCGGTGAACAAAGACCTTTATCCCGATCAGTACACGGCGTGGAAAGACTCCGTGTGGCACAGTCTGCGCAATTTCGGCACGCCGCTGGAGTATCACCAGACGTTCACGGCCAGCTATCAGCTGCCGCTCAACAAGCTGCCCATCTTCGACTGGCTCAATGCCGATGCACGCTATGAGGCCACCTATTCGTGGGTGCGTGCCTCTGACTTGGAGGACGGTTCGTCGTTGGGCAACACCATTGCCAACAACCGCAACCTGACCGTCAACTCAACGTGGAACATGGAGACGCTCTACAACCACATCCCGTTCCTCAAGGCTACCAACGACTACTTCAAGCAACGCAACACGTCGACGACGAACAAGAAGAAACCCGGCGACAAGAAAAAGCCCACCAAGGACGAGAAGGAGCTACCCAAGAACCAACAGGCGGCCATGAAGGAGCTGCAACTGAAGGCTGACACCACCATCGTCTACAAACACGACAAGAAGACCAAGCGCATCAACGTGACGGCGCGCACGGCTGACGGCCACACCTACAAGCTGAAGTACAAGGTCATAGACCAAGACAAGATTGAAATCCTGAACCGCGACACGGTCAAGATCATGGTCAGCGTCACGCCGCGCAAGCCTCTGGAGGAGCAGTGGTGGTATAAGCCCACGCAGCACGTGACCCGTCTGCTCATGATGGTGCGCAATGTCAGCATCAGCTATCGCAATCAGTACGCCATGTCGTTGCCCGGCTTCATGCCTAACATCGGCGACGCCTTCGGCCAGCACACCGGCGGCGTGATGGCGCCCGGCCTTGATTTCGCCTTCGGTGTGATTGACGACAGCTACATCAACCGCAGTCTCGACCGTGGTTGGCTCTGCACTGACAGCTTGGCAACGTCAGCCGCCACCAACCAGTCGAACGATTTGCAGATACGCATGACGCTCGAACCCATGAGCGACCTGCGCATTGACCTGAACTGGGCACGCAACGAGACGCGCGCACGCAGCATACAATACATGTTCGACGGCATGCCCACCACGCAGAGCGGCACGTTCACCATGACCACCATGAGCCTGAAGAGTGCGCTCGAAAGCATCGGCGACGCTGACAACGGCTATCCGTCGGCTGCGTTCGAACGCTTCTGCAACCTGCTTGAGGTAGCCCCCCTTTCGTCCCCCGAGGGGGACACAAATGTCCAGCAGCAGGGCTCTTTCAACGCTCAGCAGATGATTCCCGCCTTCCTTGAAGCCTACACGTCCAGCTCGTCGACGGGCATCATCCCCAAGTTGCGTGCCATGCTGCCCAACTGGACGCTGCGCTACAGCGGTCTGACACGCTACGAGTGGTTTGCTGACAAGTTCAAGACGTTCAACATCAACCACTCTTATAAGAGCGTCTTCTCCATCGGCAGCTACTCCACGGCTACCGTGCCCTACGCTGAACTCCCCTCCTTGGGGGGCGGGGGAGGCGACGAAGCCTCGCTCAACGTGCCGTCGGTCAGCTTGCAGGAGTCGTTCTCACCGCTCATCGGTGTTGACATGACGTTGCAGAGCGGCATGACGGCCAAGTTGGAATATCGCACCACGCGCGCGCTGACGCTCTCCATGACCAGTGTGCAGATCAACGAGCAGCGCAGCAACGACTGGGTCATCGGTCTGGGCTACAAGATCAGCGACTTCCGGCTGTTCAGCGGCAATACGTCGCGCAAGATCAAGAAGGCTCAGCAGGGCAACAAGAAGAACGACCAGCAGAACACCAGCAGCACGACGAAGCCCAAGGGCGGCGTGAACCACGACTTGAACCTGCGTCTCGACGTCACCTACCGTCAGCAGGCCGCCATCGTGCGCGACATTGCTTCGCGCACCAGCACCGCCAGCTCAGGCAACTCAGCCTTCAAGCTCTCGTTCATGGCCGACTACACCCTGTCGCGCCTGCTCACCCTGTCAGCCTACTACGACATGCAGACCAACACCCCGCTGCTCTCCAGCAGCAGTTACCCCACCACGACGCACGACTTCGGCCTTTCGCTGAAGTTCTCACTGACCCGTTGACCGTTGGATGAACGGGGATAGCAGAGAATAGGTTGAAAACAGATGAGACTATATGTAAAGTTCCGCCAAAGTTGTTAAAAAACACAAACTTTGGCGATACTTTGAATTTATTTTTCTAACTTTGCAGAAAAATTCATCACATGGACAAAATCATTGGAAGAGACAGTCAGTTTGCCAAGTTCAAGAGCTATGAGAGTAGTGGCAAAAGTGAATTCATCGCCCTGTATGGTCGTAGGCGTGTCGGTAAGACTTCCCTGATTAGATATTATTTCAAGGATAAGTTCGACTTCTTTGTGAGTGGCGTGTTGGAAGGGGAACGCGAAGACCAAAAGACTGCTTTCCGCACAGCATTACAGAAACATGGCTACAAAGGCCCGGCACCTCAAAACTGGCATGAGGCCTTTGCTGCACTGGGAACCATCGTAGCCCGATGCAAGAGAAAGAAACGCTGTGTTATCTTCATCGATGAAATATCTTGCTTCGATATCGAATACTCCAGGTTTGTGAAAGAACTTGGCATCTTTTGGAACAACATTGCCTCATGGCAGGATAATGTCTTTCTTGTCATCTGCGGTTCGGCTACCTCGTGGATGATTCGCAATGTGATAGATAACCGTGGTGGTCTGCACCGCCGTGTGACCCATGAAATGCACCTGAGACCGTTCACTCTCTATCAGTCGGAGGTGTATTTCAAGGCCAAGCACTTCAAATGGGATCGCATGACCATCCTACAGTTGTATATGGCTTTGGGCGGTGTACCTTACTACTTCTCTTTGCTCGATCCATCGAAGAGCGCGGCGGAGAACATTGACAAACTCTATTTCGCCACAGACCCAGAATTGAAGGATGAGTTCCACAGGCTATACAGGTCGCTGTTCAGCAATCCAGAGAAATACATGGATGTGATACGGCTGCTTTCGAAGAGTCGGCAGGGTATGACACGTAAGGAAATTTCCGAGAAATTGCGCATATCATCAGGTGAAGACCTCTCGAAGATGCTGGCAGACCTTGTCTATTGCGATTTAATTTCGCATCACAGCAACGGAGGAAAAATCAATTCAGGCATATACCGACTGACGGACTTCTTCACCATCTTTTATCTCACGTTCTGCAACGGCACCGTAACAGACCGTGCCTTTTGGCGACATACCATCAACACGCCTGTCCAGAATACATGGTATGGACTGACATTCGAGCGTGTTTGTATGTGCCATATATGGGAAATTATCCAGTCGCTTAGACTGGACACCATTCTCACGAAATACTATTCGTGGCGTAGCAAGAAGTCGGATCCGGGCGCTCAGATAGATATGCTGATTGAGCGGGCTGACGGCATTATTGATGTTTGTGAAATGAAATACTCTCGCTACGAATATCGTCAGGATAAGGATGACAGCAGAACTCTTGCCAATAAAATTGCAGATTTCGAAGAGGAGACAAACACCAAGTATAACGTACAAACGGTGTTGATAACGACATGGGGCCTGAAGGAAAACCTGCATAGCGATGAATTTCAAAAAGTATTGACAATAAATGACTTATTCGTTGAAAATACCGAAGATTCTTGAGCCAAAATTATCAGTTAGATAAAACTTTGGCGGAACATTTACCCCGCTGCTCTCCAGCAGCAGCTACCCCACACGACGCACGACTTCGACCTTTCGCTGAAGTTCTCGCTGACCCGATGAGGCTTTCATCCGCAGACTTCCTGAATCCGAAGTCAATGGCCTATAAATCCTGAATCAACGGTTTCCTGATCCGAAACCGTTGATTTTGTTATGCTGTTCTGCCGATTTAGGAAGGTAATAAGTGATATATTAAAAAGTAATAAGTCACTTATTACCGAGTAATAAGTTACTTATTATCGACCAATAAGTTACTTATTACTTTGCAATAAGTGGTATATTACTTTTCAATAAGTATGATATTGCAGACAAAAACCGCCGATTTAAAATGATTAAACCGGCGGGAAACAATTGAAAAGACGGCTATATACCGTTATTGCTTGATGTATTTCTTCTCTCCGTTGACGAAGCTTCGGAGATACAGCAGTTGAGTAAATTAATGTTAAAAAAGTCTTCTGCAAACACTTTTTGGGCAATGAATGTATTGAATTAGCTCAAAAACAATTACCTTTACACTCGCTAACCAAATACCCCGCTCGTATGGTGGCTTGGCTGGCATATATACAAATTGGCGTTTACTGACGCTTGGAATGACTCTTTCAAACTTCGCAACTTTGAATCCGTTGTCACGAAAAGCAAGGTGGATGCCACGTAGAATGATTATGTTTCATCGTATTGTGTTCACTCGTGAACTGCAAACGTTGATTGATATCATTTGCGTGGGCTGTCCGCATTGCTCGTTCTGGACAATGGGGGCAATGCGAAGGCCTGAAAGAGTGGGACGAGTGGATGTGAGGTGTGCCCACGTATTCTATGCTAAATTCCAAACGATTTTTGTTGTTTAACTAAAAATTAACACACAAGGCAAAATCCTTTACATTTTCTTTCTTGTTACTGCTTGGATTGTATTTTTCCTTCTTCCTTACCATGGCCACCAGTATGTGTAGTATTTTGTTTTTTACGTTATTGATGGCAATCTGTCTCTTCTTTCCTTTCTGTATCATCCTGTCGTAGT
>JAFUSC010000057.1 GCA_017467705.1 Prevotella sp. | reverse complement strand
GCCAGCGGGCTGAAGAAAAACACGACGTCCTGTTATATGCGTAGTCTGCAGGCTATGTTCAACAAAGCCGTTGCCCGTGACCCGTCCCTTGCCTGCTTGTCACGTGTCCATCCCTTTGCGACCGTCTATACTGGTGTCTATGAGACCCGCCGCATTGCCGTCGACTCCTGTACGGTGAAACGTCTGCATGGTCTCGACATACGCGCCGGCCTCGTCAGCTTAGGCAAACGTCCCGGCACCAAGACCTTTCTGCGGCAGCTGCGTGAGCTCACCTTCGCACGCGACACGTTCATCTTCTGTTTCTGCTGCCGCGGTCTGCCCTTTGTTGATTTCGCCTTCCTGCGCCGTGAGAACCTGCAGAATGGCTATCTGTGCTATGAACGTCATAAGACCGGCCAGCACATACAGGCCGAACTGTTACCGTTGATGAAGGCGTTTATAGCCAAGTATGCCACGGGCACGCCGTTCCTGTTTCCTGTGTTGACCACCACGTCCGCCCGTGCACAGCACCGGCAATACCAGACGGCGCTTCATAAGTACAACCGTCAGCTCCGGTTGCTGTCAGAGATGATGGGGTCGTCCGTCCAACTGTCGTCTTATGTCGCCCGTCACACATGGGCAACGACGGCTTATCATGAGGACATTCCCGTGGCCTATATCAGTGAAGCCATGGGGCATACCTCTGAACAGACCACACGAAAATACCTGAAGTCGTTAGGCAGTAGCAAAATAGACCAGGCAAACAGGAAATTAATGGATGGAATATTTGAAATGTCCACCTCTTAGCATAGAGGTGGACATTTCTGGGTGCAAATGTAGTAAGATTATTTGAAATAAACGAATTTATTTTGCAAAAAAATAAAAATGCACCCTATAATTGACGATTATCATAGGTTTTTCTTGGGCTTGAAGTGAAAAAATCGTCTTTGTTGTCCACCTCTATGCTAAGAAGTGTCCACCTCTATGCTAAGAAGTGGACTGTTTCTGCCGCTCTGGAGGAAACGACAGCGTGGCTGACAGGTTAGGAAAGACCGGAAGAAAAGCCTCTCATGTAAGTGCTATTTCCGAATTTCGGTAAGCGGTGTGTGATTCTGCATTTTCCGTAACCAACTGATTTTGACGGTTTAAAGCGTCTGCCTGCTGGCAGGTGCTGAGGGAAAGAAGCGCGCTGAGCCCAAAAAGTGACATCATCTTGACAGACAATCAACAAGCAGTGGCAGAGCCCATGCCGATGTGGTTTCTTCTGACCTCATCGAATCCGGGCTATGCTGAGGAACAATTGCGCAGGGAAAGCCTGCAGCGTGACAGAAACGGCGGCACGCCCTTTCAGTACTTCGTGCCATACCAGTTCCTGAGGCGGCGCATGCCGGGTGAACAGCCAAGTGTCTCCATCGATGAAGTGCCGGGCACCAACTGCCAACAGCCGCAGACGTCGCAGGCTGTTGACACCTCGACACACAGCAATCAGGTGCGTGCAGCCCTTCACCGTTACGTCTTTGTCCGCGCCGAAGAGGACGATTTGGCCGATATGCTTCGCTCACCGTGGAACGTGACCGACCGCCATCTGCAGTTCTTCCGCGACAAGCAGTGGCAACGGGTCAGCATTTCACAGAGCGAGATGGACACCTTCCTGCAGGCCTGTGCTGACGAACGCCTGAAGTTTGAGATATGGCCGGCCATCGACGAAGTCGGTGAGAACGAAGAAGTCAAACTGCTCACCACCCCCTTCAGCGGACGCACCGTCACCATCCTGAAGAAACATCGCACCAGCCGGGGCCTGCGTCTCACAGTGTCCATCCAGATATTCAATGAGACCATGTCCGTCCGGCTCTATGATGTCCGTAACGAAGACATACAATACCTGAACGACGACAAGAAGAAACAACAGTCACGTGACAGCAATCTCGTCACCCGTTTCCAGAAATCGCTGATTGACATCCTCAGTCGGCGCATCAATGGGAAGGAAACGCCGGAGAGCATCAAGACCGATGCCGCCACGCTTGACAACATCTATAATTTCCGTACCCATGCCGTCACAGGCGATGCACTGCGTTGCCGTTTCCTGTCCATGATGCTCATCTGTGCCCGTTTGCGGCACGACCGTCAGGGACTCACGGAACAACAGAGCCGCGTAGAGCGCGAACTGGCCGTTTTCGACGGTCGCAGTGAGAGCCGTGCCGCCACCGATGTCCGTGCCTACCTGCACGTTGCACTGTTCATCGCCACCGGCCAGCCCGCTTACCGCACAGCCGCCAAGGACTACGTCCGCCAGCACGCCCCCAAGTCAGAAGACCTCCACCGCCTCGTCAGCCTCATCACCAAGCGACAAGCCCTCCATCGGCTGTGATAATTGCTGCTTTTGGTGACATTACGCAGGTGAACGTACGTATAAACATTTAATTACCCAGTTCGTGTAACATCGTTACCAAGCATTGGTAACACCGTTACCCGGCCTCGGTAACCTCGTTACCCAGCCCAGGTAATGGTATTACCTGGCATGTTTTCAAGACAATGCTGGCAATACATAAACAGAAAAGGACACGGAATATCATACAGATGTTGATACAATGATTTAGTAATCAAGAAATACAGATAAGAAAAGAATATGCAAGCACCAAAAATCATAGCAGAGATAGGCTGCAATCACAAGGGTGATATGCAGATAGCGCGCGAGATGATCATGACAGCAGCCCTGTATTGCAAGGCGGATATTGTCAAGTTTCAGAAACGTTGTAACCGTGAGTTGCTGACACCCGAGGAGTATAATGCCCCACACCCGCATCCTGAGAATTCATACGGCGCCACGTATGGAGAGCACCGCGAGTTCCTGGAGTTCACGCTTGACCAGCATCGTCAGCTGCAGGCGTGGTGTAATGAGTACGGCATAGAGTATTCCACTTCCGTTTGGGACGTGACCTCTGCCAAGGAGATATGCACCCTGCATCCCTCCCTCATAAAAGTTCCCTCGGCCTGCAACCTGAACAAGCCGTTGCTGACATATCTGTGTGACAACTTCGATGGCGAGATACACCTCTCCTTTGGCATGACGACCCGTGAGGAAGAGGAAAACATTGTTTCCTTCTTCGAGGAGAAAGGCCGCAACAAAGACCTTGTGATATATGACTGTACGTCAGGCTATCCTGTTCCATTTGAGGATATCTGCCTGTTGGAACTCACCAAGCTGCGTGAGCTGTATGCCGACCGTGTCAAGGCCATAGGCTTCTCAGGCCATCACTTAGGCATTGCCGTTGATTCCGCTGCAGTTGCCTTGGGTGCCGAGTTCGTGGAGCGTCACTACACGCTTGACCGTACATGGAAGGGCACCGACCATGCTGCGTCACTCGAGCCAGACGGCGTTCGTAAGCTGGCCCGCGACTGTCGTGCAGTAGCCAAGGCGCTGACCTATAAGCGTGAGGATATACTGGATATAGAAAAGGTGCAGCGCAACAAGCTGAAGAAGAATCAGGTGAAATGGTAAACAGTCAGAAAGTCATAGCCTTTATTCCCGTCCGTGGAGGCAGCAAGTCCATCCCGCTGAAGAACATCAAGCCTTTCTGCGGGAAGCCGTTGGTCTGCTGGAACATTGAGGCTTTGGAGGATTGCGG
>JAFUSC010000056.1 GCA_017467705.1 Prevotella sp. | reverse complement strand
TTTATATGGCATCATATAAGCCAATTTGGGGCTTAGGACGAACACAAAACGCACAAATCATAAAAAGAGCTGCATAGACTCCTATGCCAACATTAATAACATAGAAAAAGAGGATGTGCCTATTTTGACACACCCTCTTTTCCGTTGTCACAAATGCCCTCCTGCGATTGACGAAATGCCTTCTTCTACTTGGCAATATGGCTCTTTTGACTTGACAAAAGGCAAAACTTGGTTTGTAATATAGTCTATATTGCAATGTAAAATAGTCTATATTACAATGTAAAATAGACTATATTACAACGTGAAATAGACTATATTACAAATCAATATAGGCTATATGACAAACCATTAGTGCCTCATTGTCAATCGAAAAGAGGGATATTGTCAACCGAAAAGAGGGATATTGACAATCAAAATGCGGGGTGTCGTCAACCGGAAAAAGATATGTTGACCATCGGGAGAAGGGGCGTTTTCTGTCGGCGTATTGAATATTTTGCGAAGAAATTTGGCATTTTGCTCACTTCTTTGTACCTTTGTAGCCAAAAGAAGTAAAACAGTAATGAAAACCGAATTGATACGCATGACGTTTGACCGCGCGAGGGCTGACGTCTTTTGCTTTGATAATGATACGGAGGTGCGTGAGTATCACGCCATGATACATGTGACAGACCCGATGCTCCCGTTCGGCCAGCAGCTGGAGGCGGTGCTGTCTGCCTATCATGACTTGCTGGATCGTCTGACCGGGGCGCACGCTGTCTTCAAGCGCTACTTCCTGAGTGATGCTGCTAATCAGGCTGACGCCGTCGTGCTGGCTGACGTCACGGACTGTGCGAAGAGCATCATTCAGCAGGCACCGCTCGACGGAACGAAGGTGGGACTCTGGGCTTACATGATGACGGGCGTGACGACAGCCGTCACCAAGGGTGGACTCTACGAGGTGAGCCACGGTGCTTTCCGTCACCTGTGGAACGGCAGCGCCTGCAATCTGGCCGCCAACTCGGAGTACCAGATGCGACTGCTGTTCAACGAATACGTCATGCAGCTGATGGAAGAGGGCTGCACGCTGAAGGACAATGCCATCCGCACGTGGCTCTTCGTCAACGATGTTGACCTGAACTATGGCGGCGTGGTGCGTGCCCGCAATCAGGTGTTCTTCACGCAGGGCCTGACGCGCGACACCCATTTCATTGCCTCCACGGGCATCGGCGGGCGTCAGCAGGACCCCAACGTGCTGTCGCAAATGGATAACTACGCCATTGCCGGCATACAGCCTGAGCAGGTGCACTATCTCTATGCGCCCAGCCACCTGAACCGCACGAGCGACTACGGCGTGAGCTTCGAGCGTGGCACCTATGTGGACTACCGCGACCGTCGCCACGTGTTCATCTCGGGCACGGCGAGCATCAACAACAAGGGACAGGTGATGCATGAGGGCGACGTGGTGAAGCAGACCCACCGCATGTGGGAAAACGTGGAGACACTGCTGGCTGAGGCTGACTGCACGTATGACGATGTGGCCATGATGATAGTCTATCTGCGCGACACGGCCGACTATGCCGTGGTGCATGCGCTTTATAAGGAGCGCTTTGCTGATAAGGCTTTCATCATCGTGCATGCCCCAGTCTGCCGTCCCGGCTGGCTCGTCGAGATGGAGTGCATGGCGGTGAAGACCAACAGCAACGACTCCCTGCCAGCGTTCTGACTGTAGATGAGATAGACTTTAGACTACAGACTTTAGACTACAGACTTTAGACTACAGACTTTAGACTACGGACTTTAGACTACGGACTACAGACTACAGACTTTAGACTACAGACTACAGATTGCAGACTATTGACTACTGACTCCTGACTCCTGTCTCCTGACTCCTGTCTCCTGTCTCCTGACTCCTGACTCCCGTCTCCTGACTCCCGTCTCCTGAATACTGATAAACTAAAAAAACTATAGATATGAATACAATGATGAAGAACATGATGCAGGGCTTGGTGAAAAGGCTTTTTCCTTTTTGCCTGTTAGGTTTTTTGCCTTTCTGCCTTTCTGCTTTTCTGCCTTTTCATGCTCAGGCGCAGACCATCCCTGACATGAAGTTCCGCCATCTTGACACGAGTGACGGACTGAGTAACTCGCAGGTGAACTGCATCTATCGTGATTCCCGTGGCTTCGTGTGGATAGGCACGGCCTACGGTCTCGACCGTTATGACGGCTATCGCATCAAGACGTTCCTGTCGTATGCCCGTGACACCACGACCTTGCGCACGAACCGCATCGACGAGGTGTTTGAGGACAACGAGGGAAATCTGTGGATTAATCAGGGCTTCAACTACAGCTGCTATGACCCCGTCACAGAGCGCTTCGACCGTAATCCGCACATCCGGCTCAACGAGTTCGGTATGAAGGGAATCATCGAAAAACTCTTCATTGACAGCCAGAAGTGCTTTTGGGTGAAGACCGTGGGCCACGGCTTCTACTACTATAACCCGGTCACGGAGACACTGTCACACATTGATGAAGGCTATCAGGTGGACCAGATATCCAAGAATCTGGCCATTACGAGCTTTGTAGAGAACAAAGACCACACCGTGACCTTCATCTCCAGCACCGGCGAAGTCGTCTGTGTGGACGGTCCCCGGGGAAAAATCCTGTGGCGAAACGACGAGATCAGCAAGCATCATCCCGGAGCAACCACTTACATCATGCATGTAGACCCGCGCGGCAACTACTGGGTGATGAACAGCAGCTATGACCTTTATGTGCTGGACGCGCAGCAACACCTGACGGCAGGTCTGGAGAACTGCATGGCTTTGTTGGGCATTGACATGAGCAAGATGCCCGCCCGCGAAATCATAGTCTGCGACATGCTGTTTGAAGAGAAAGGCTTTGTCTGGATGAGTACTGACCACTTCGGACTCATTGTCATTGATCCCCGCAACAAGGACGTGCGCCAGTTTATCAACACGAAGGGCGACGAAGCCTCGCTGAACGACATCACCGTGAAGCACCTCTATCAGGATCAGAACGGGCGCGTCTGGATTGCCTCCTACAAGAACGGCATCAATGAGTACTCTAAGGCGCAGTCCAACTTCATTCATCTGGACTTGGGCGACATCAACGCCGTGACCGAAGACCGTGAGGGCAACTGGTGGCTGGGAACCAACGACCATGGCATCATACGCTATAACCCCAAGACCTACGAGCAGACCGTCTTCAACCGTGAGAACAGCGGTTTCCACAGCAATGTCATCGTGCATGCCTACTGCTCGAAGAACGGCGACCTGTGGTTCGGTACTTACGAGGGCGGACTGCTGCGCTATCATGAAGGCCACTGGCAGAACTATCTCTACGACGGACAGACCGACGGACTGGCCAACAACAACGTGTGGGGCATCACGGAAGACCGCAAAGGCAACATCTGGCTCTCCATGCTGGGTGCCGGTTTCCACCGGCTCGACGTGCAGACGGGACGCTTCCGCACGTTCATGACCAGCAACACCAACCTCAAGAGCGACTGGCTGTCGTCAATACGCTGCACCTACAAGGGCAACATCCTGGCCGGTTCGTCAGAGTTCTTTGCCGTCATCAATCCCAATACGTTCCAGATCATGAACGGCGAAATACCGCAGGACCCCAGCTCCAGTACCTATATTACCCATGCTACGGATGCATTGTGGGACGAACGTGACCTGTTGTGGCACGGTTCGGCTGCGGGCTTGCTCATACACAACCGCAAGACGGGCCATGTGACGCTGATTGACATGAAGTCAGGACTCTATGGCTCCAAGGTGACTGCCCTCACTCAGGACAAGAAGAAAAACATCTGGGCCATCACTGAGCACGGTGTTTCGAACGTCATACCGCAGCAGCAGGAAGACGGTGAATGGACATTTACCGTGCGCAGCTATAACAGCAGCGACGGATTGCAGTACGGACCGTTCAACGAGCGTGCAGTGTGGGCCACCAGCGACGGGCGAATCCTCGTCGGCGGACAGGGTGGTCTGGACATCATCAACCCGCTCAAGATAGGTGAAGGCAAACATCAGGAGACTCCCGTGTTCAGTGGCCTGCGCCTTTTCGACTATAACATCAATCCGGGCGATGAGTACGAGGGCCGTGTCATTCTCGATGAAGCACTGGACGTCTGCCGCGAACTCTCACTCAAATACTCAGAGAATCAGTTTACCATTGAACTCGCGTCGAACAGCGGCGAAGTTCATAACCGTTCGCGCTTCTACTATAAGTTGGAAGGCTTTAATGACAAGTGGATCCGCACGGACGAGAAGAATCCCAGCGTCACTTACATGAGTCTGCCGGCCGGCAGCTACACGCTCTGCGTGCGCATGCTCAACGACGACGGCACCATGGGCGACATTGAAAGTCAGCTTGACATCACCATTGCCCCGCCGTTCTACCGTTCGTGGTGGGCCATCCTGTTCTATTTGCTGCTGGGCGGCGGTCTGTTCTGGCTCTGGCGCAAGAACTTCCACAACAAGTTCATGCAGCGCCTGAAGGCCGAGAACCTGCGTCATGAGACGGAGAAGCGCCACATCCGCAGTCAGGTGCGTTCGGAAATGGAGGCTGCAAACAGTGCCGCTAATCTCCAGCCGGAGACTGTGACGGAGACCATTGAGCTGCAAAAAGAGAAGGCCGACATCGTGAGCTTCGTGCGTAACCTGTGCGACAGCTTCGAAGCACCGGCAGGCATGCGGGCTTCCGTCGCGTTTAATACGACCATCGAATCGCGTGAGATGTCCTTCGACCCCATCATGCTCGGTCAGGCATTGGAGCAGCTGATGAAGAACTCCGTGCATTTCTCGCCTGAAGATGCGCAGATTCAGGTCAGCATCTTCGCACCGGCTGAGTACGATGTGAAGCTGTTGGTGGCTGACAATGGCATCGGCATTAAGGACGAATTCAAGGAACACGCCTTCACCAAGGTGGACACTGGCGGCTATGACCTCGGGCTTGACCACGTGAAAGCCATCGTTGAGGCTCACGACGGCAACATCACGTTGGCCGATAACCCCGGCGGCGGCACCATCTTCACCATCACGCTGCCCGTAGAGCAGCAAGATGAAGCAGAGGAAATCACCGAAGCCGTCATCATAGAAGACTGAACGCGCTCCCTAAGAAAACAAACAAAACATACAAAATAACAACAATGAAAAACCTAAGAACATGGATGACAGGTGTCCTGTCGATGGCAGTAGCTGTGATGCTGGCCGCCGACTTCACCGTCAAAGACAACTACGTCACCATCCAAATGAAGCAGCCGACAGCTGACGGAGCAAAAGTCGTGCGGCTGCAAGTGATTAACGACAACATTATCCGCGTGCAAGCCACGTCGAAGGATGCACTTCCCGAAAAGCCGAAGAGCCTGATGATTGTCCCGCAGACGGCCAAACCGAAGTTCGACGTCAGCGAGAATGACAACAGCGTCACCGTGAAGGCCAAGAACGTGACGGTCGTCGTCAATAAACAGACGGGTGAACTGACGTTCTTCGATGCCAATGGCAAGCAGTTGCTGAAGGAAACCGCAGGCGGCAAGCACTTCACTGACTTCACTGTTCCTGAGCGTGAATACGGACTCAAGGGCGGTCCCGCCATTACCGAGGAGATGAAGCACGGCTTGCAGTGGCATACGGTGTTCGACTCGCCGGCTGATGAGGCTTTCTACGGACTCGGTCAGCACCAGTCGGAGGAGTTCAACATGAAGGGCAAGAACGAAGACCTGTTCCAGTATAACACCAAGGTCAGCGTTCCTTTCGTGCTGTCAAACAAGAACTACGGCGTGCTGTGGGACTCTTATAGCTATTGCCGTTTCGGTAAGCCCGAGGAATACTTACAGTTGAACCATGCTTTCAAGCTCTACGACAAGCAAGGACATGAGGGACACCTGACAGGTACCTACACCGACAAGGACGGACAGAAGCTGGTGCGCAACGAAGACAGCATTTATTTTGAATACGCCTATCCCATGACGAGCGAGATTGCCGTCAGTACCGACAACGGTGGCATCAAGAACCTGCCGCAGGGCTTCCAGTTGGACGGTGCCAACGTGGTGTATGAGGGCTTCATTGAAGTGCCCTCCAGTGCAGCCGAGGTGACAGCTCTTCATCAGTTCATTCTCTATTATTCCGGTTACATCAAGGTTTATATTGACGGTAAGGAAGTGGTGCCTGAGCGTTGGCGCACGGCATGGAATCCTAATACCTATAAATTCTCTGCTGAACTGCCGCAAGGCCGCAAGGCTCAGTTGCGCATTGAGTGGCAACCTGACGGCGGTGAGGCTTATTGCGGCCTGCGTGTGGCTAAGCCCCGCAGCGAACAAGAGCGTGGACAGCTGAGCATTTGGAGCGAAATGGCACGTGATATGGACTATTACTTCATTGCCGGTCAGAATCTTGATGAAGTCATCAGCGGCTATCGCACGCTGACAGGCAAGGCTTCACTCTATCCCAAATGGGTGCTGGGCTTCTGGCAGAGCCGTGAGCGTTATCAGAGTTCAAAAGACATTGAGGACAATCTTGCAGAGTTCCGCCGCCGCCATATTCCCGTTGACAACATTGTGCAGGACTGGAACTACTGGAAGCTCGACTCTTGGGGCGACCATACGTTTGAGTCTTCGCGCTATCCCAATCCGCAGGCCATGCTCGACTCTGTTCATGCCATGCACGGACGCTTCATGATCAGTGTCTGGCCGAAGTTCTACGACACCGTGGATAACTACAAAGAACTGGATGCTAACGGCTGGATGTATCATCAGGCTATCAAGGACGACATCCACGACTGGCTGGGATTCCGCGGCTCGTTCTACGATGCTTACGACGAAGGTGCCCGCAAGATGTTCTGGCGTCAGATGGACGAGAACCTCTACAGCAAGTACAATCACGACGGCATTGCCGGTGTGGATGCTTGGTGGATGGATGCTTCTGAGCCTAACGTGCGCGACTGCACGCCTATGTGGTATCGCAAGGCCCTTTGCGGCCCCACGGCACTGGGCACGGCTACCGAATACTTCAACGCCTACTCGACTGTCAATGCCGACGCTATCTACAACGGTCAGCGCTCGGTTTATAAAGGAAAGAGCGACGAACCGCGCGTCTTCCTGCTCACCCGTAGCGGTTTCGCCGGCGAGCAGCGCTTCTCAACGGCTACGTGGAGCGGCGACATCGGCACCCGTTGGGAAGACATGCGTGCACAGATGACCGCCGGACTGAACTACTCCATGTCAGGCATTCCCTTCTGGGGCATGGATCAGGGCGGCTTCTGCGTGGAGAAGCGTTACGTGGCAGCCCAGCAGCTCTTCAACGACAAGGGCATTGAGAACGAAGACCTGAAGGAGTGGCGCGAGCTGCAGACCCGTTGGAACCAGTTTGGTGCGTTCATCCCCCTGTTCCGCAGCCACGGTCAGTGGCCTACGCGCGAGATTTGGAACATCGTGCCCGACGAGCACCCCGCCTATAAGTCGTTCGTCTACTACGACAAGCTGCGTTATCGCCTCATGCCTTACCTCTATTCGCTGGCAGGTTGGGCCCACTTCCGTGACTACACGCTGATGCGTGCGCTCGTCATGGACTTCAACGGCGACGAGAATGTGCTTAACATCGGCAACCAGTGGATGTTCGGCCCGGCACTGATGGCTTGTCCCGTGGGTTACTATAAGGCCCGCAACCGTTCCGTCTACTTCCCGCAGCAGACGGGTTGGTATGATCTCTACACCGGTCAGCACATCGACGGGGGCCAGACGCTGGTGGTAGATGCTCCTTATGAGTGCATCCCTGTCTACGTCCGCGAAGGTGCCATTATCCCCTTCGGTCCTGAAATGGAGTGGAGCGACGAGAAACCGGCTGAGCTGATCAACCTCTATGTCTATGCCGGACAGAATGGTGAGTTCCAGCTTTATGAGGACGAGGGCGTGAACTACAATTACGAAAAGGGAAAGTACGCCACCATCAACATCCAGTACGATGATGCCACGCGCACAGTTACGTTCGCCAAGCGTCAGGGTTCGTTCAAGGGCATGCTGAAGCAGCGCCAGTTCAACATCGTGCTCGTCACGAAGGACAATGCCCGCGCCCTGAACCTCGACACCCCCGAGGGCAAGCTGGTGAACTATAACGGCAAGGAACTGAGTGTGAAATTGTAACATGTTCCCCCAGTGATGAGCATGAATAAGAGATTAGCAAGGCTGTTGTTACTGACAGTGGGGCTGACGGTGAGCCTGTCGACACATGCTGCCGACGGGCCGAAAGCCACGGAAGTAGCACCGCCGCAGAATGTCTTTGCACGTAATGTCATGAGCCTGAACGGCCCATGGCATTACTTTATCGACGTGCAGGAACAGGGATACTACGACTATCGCATGCAACCCACACCGTGGGGCTACTTCCGCAATGCGAAACCGCAGCGTCCGTCAGACCTGATTGAGTACAGCTTCGACGAGTCGCCCGTGATGAACATTCCTACTGACTGGAACACCGCCGACCCGCAGCTGCTCTTCTATGAGGGTACAGTGTGGTTCGGACGTGAGTTCACGCTTAACCCTCAACCCTCCACCCTTAACCCTCCACCTTCCACCCTTAACCCTCCACTCTCCACGCTCCTCTACTTCGGCGCCGTCAACTACGATGCCATCGTCTTTGTCAACGGCAAGGAAGTAGGAAGACATGTGGGCGGCTTCACTCCTTTCTGCTTTGACGTGACGGATTTGGTGCACGAAGGCACGAACTTTGTCATTCTCAAGGTGGACAACAAACGCTATCAGGATGCTGTGCCCACCCGTAACTTCGACTGGTGGAACTATGGCGGCATCACACGTGACGTGTTGCTCTTGCAGGTTCCCCCGACGTATGTTGAGGATTACACGGTGCAACTGGCCAAAGGCAATGCCCGGCAGATTGACCTGCGCGTCAAACTGAACCGCCAACAGGCTGGCGAACAGGTGACAGTCAGCATCCCCGAACTGAAGATACGGCAGACGTTGACCACTGACTCCAGTGGTGTGGCAACCGCAAGCGTGAAGGCTAAGAAACTGCAACTCTGGTCACCCGAACAGCCGAAGCTCTATGCTGTGCGGCTTTCGCATGGCGATGAGAGCATCAATGACGAGATAGGTTTCCGCACCATTGAGACACGTGGGCGTCAGTTGCTGTTGAACGGGGAACCCATCTTCCTGCGCGGCGTCTGCGTGCACGAGGAGGCTGCCTACAGCAACCGCCGTGCAATGTCGGCTGCCGATGCTGACACATTGCTGTCATGGGCGACTCAGATGGGGTGTAAATTCCTGCGGCTGGCCCATTATCCGCATACTGAGCACGCCGTCCGCGTGGCAGAGCGACAGGGCATGCTGGTATGGTCGGAGATTCCTGTCTACTGGACCATCTCATGGGGCAACGAGAAAACCTATCAGAACGCTGAACGTCAGTTGCACGACATGATCAGCCGTGACCATAACCGAGCCAACATCATCATCTGGAGCATTGCCAACGAGACGCCTCACAGTGGAGCGCGTGACCGTTTCTTAGGACGGTTGGCCAGCTATGCACGCACGCAGGATGCCACACGTCTCATCAGCATGGCCATGGAGGTGATGTCAGCATCCAACTATGTGAACCGTCTGCACGACAATATGCATGAACATGTCGACGTGGTCAGCTTCAATCAGTATGTCGGTTGGTATCGTGATGTGAACGATGCCCGCCGCATGACGTGGGAAGTGCCTTACGAGAAGCCTGTCATTGTCAGCGAGTTCGGCGGTGGTGCCGTCGCTGGTCTGCACGGTCCGGTGGAGCAACGCTGGACGGAAGAGTTCCAAGAGAACCTCTATCGTGAGAACTTGGAAATGCTTGACAAGATTGAAGGTTTGGCAGGCACCTGTCCGTGGGTGCTGAAAGACTTCCGTTCACCGCGCCGTCCGCTCCCTCATGTGCAGGATTACTTCAACCGCAAGGGCCTTGTGTCCGACCAAGGGCAGCGCAAGAAAGCCTTTTACGTCATGCGCGACTGGTACACACAGAAGCGTAAAAAGTGAGCACGCAGCCGAGGTGCAGCCATTGACTCTTGACAGATTTGTCTAAATAAGCTCGGATTTTAACACTTCGGAAACAGCTCTGAAAAATCGGAAAGTTTTGCTTTTCCTGATGAAAATACCGGTTTTCACCTCTTCGGATGGCAGTTTACAGGGTCGGACGAAGGCTGTTTTCCTGTTAAAGGGCCACAGTAACACTGCAAAAGGGCCACAGTAATCTGGTTAAAGAGCCACAGTAATCAGGTTAGTGTGGCCCTTTTGCAGTGTTACTGTGGCCCTTTTGTTGGTCGTGCGTGGCCGTTCCGCAATGCCGAAAAACGTAATTCGTTGAAATAAAGTGCTTTAGTTTGAATCCCAAATTTAGCCCCGTTTTCGGGTCTGAACCTGACTTTCTTCAGGCCGACGGCCTTCCTGACGCCTTTCTTATTTAGAATTTAACGAATTTAAGAAACGTTAACCTTCGTGAAGGTTGCCAGATTTAGACAGATTAGCAGGACTTCAGAAGCGCATAGATCAGCTCCACGTAAATCAGTACAGGAACAACAACGCAGATGATGACGGAGCTGACAATATAGTTCCACCCGATTTTCTTGAAATATAGAAGGAAATCCACCGACTTATCGAAAGCCCAATCACACCGGTCTCGGAATTTCATGGGGTCTTTCCACAGGAAGATGCCCCATGCAATGATATACATCGGCGTAAGGAATGGCAGCATTGTGATGTAATCAATCATCGCAGTCCATGACAGTGGAATCAGCAAGTAGTAAACGATGATATTCACCTCATTGTATGTCAGCCCGGTTAATTTCGCAATGACATGCTCAACCCCAGCCACCACGACGAATATCGGCAGCATGATGATCATAATTACCCATTCTGTCTTGGACAGACGATCAAAGTCAATCGTGTTTTTATTCATATCTTAGTCCATCCGCAATTTTAAATCTTTTAGAATTATCCAGTGACCTCCATTATCAGGCCCTTTATGCTTAATTATATTCAAATCCTTTAGCTTGGTCAAGTCACGCTGTATGGTTCGCGGAGACAGACTCATTTGGTTAGCTAAAGAGCTTGCTGTTACTACGACATTGTCTATGGCAGACTTTTTGATTAATTTGTATATAATTATCTGGCGTTCAGATAGTTTTTCTACGACATTGTCTACGACATTATCTACGACATTCCTTTCGCCTTCTATGATTTCGCTTTTCGCTTGTATCAATATAAATCTTTCACGTTTTATCGTAGCCATCACACCCCCTCGCACTTCTTCAAACATTGGAATCTCCAGATTCTCTTTTTGGAACGCCTCACGTATCTTCTCATAACCACGACCCCATGCCTCGATAAAACCAGCAAGATAAAATATGTTTGCCATTAGCCGATTTCTTGGGTGGGACTCATGCGGTTTCATCAGTTTCTCTACCGTATAGCCAGGAGGTAGCGTGCCGCCATTCCACAACGTAATGTGGTCATCAAACACTTTCATCTGCACAAAGGTCCCAGTATAGTCTTTGTGAATCAAGCTGTTGCAGAGCATTTCTCTCAAACCGTCCTCAGGTATCTCCAATGGTTCTTTACGTCGCAATCCCTCATAATGGATGGGAGATACAAGATATTTACTCCGCAATGTTTCTATCACTCGGTCTGGCATTTCTATCAGTGGACAGACTATCCTGTCTTGTAAAATCAGGTCTGCCTGACTTTTCCCAAATCGCCCTAATCGAAATGCAACAGTCATGTTCCACCGTTCAACATCCTTGCCAAATAGCAGTAGGGCTGCAAGGGTAAGTTGTCCATTCTCTTCGTTGATAAGGTGTAGTCTACGCAACAATTGATCGGTACTCAAATCTCTTGCAGACTGATTTATTCGCCCTTCACGAATAGCTGAATTCAGGAAATACTTCACTGCTTCTTGGTCGATGTCATCTAATGTTGCCGACTTTTCCGTTGCAGCATCCCATGTTATGTTCAGCTTGCGCATCAAGAAATCCGTCAGAGCTGTTCCTGTCAGTTCCTGAAGGGTACTGCCCGAACGGTAGTAGTACTTGCCTCTGTAGCTGACAGGGACGTTAGAAGGTACTATTGTCACTTCCAAATAGTCCAACCCGTCCTGTTCGTGCAGGTCAACGTCTACTACTAGTCCCATTGTCGTGGTGATCTTGTTAGGGATGTCCTCCAACAGCCGTTTTGCATCCTTGAGTCCATATAGTTCCAAATCATCATCCACACCAATAAACATAGTCGCTCCTTGTGCATTTGCAAATCCGCAAATCCACTTCAGATATTCGTCTTTCCAGCTCCGCTTATACTCAACGTTCTGGCACTCTTTCGCTGTTATCTTACTCATATTAACTAATGATTATGGCATCAACAGGCCTCTATATTCAAGGTCATGCTTCATTATTTCTTCTGTTTGATGAATCTCAATGTCAATTTCTTTCAGGCGATTTTCTTTTTCTGCATCGGTATGCTTGTTGTCTTGAAGTACGCTCAGTTTCATTTTGCCTTAACACATTCCAACCCATTGTGAATTACCAATGCACTTACAGGGGCATTTGAATTGAATAAATGAACCCAACTCTGCCCAGCAAACAGGTTTCCCCACTTTTCGTATTTCTGAATGTCATTCATCTCTTTTTTCTTCATATTTCGTTTGCAAAGTTACAATTCTCATTTTCTACCACTTCATTTCGAGTTACCCACTAAGTGTATTGTAGTTACCCACTAACTCTTGGAAGTTAAGCAGTAATCCCAATAAACATTATTTTTTTCAGACTTGGGGAAATAACAGAAATCTACAAAAGTTACAGCAAGTACACTTTAATTTGTAAGTCTAAAGCCTGTGAAATAGTTTTTATCTGTTTAACTTTGGCTTGGCTACTACTATGTGTATTAATAAACCATTTATCGTCTACTTTATGAAACTCGGATGAATTCGTGCCATCCTTTGCTTCAGAAACAAGATTGTTATAGTCTACTTTTATGTTTAATTCTTTGACTCTATTACATCCTGTACGTCGTATAAACTCTATAAGCGTCTCGTTTGCTTTATCTTTCTGTATAAAATCTCCATTGGGATATTCTATGCGAATCAGTTTGTTAGGAGAGCGTTTCTTCTTACCATTCGTTTTCTCGTTTGTTTCGAGATCAGAATCTTCTACAGAGATGTTATTAAACCAGATTTCGTTTGCATTGTCAGCCAACCTTTTGGCTCGTTCTTCTATGGTATCCTCATCCCATGACCTTTTCTTAATTACTTCTTTCATTGTTATTAGATCGGCTGCTTTTTCTTTGAGACCAGAAGAGAGCTTTTCACGCCAAGCTTTGTTGCTTGCTTTGGTGTTTAGACCTTGAGTTATAATAGCCAAATTACCTAACGTGGCAATGGCTGAATTCCTTTTTATAGTAAACTCTTTTGACTCTACTTCAGACAATCCACTGGGCACTTTCCAATTAGTTTCCCATTTCTGAGGCATCAAATGCTCTAATGTATATTGAGAAAACGGCAAAAGAGCTGTTTGGCTTGAATAGTTTTCTCTCAATTTGGATTCCATCAAATAAAGGATACCTTTTGCTTTCTCTGTTGACAATTTTTTGTTTGTTTTAATTCCATCCTCAACTTCAGAATTATAGGGCATGTGTAATGATTCTTGAGATTCCTTGTTTCCGAGGTAATCACATAAACCATCATAAGTGCAAATTTGTTGTCCAATCAAGCTTTCAGTAAACAAATCACTGTAATTGTTGGACACTGCACCTGTAATGACTCTACGAACAATATATGATTCCAAAAGAGAAAAAATCTCATCTTGGGCAGTTTTGTTGTCTACATTTCTAAGAATGTATAATATGTATGGTATAGCAGTATGTACATCCAAAGTATATATTGCAAGCAGCAACCTATTCAATGGTGTTTTATATGAATCTGACGATTCTTTTATTTCGTTTCCAGTAAATACAATTCTAAAGAGTTGTGCATATTTTACTATTTCTTTTGCAAATTCAATATATGACCAATTGCCAGATTCAATTATTTTTTGATAATAATCAAATTTGTTGTCATCGTCATATTTTCTAAACTCTTCTCGATACTCTCTTTGAATATTATTCCGA